>JBOIDT010000033.1:0-26518 GCA_050740755.1 Gammaproteobacteria bacterium
CGGCACCAGCCGTTCGTTGGGACAGTCGCTGGGCGGGAGATAGTCATAGAGGCGCGAGAACGGGAGGGCGAGGGCGACCCGCAGGATGCAGGCGTGCGCCGGCCCCTCACCGGGCTCCACGTTCTCCGCCAGGTTCAGAGGTTGTGAAAAGCCGCGGACCGTGGACACTACGCCCAGGCGGAAACTGAGGCGCGCGCGGTGCGGCGGGGGCTATGGGTAGATCCCAGCCTGTCGCGCCGTGGTGCTGGCGCCGCGCCAGGTAGCTCCGCTGCACACTGGGATCTGATATGCCTCTCGGGTTGCACATCGATGTGCGCCCCCCCCAGGTGATCGTGAGGATCGGAGCGCGCGAGGTGGGCAACAGGCTGGGCGTAGGATGGTGCGGGGGTATTCCATCCGCGTGAGAGGCAACAGGATGGCATACCACTTGCCGTAACGGACTGATGAAATTAACTGACCAAGGAGGTCAATCATGACAAACTGGGACTTTACGCCGACGTGGCAGCCATACCATGAGTATATAGGCACGAGGGGACTCTTAGAGCTGGGGTTGACAGAAGCACTCATTCGCCGCTTACCGCCCCCGGATGAGCGTGGCGGCAACCTGGCTAGGCCGCGGACCGACGATACGAACCCGTATTGGCTATGGAGCACCATTGCTGACTTGCTCGCCGAAACAGACGCGGCCCGTATCGAAGAACTACGAAACGATTATTACTCTCAGATACATGAAGAAGATGGTTTATCAATGGAAGATGAGGATGCTCGGTACGATGCATTGATGCAGGAGGATGATGGTTTATCATTTGAGCATGAGGATGCTCAAGACAATGATTACGTCCAGCCACGGGAGGAAGACCGTTTACCAGTGGAAGACGGCGACGTTTGGTACACTGCATTAATGCAGGCGGGTTGTTATGGTTTATCATTTGATGATAGTGATGATGCTCCGTACGATGAATTGACAGAGGATGATGGTTGGTCCGATGCATTGACAGAGAACTATTATTTGGATGAAGGAACAAACGATACAGTCTTGCCGCGCCTAATGCCGCGCCTAGCCTGAATTTCCACGGAGAACCATTCACCTAACGTCACCGGCATCGATGCCGGGAGAATCATGGCATCACCTGAGCAGATTGGTAGTAGTTGTAGGATGCGGTGACCGAAGGGAACCGCATCGCTCGCGTTAATGTCCTGCCGCAACACTTGGGACGTTCTCGCCACCCCAATCCTCTGGATAGGCGTAAGGAGGCGCATCAGTCGCGGGACATCGCTCGACAGATGCGCTTCGTACCGCAGCGCATCCTACTCGTCATCACTGGGCATCTTGATGATGTGCTTTGCAAGCGGGTCCTTGATCTCGCGATGCCTCGGCACAGGCTGAGAAACTCGCGGTTTTTGATTTTGATACCAGTCATGTCTGCCGCCGTGACGGATAAAAACGCAACCGATGCTGTCAAGCTTTTTTATCAGGTCCGCCCTTGTCACGCTATGTCAAGCTCGGCCATCCTGCGGACATTCGGGATGGTACCGGCGGTCAAGTCCTTATAGATATCAATCAGATTTTCTTTCAATTCCTCTTCAGTCTCGCCTTGAGTCCGATAGTCGGGAAGGTCCTCGAGGTATCCCAACCATATATCATCGTCCTTCCAGTAAACGTAATTTTGCGTCATCACGGCTCGCCGAGGAGGCCGGCGAGCCGGCGGCGATCGGCACGCACCATGGGCCGGTCGAGCACCGGGCATAGCGGCGGCTCATGACGCTCGGCACGCCGGAACACGATGATCTCGACCGGGACCTCGTCTGCCATGAACCGGAAGCAGGGTTGGGAGACCACGAGGCCATTGGCCCGGCGCAGCTTCTTGTCCCCGGACTCGTAGGGGATGGCCAGGTTGAGGAGTGCGATCCCGACGTCCTCGGGGGCATCCGCGAACACGTGCAGGCTCACCCACGACCGGGTCCCGGCACTGCCGTCCAGGACCGGCCCGGCGACGAGCGGCTCGAACTCGGTGAGGAGCGACATGGCGTAGAGCGCCACCGCGCGCCGTATCCGGAGCGCCTGGGCCTGGCTGTCGGCCTGAAACAGGCGCTGGTATTCGCACAGGAACGCCGCGATCTGTCGGTTGTCGGGGACGTCTCGCTGCGCCGGGATGCCGAGCCGACAGAGCGCCTTGGCGCGCGCCTGGGCCGGCGTCGCCACGCCCTCCTCGGCCATGATGCGGGCCGCGAGTCGGGCCACATGCAGGCGCTCACCCGATGGCTCAACCAGGGGCGTCGGGCGTACGCGGGCCGGAGCGTGGCGGGTGGCTCGACGGGTCAAAAGAGTTGCTCCGGGACGGAGGCCGCTGTCTCGGACCGGGTGCTGCTGCGCGCGGTCGGCAGGCCGGCATGACGGCGCGGGATCCTATCCGATCGGAATACCTCGAAAAGCGCATGTGGGTTATCGGAGTCGGTCACGAGACCGGTGTCGCGATCGATGCGCACCGTGACGAGCCCCGGCGGCTCGGGTACGATGGCCTCCGGTACGCCATGGAGGGCCCTTTTCATGAAACGGATCCACACAGGCAGCGCGACTCTTGCGCCGGTCTCCTTGGGCCCGAGCGAGGTGGACTCGTCGAAACCAACCCACACGCTCGCCACCAGGCGGTGAGTGTAGCCCGAGAACCATGCATCCTTGTGGTCGTTCGTGGTACCCGTCTTTCCCGCCAGGTCGTGGCGCTCCAGGACCTGGGCGGCGCGCGCGGTACCCGAACCGATGACCTCCTGGAGCATGGAATTCATGATCCAGGCGTTCTGGGCGCTGATGGCGCGCACGGCGCCGCCCGGCGCGGCTGCGGGCGACGGCGATTTCGGGCAGTCGCGGCAGTCGCGCTCTGCGGGCGGTTCCGGGGCCTTTTCCATCACCACCTCGCCGGCATCGTTCTCGATACGCGCGATGAAGCTCGGTGTGACGCGGAAGCCGCCGTTCGCAAACACCGCGTAACCCGCGGCCATTTGGAGCGGGCTCAGACCCCCGGTGCCGAGTGCGAGCGACAGGTTGCGTGGCAACTCGTCACGCCCGAAGCCGAAGCGCTGGATGTGGCGGAGGGCGCGCTTGATACCGATCCCCCGTAACAGGCGCACCGACACCAGGTTACGGGACAGCGCCAAGGCCTCGCGCAAGCGCATCGGTCCCTTGTAGTTGCGCGTATAGTTCTGTGGGCGCCAGACGCTGTCGAGCCCCGGCTCGTAGAAGGCGATGGGGGCATCATTGACGATGCTGGCCGCGGTGTAGCCCGCCTCCAGGGCCGCGGAATAGATGAACGGCTTGAAGCCGGAACCGGGCTGGCGGCGTGCTTGGGTGGCGCGGTTGAACTTGCTCAGAGAAAAATCGAAGCCGCCGGAGAGCGCCAGCAGCTCGGCGTTGGCGGGGTCCAGGACCACGACGGCGCCTTCGGCCTTGGGGATCTGCGCGAGGGTGAATAAGCCATTGTCATCGACATAGAGCCGGATCACGTCGCCGGCCTGCAGGATATCGCCGGCACGCTTCGGGGCGGGGCCGCGATGGGCGTCGTCCAAATAGGGACGGGCCCAGGACAGGCCGTCCCAGTCGAGGGCGAAGAGGCCCGAATCGGTGTTGAAGGCCATGACGGATCGGTCCCGGATCCCGACGACCAGAGCGGGCCGCAGCGCCCCGATGCTCGTGTAGTCGGCCAGGATCCGTTTCCAGTCCGACTCCCCGGCCCCCGGCGGTAGATCATGGTGCGCCTCCGGTCCTCGGTAACCGTGGCGGCGGTCGTAGCCGATCAAACCGGCCTGCAGCGCCTCCTGTGCCGCCGGCTGATAGGTGTCGTCGATCGTGGTCACGACCCGGTAGCCGGCCGTGTAAGCCTCCAAACCGAAGCGCTCGACCAGTTGGGCCCGTACCATCTCCGCGACATAAGGGGCATGGACCTCGACCCGGTGGCCGTGCAACTCCGCGCGGTCCTTGGCATTGACTGCCGTTCGGTATTGGCCGGCGTCGATGAATCCGAGGTCCCGCATGCGACCGAGCACGTAGCCCCGGCGCTCCCTGGCGCGTTCCGGGTTGGTGATGGGGTTGAGCTTGGACGGGGCCTTGGGGAGTCCGGCGATCATCGCGAGCTCTGCAAGGCCCAGGTGGTCGAGGTCCGTCCCGTAGTACACCTGGGCCGCCGCCGCGACCCCATAGGCCCGGTGCCCAAAATAGATCTTATTCAGATACAGCTCCAGGATCTCGTCCTTGCGCAGCTCGCGCTCGATCCTAAGGGCCAACAGAATCTCGTTTAGCTTTCTTGCATAAGTCTTTTCCCTGGTTAGGAAAAAGTTCCTGGCAACCTGCATGGTAATGGTGCTGCCCCCCTGGGTCTTGGCGCCGGTCATGGCGAGTCTCAGGGCGGCGCGCAGGATGGCGCGCCAGTCCACCCCGGGGTGTTGGTAGAAGCGTTCGTCCTCGGCCGCCAGCACGGCTTGCAGGAAGGGACGCGGGATGTCTTCCAGCTTGACCGGTGCGCGCCGGTTCTCGCCAAACTCCGCGATCAGGGATCGATCGCGAGTGTACACCTTAAGTGGTACCTGTAAGTGTATGGCCTGCAAGGATTCTATGGACGGGAGGTGGCGGACCAGATAAGCCAGGCTCGCGGCGCTCCCGAGCACCACGAGCGTCAGCAAGACGACTAGGAGCTTTAGGAAGGGACGTAGCATAGGGGGGCGGGCGAAACCCGTGATCTTGGGCTAAAGTTTGGTAGGCGGGGTTCGATAAGGCGGGACGAGCGGTGCGTGGACGGTGGGCATCGAGCGCTTTACCGATCCCGGTACTATAATTAAATCAATTCCGAAGTACTTGGCGTAACTACATGCGCCACGGGGGGATAAAGCGTGCCACTGTTCGGAAAGCACAAGATGCCCCTGCTGGGGGTGGACATCAGCTCTACCTCGATTAAGGTGCTGGAGCTCGGCGGCAGTGAGCAGCGCTACCGCGTCGAGAGCTATGCGGTCGAGCCCCTTCCCGGTAACCCCGTCACAGAGCGAAATATAACGGATGTCCATGTCGTTGGCGAGACGATCGCACGCGCGGTGAAGAAATCGGGGACACGGGTCAAGACAGCGGCCTGTGCAGTCTCCGGGGCGGCGGTGATCACTAAAGTCATCTCCATGCCGAGCGCGCTCTCCGAGGACGAGCTAGAAACCCAGATCCGGCTCGAGGCCGACCAGTACATCCCCTATCCCTTGGAGGAGGTGAAGCTGGATTTCGAGGTCTTGGGACCCTCCGAGCGCGAGCCCGACCGCGTCGATGTCCTGCTCGCGGCCTCCCGCAACGACAACGTCGAGGTCCTGGTGGCGGCCCTGGAGACAGGCGGGCTCATCGCCAAGGTCGTCGATGTCGAGGCCTTCGCACTGGAGAACGCCGTCGGCTCCATGTTGCGGCGGGAGGGAGGCCTCGAGCCCGGGGACACCGTGGCGGTCGTCGACATCGGCGCCACCACCACCAGCCTCAGCGTCCTGCGCGATCTGCGGGTCATCTATACCCGCGAGCAGTTGTTCGGTGGCCGGCAGCTCACCGAGGAGATCCAGCGCCGTTACGGTCTGTCCTATCAGGAAGCGGGGCTGGCAAAACGCCAGGGGGGCCTGCCGGACAACTATGGACCGGAGGTGCTCGATCCCTTCAAGGAGACCATGGCCCTGGAGGTCAATCGTGCGCTCCAGTTCTTCTATTCGTCGAGCCAGGTGGGCGCCGTCGATCAGGTCGTCCTGGCCGGCGGTTGCGCGTCGATAGACGGGATCGCCGGCCTCATCGAGTCCAAGTGCGGCACGCGGGTGGCGGTGGCCAACCCCTTCGCAGAGACACCCATGGCGCCGAGCATCAAGGGACAAGCCATCAAGAATGACGCCCCCGCGCTCATGATCTCGTTCGGACTGGCACTCAGGAGCTTCGACTGATGGCCCGGATCAATCTACTACCCTGGCGTGAGGAGCGGCGGCGCGAGCGCACCCGGCGGTTTGGTACCGCCATGGTCTTCGGTGTGATCGTGAGCGCGGCCGTGATCGCCACGGTGCACCTGATCTACCAGGGCCGCATCGACGGGCAAAATGCGCGCAATGCCTATCTGGAGCAGCAGATCGCCATACTCGACGACAAGATCAAGAAGATCCAGAGCTTAGAGCGGGAGCGGCAGCAACTCATCGACCGCATGCGCGCCATCGAGACGCTTCAGACCAGCCGACCCGTCGTGGTGCGGCTGTTCGACGAGATCGTGACCGCGCTTCCGGACGGCGTCTCCATTACGGAAATCTCCCAGTCCAACACCGAGTGGACCTTCAAGGGCATCGCCGAATCAAACGCCCGCGTCTCCAACTTCATGCGCAACATCGAGGCCTCGCCGGCGTTCAAGGAACCGCGCCTGGACATCATTGAGACCAAGGGTGGCGACAAGCCGGCCGGCAAGGTCGAAGAACAGCGGCGGGTGAACAACTTCACGATCGTCGTGCAGGAGAAGGGCGAAGAGGCCTCGGAGGCCGACGCCGGTGCCGGCTCGGCGGCGGGCAAGGGGGGCAAGACATGAACGTATCCGATCTACGACAGCTCGAGCTCAAGAACATCGGGAGTTGGCCCAGGCCCGCCAAGGCAGTGGCGATCGGGCTGGTGTGCCTGCTGGTTTTAGCGGCCGGCTGGTACGTCGACCTGCAAGACCAGACCACCCTCCTCGCAGAGGCCGAGCAGAAGGAGTTGGCGCTCAAGCAAGACCTGGAGGGCAAGCACGCCAAGGTCGTCAATCTCGAGGCCTTGACGGCTCAGCTCGAGGACATCAAACAATCGTTCGGTGACATGCTGAAGAGGCTACCGAACAAGACCGAGGTCGCCGGCCTTCTGGTCGACATCTCGCAACAGGGGCTCGGTGCCGGCCTGGAATTCGAGCTGTTCAAGCCCGGCAACGAGCAGCCGGCCGATTTCTATGTGGAGCTGCCGATCCAGATCCGGGTCACCGGGGGCTACCACCAGTTCGGCCAGTTCGTGAGTGGCGTCGCCGATCTTCCGCGCATCGTCACGCAGCACAACATCCATATCACCTCAAGAGCGAGCCAGGGCGGTCTGGTGATGGAATCGACCGCCAAAACCTATCGTTATCTCGGGGACGAGGAAGACTCGGCTGGGACGCCGGCACCGGTCAACCAGAAGGCGGGCTCCTGATCATGCCAGGCGGAGATCGTCGCGCGCGGCGGCCATGGTTCGCGCTTGCCGGTGTCGCAATCGCGCTCGGGGGTTGCAGCTCGCGCAACCAGAGCGATCTGCAGGCCTTCGTGGCCGAGGTGCACGCGCGGCAGGGCGGTCGCATCGAGCCCCTGCCGGTCATGAAACCCAGCGAGCGTTATCTTTACCAGTCCGCTGATGCCGGCCGACGCGACCCCTTCGAGGCCTACTACCAGGTCAAACGCGCCTCGCCAGCGGAGCGTCAGGTGAGCGACGCGCAGCGCCGGTTCCTCCAGGAGATCCAGACCCATAACCCCGAGGAGCTCGAGAACTTCGAGCTCGACAGCCTGCGGATGGTCGGCACACTACAAAACCTGGGGAGCTTATGGGGGATCGTGCTGGACGGGGACGGGACGGTGCACCGCGTCACGACCGGTAGCTATATGGGACGCAATTACGGCAAGGTCACGCGGATCGCGGAAGAACGCATCGAGCTCCGCGAGATCGTGGGCGATGGTCAGGGGGGCTGGGACGAACGTCCGGCGTCGCTGGCCCTGCTCACCGAATGACCGTCGACCCAAGATCATAAATTAAGAGAAGTTACATCAACCGGAGCATAGGCGTCGCGTATGAATAGAACAATGTCGCGTGGTACACGCCGGGGCGGAGGGCGGGTTGTCAGCCCGGGGCTCGTGGCCCTGCGGATGGTCATAGGGGTCTTGAGTGCCATAGGGATCTTGAGTGGGATCCCGGGGGCGGCACGGGCCGCCGCGCTCACCTTGGACGAGGTGAGCTTTACCACCTTACCAGGCAACGAGGTGCAGGTGCGGCTCGGGCTTTCCGGGCCTCCAGGCAAGCCGCCCCGGGCCTTCACCATCGACAACCCCGCGCGCATCGCGCTGGACTTCGCCGATACCGGGCTCAACTTGGCGGATCGCCACCGCGCCATCGGCGTCGGACCGGCCCAGAGCGTCACGGCGGTCGAGGCCGGGGGACGGACGCGGGTGGTGCTGAATCTGGTGCGCCAGGTTCCCTACGATCTGCGGGTCGAAGGCAGTGCCGTGGTGGTCACCCTGCACAGCGGCGGGGCGATGATGCCCGTCCCATCCGCCGCGACAGCGCCGGTCACCGCGGGTCCACGGCCCGCCGGCCCGCGGCCTATTCCCGCGAGGCCCGCCGGGCCGGGGATCGAGGACATCGATTTCCGCCGCGGCGAGGCCGGAGAGGGCCGCATCATCGTGCTCTTGTCCGAGTCGGGCCTCGTCAGTAATATCCGCGAAGAAGGCGGCCAGATCATCATCGACTTCCCCGATGCCGCCCTACCCGGGCGTCTGGACCGGCGGCTCGATGTGCTCGATTTCGCCACTCCGGTCAAAGAAGTCGATACCTTCCCCCACGAGGGGGGCGCCCGCATGGTCATCACCCCGAGCGGGCATTACGAACATCTCGCCTATCAATCCGATAAGGTCCTGACCGTCGATGTCAAGCCACTCACCAAAGAAGAGGAGCAGGCCCTCAAGAAGGAAAAATTCGGCTACACCGGCGAAAAGCTCTCGCTCAACTTCCAGGACATCGAGGTCCGGGCCGTGCTTCAGCTCATCGCGGACTTTACCGGCCTCAACATGGTGGCGAGCGACACCGTCGCGGGCAACGTCACACTGCGTCTGAAGAACGTGCCGTGGGACCAGGCGCTGGAGATCATCTTGAAGTCGAAGGGGCTCGGGATGCGCCAGGCCGGCAACGTCATGATGGTGGCCCCCCAGGAGGAGATCACCGCCCGCGAGAAGCTCGAGCTCGAATCCCAGAAGCAGATCGCCGAGCTGGCGCCGCTCAAGACCGAGTTCATCGAGGTCAATTACGCCCGGGCCGCCGATGTCGCCACCTTGCTCAAGACCGAAGAAAGCAAGCTCCTTTCCGAGCGCGGCAATGTGTCCGTAGACCAGCGCACCAACACCCTGCTGATCCAGGAGACGGCGGAAAAGCTGGCCGAGATGCGCAAGGTCATCACGACCTTGGACGTGCCGGTGCGGCAGGTCCTGATCGAGTCGCGCATCGTCATCGCCAATCAGGACTTCTCCCGTGAGCTCGGGGTGAAGTTCGGTTACAGCAAGAATTCGGGGCTTTCGACGGACAACTTCGGCGTGGTCGTGGGCGGCACGCAGCCCGGGGATACGGACTTCGGTGCCGGCACGGCCTTCACCACCGATGACCTCGAGAACTTTATCGTGGACCTCCCGGCCGCGACCCCGGCCGGGGCGATCGGCCTCGCGGTCGGCAAGATCGGGAGCTACCTCCTGCAACTCGAACTCTCGGCCTTGCAGGCCGAGGGGCGCGGGGAGGTGGTTTCCAGCCCGCGGGTCATCACGACCGATCAGAAAGAAGCCGTGATCGAGCAAGGCACCGATATCCCCTATGCCTCACAGACCTCCAGCGGTGCCACCGACATCGAGTTCAGGAAGGCCGTGCTGAGCCTGCGGGTGACGCCGCACATCACCCCAGATGACCGCATCAACATGTCCATCCAGGTCAACAAGGATGCGGTGGGGCAAATATTCGCCGGTGTCCCTTCCATCGATACGCGCAACGTCACGACCGAGGTCCTGGTGGACAACGGCGAGACCGTCGTCCTGGGCGGCATCTACGAGCACGCCAATCGCAATGATGTGCGGCGCGTGCCGTTCTTCGGTGAGCTCCCCTACTTCGGGACCCTGTTCCGAAATACTGCAAACGCTCGGAACAAGGACGAGCTCTTGATCTTCGTCACCCCCAAGGTCCTGAAGGAGAGCCTGACGCTTCGCTAGCTCGCGATCGTGTGCGGAGATCCGTGGCGGTTTTGTTTAAAGCAATCTCCCTTCGCCTGACCCAACCACCCGCCTTGCCCCCACCCTGACCCTCCCCCGCTACGCAGGGGAGGGGACCAGGAAACTCCCTCCCCCGCTGTCGCTGGTGCCACGGCAGTTCGCGGGACCCGCAATGATCCGCGGCCCACGGCCCCCGTTCAGACCTCGAAACGTGTCGGCGTAGCCGCCGTATCTGACTGAAATCCATGGATAACCCTAGCTAGCCGATCCCGCGCGGGCACAGGCGTTGCCCTCCCCTCGGTGTCCCCGCTACCGGACGGTGCTAGCTAGCTAGCGCGGGCCGGGCTGACGGCCCGTAGGAGGCGATGAGACACGAGCTCCATCCGACGGGCTCTTGCACTGCCCTCGGCCCTTGGCATATCGTCTGCGCCGGTTCCGGTGCCACGACGCCTCCGCCGTCGCCGCTTGCCGCCGTATATCGTGTTGAATTCCAATAACATCTACCTGGTCGGGCCGATGGGGTCCGGAAAGACGACGATCGGGCGGCGCGTGGCGCGCGTGACCAGGAAGGCGTTTCAAGACAGCGACCGGGAGATCGAAGAGCGTACCGGGGTCAACATCGCGCTCATCTTCGAGGTCGAGGGCGAGGCCGGTTTTCGCCTGCGCGAGCGCCAGGTCATCGACGATCTCACGCAGTCGCATAACACGGTCGTGGCCACGGGCGGCGGTGCGGTGACCGAGCCACAGAACCGGCTGTGGCTCAGGGAGCGGGGATTCGTCGTCTATCTCAGGTCATCGGTGGATCGACTCTACGCGCACACCTGGCGGGACCGCGGCCGCCCCTTGCTCCGCACCGCGGATCCCAAGGGGCGCCTCGCCGAGCTCCTCGCCGAGCGCGACCCCTGGTATCGTGAGGTCGCGGACCTCATCGTCGACACCGATGGCCGCACGGTGCGCCAGTTGGTCCACGAGATCACCACGGGCTCACGACAATGAAGACGCTGGAGGTCGATCTCGGGGACCGGACGTACCCGATCCACATCGGGTCGGGGCTACTCGCCAGCCTCGATCTCATCCGGCCGCATCTCGAAGGCCGGAACGTCATGGTGGTGACCAATGAGACCGTAGGACCCCTGTACCTCGCCCGCCAGATGCAGGCGTTCGCGGACCACGACACCGCCACCGTGGTCCTCCCCGACGGCGAGGAGCACAAGACCCTGGAGACCATCAGCCATATCGTCACGGCACTCCTCACGCGGCGTTTCGATCGGCAGAGCACACTCGTCGCGCTCGGCGGGGGGGTGGTCGGCGACGTCACGGGCTTCGCCGCGGCCTGCTACCAGCGCGGCGTGAACTACCTCCAGGTGCCCACGACCTTGCTCGCCCAGGTGGATTCCTCGGTCGGCGGGAAGACGGCGGTCAACCATCCGCTCGGCAAGAACATGATCGGTGCCTTCCACCAGCCCCGCTGCGTCATCGCCGACACCGATACATTGACGACGCTCCCGGAACGGGAGTACCGGGCGGGTCTCGCGGAGGTGATAAAATACGGCCTGATCCGGGACCCGGGGTTCTTCCTGTGGATCGAGGAGCATATCGGGGACCTGCTCGCGCGCGATGCGGTGGCGCAGACGCATGCGATCGAGCGCTCGTGTCGCAACAAGGCCGAGATCGTGGCGGCCGACGAGCGCGAGACCGGCCAGCGGGCCCTGCTCAACCTCGGCCACACCTTCGGCCATGCCATCGAGACCGGCCTCGGCTATGGCGTTTGGCTGCACGGCGAGGCGGTGGCCGCGGGGATGTGTCTCGCGGCCCGGCTATCGGCACGGCTCGGCTGGCTCGACGCCGCCGCCGTGGAACGCATCGAGTCGCTGGTGCGGGGTGCGGGCCTCCCGGTTCGGGCGCCGGCCGCGCTGTCCGCGCCGGAGATGCGCGAGCTCATGGCCGTCGACAAGAAGGCCCGTGGGGGCGCGCTGCGACTGGTGCTCTTGGAGGACGTGGGCAAGGCCATCGTGACGGGCCGGTACAACGCCGCGGCCCTGGATCTGACATTGGCGGAGTGCGGTGCGGAACGATGATCGATCGGGTCGAGGAATGGTAGGGGTACACCGGCCACCGATGGGCGGCATGTCGAGCGAGCGCCAAGTCAAGAAGCCGGATCGCGGACTCGACTGGAACGAGGAGTCGGAGCGCTTCTATCTCAGCACGCGGGCGCTCGGCCCGCGCCTGGACCTCATCAAGCACCTGATCGACGACAGCCGGCTCTTGCTCTATGTCATCGGGGAGCGCGGCAGCGGCAAGAGCGCGCTGCTCGACGAGATCCTCGCGATGGCCCGTGATGGCTGGCGCATGGCCCGCATCCAGGCCAACGCGATGCTCGACCCGCTGGCGCTCTTGCGCGATCTGACCCAGGCCCTGAATCCGGGCGTGCGCGGCCAGGACCGGGATGCCCTGCTCGCCGCCCTGGAGGACCTGCTCGCCGCTTCGACCGGTACGCGCTTCGTCCCCGTGGTGCTCGTGGACGACGCTCACGAGCTCTCGGAGGAGGCGCTGAAGCTGCTGTTCTCCCTGGGCAGGGCGTCGCGGGAAGCGCACCGGTTTCGCATCGTCTTGTTCTGCGAGCCCGAGATCGACATGGTCCTGAAGGCGCGAGAGCTGGCGGCGGTGAGCCCGCCCGTCGCCCATGTGGTGGATCTGCCGCCGTTCACGGTGGAGGACACCCGTGCCTATCTCGCAGAACGCCTGTCACGGGTGGGGTTGGGGGCGCTCTTGCCGCTCGATACCGTCGTCGCCGACCGCATCCATCAGGAGGCGCGCGGTCTCCCCGGGGCCATCGATGCCGTCGCTCGGGAGACTCTGTGGCGCGGCCAGGGCCAGCCGTCGCCCGCCACGGACCCGGTTCCGGCTCCCGATGCGGGTCGGGGTTCGCGTTGGGCCGCCGTACGCAGCTGGCGCCTGTATACCGCGGCCGCCGTGCTCGCGGTCGTGACCGGTTTCATCGTCTACGAGATCGTGAGTCCTACCGACGAACTGCTTCCGAAACCCGCGAGTGGTATCGTCCCCCTCGAGGTACCTCCGCCGAAGGCGCCGCCGCCGTCCGCTCCGGTCAAGCTGCCTGCGGTCCCAGCGGCCGGGGACGGGCGTGCGGCGCCCCCGCGGCCGAAACCCGCGGACCGATCTCCTGTCGCGGCCGATGGTCCCAGCCCGAACGAGCCACCCGTTGCGGTCCCGAGAACCGACGAGCGGGTCGCCGAGAGAGCGGTCGAAACCCCACCGGGTGAATCGGTCGATCCGGCACCCACGAAACCGCGAGCGGCGCCCGCCGAAGCCGCGCCTCCGGAGCCGCAGCGCGCGGATCGGGCCGGACGCGGGGCTGCCGCGGGATCGAGCTGGCTGCGCGCACAACCGGCGGATGCCTATGTCTTGCAGCTCATCGGCAGCACCAGCCGGGATACGGTGTCGGGCTTCATGCGGCGCCATGCCTTCGGTGCCAAGGCCGCCTGGGTGACGACACAACGGAACGGCCAGGACTGGCACATCGTCGTGTACGGGCCCTTCCCGGATCGGGGCGCGGCCCACGCGGCGATCGATTCATTACCGCCCCAGGTGCGGGTTTTGAGGCCCTGGGCCCGCCGCATTTCCGACATCACGCGTGCCCTGGCGGCCAAAGGTTGAGCGCGGTGTCCTACCATCGGGCCCGGACGTCCGCTCGGCGCGCCGGTGCCACGAGCCGTAGCCGGCCGCTGACGCACACGCGCGCAGGCGCCCACCCGAGCGAATCGGCGGTCGTAGCCGGGTGCGGTGCGAAATCCGGGCTAGACCCGTAGCTCTACACGCAGGGCGCGCAGCCGCTCGTTCAACTCGGCGCCGCTGAGGTGGCGCAGGCGCTCGGGCACGAGCGAGCGGCGTGAGGTCTCGAAGACCGCCAGGAGCTCCATGTACTCCAGCATGTGCGTGTCGCGTGGCGGCAGGTAATCGGCCACGGCCTCTTGGAATATCTCTGCGGTGACGCGACCCGATTGCTCTTGGGCGAGGTCGTGGGCGAGCAGGCACACGGCTTCCAGATCGGCATTGGAATAGCCGATCAGCGGCTCCGACACGAGGGCACGATCGCGCTGCCAGTCGATATCGTGGCCGATCGCATGACGCCGCAGCAGCGCCGCGAGGACCTGCTCGATCTCTTGGGCCTCGCCGGCATAGAAAAACGGGATCTTGCGATCCAGACGCCCGGCGCGCTTGATATCGGCATCGAGCTTGTCGGGGCGGTTGCTCATGAGGACGGTCAGCACCCGCCCGCGATTCTCGGGATCGCTCATGAACTCCTTCAGGCGCGCGATGACGCGCGAGGAGGTCCCGCCGTCCTCTTCGCCACCGCCGCCGAAGGCGCGATCGCCCTCATCGATGATCAAGATGATCGGGCCCAACGAGCGCACCAGGCTCAGGACCTTTTCCAGGTTGGCCTCGGTGGAACCGACCCATTTGGATCGAAAGTTTTTGAGCTTCACCGCACTCAGTCCCGATTCGCGCACGAAGGCGCCGGCGACGAAGGTCTTGCCGGTGCCCATGGGGCCGACGAACAAGAGCCCCATGGGGATCCGCGCGCGCTCTCCGGCCTTGATACTGTGGGCGATCCGGCGCAACTCGGCTTTGATGTGCTCGTTGCCGCCAACGGCGGAGAGATCGTGGGCGCCTTCGACGAATTCGATCAGGCCGACGCACTCTTTTTCGATGATCTCGCGCTTGCGCCGGTGCACGAGTGCCAACACCTCGGCGCAGGCGTGGGCCGGATCAGGCTCCGGCAGGGGTTGATCGGGGTTGATCAGATGCCGGATCTCCTCGCGCCGCAGGCCGCGGGTCAGTGCGGCGAGCTTGTCCGCGCGGCTGCCGACGTCGCGACCCGTGCCCAATAGCGACGCGATGAAATCACGCCGCTCGGCGTCATCCGTCTCGCTGGAGGTGCGTGGCGTCAGCAACGCGGCGATCTGCACCGCGCGCAGACCGGCCGTATGCTTGGCCAGTAACTCGACCTCGGTGGCCTCCAAGGTCGCATCGCTCTTGCGTATCACGTCGGCGCGCACACCCGCGTCGGGCAAGGGCACCTCTATGGCCGCGATGCGCGGGTTGCCGATGAGCAAAGGGCTCAGCTCGGACAGCATCTCGGTTTGCAGGAACACCAGGTTGTCCTTGTCCGCCAGTTCCTTGGAGAGCGACCAGCGGTGCAGGGTGACGATGTTGATGCGGTCCTGCTCGCTCAGGAAATGGAATTCGCCGGCGGGGACCAGGGCGCCGGCATAGGTCATGATGAGGGCGGTGCCGCTCGCCGAGAACAAGATCGCCTCCAGGAGCGGCAGTACCTCTTGCGGCGTTCGCGCCAGCCTGAGCGCCTCGACCTTGGCCAGCTCCTCGGATTGGCGCAGGAGGCTCACCCCCGCGGCCGGATCGTAGACGATGATGTTGCGCTTGGTGGGCCAGAGTAACACCCGGCCGAGAAAGTCCGTGACCGAGTAATAGCGCCCCTCGTGAAGCACCTGGTCGAAGACATTGAGGTGCAATACGAACACCGAGGCCTCGCCCGCGAGGTATTTGCCGCGGATGTCCTCCACCCAGGGAGGCAAGGGGGCGGGTGCGGTCACAGCGAACGCTTGGCGGCGTCGGCCTCCTGCGCGCGCGCCGCCTTGAGGGCATCGAGTTGCGATCGCGCCGTGGCGACCCCGCCTTGTTGGCGCAGTGCCGCCAGCCGTCGATCCAGATCCGATTCCCGCAATTCCTTGCCGAGATCGGCCTCGGCGAGACGGTTCTTGATGTGTTCACGCACGTTGTCCAACGCCTTGACCTCGGCGTCCACGGACAGGCCATCCAGCTGGTCCTGGATATGGATGCGGGCTTCGGCGCTCTTCACCTTGGCCAGCATCCGGTCCTTCTCGGCCTTGAGATGTTTGATCTCCGCCATGACGGCCGTCAGCGAGTCCTTGGCCTCATCGGCATCGGCCTTGGCCTGGGCCATTTCGCCTTGCAGGCCGGCCAGCTCCGCTTCCACGGCGTTCTTTTTCTGGAGCACGACCAGCGCGAGATCGTCTTGTCGGGTGTCGAGCGCGGTGGTGAGATCGGCCGTGATCTGGGCCAGGAGCTTCTGCTCCCGCTCGACGCGGTCCTCAATCTCCTCCCGGCGCCGGATGATCGCCGCGGTCGCGGACTTTAGCTTGGTGTACTTGGTCACCATGGCGTTGATGGCGTTCTCGTACGCGATCTCCGGGTGGTTCTTCTCCACGTCGGCGATCCACAGGGACACGAAACCCTTCCAAAGATTGCTCAGCCGGCTGAATAGATTGATCTCTGCCATGGTACGCCTCCTCGACATCAAGGGCTGTTGACGTTTTCGAAAAACTCGCGATGGTCACGGGTGAAATCCACGAAACCCAGAAGCAATTGCTGGTGCAGCGGGTCATGGAGATCGGGCTCGAGATAATCGAAGGCCAGGCGCGCCCCGCGCGTGGCCCAGGCAAAGTGCTCGGCCTCGACGGCGCCGCCATGCCCCGAGTGGATGCTGAACCACCGGTAGGCCGAGTGCAGGCGCCCGGCGATCTCGACCTCGGTGTGGCGGAGATCGGCGACCAGATCCGGACAATGGGTCGCGAGCGCCAGGTCGATGATCGAGAACTCCTGATCGGCCAGCACCTCGGAACCCAGGTGATAACCCATGCAGCGGAAGATCGCCGGCAGCTCGTCGGGGCTCATGGCACCATAATAGCCGTGGCCTACCCGCGCGGTGAGCGCCTGTAGCCACACGGGCTCGCAGAGGAGGGCGTTGACGAAGGCGGGATCGTTCCATTCGGTCCGCGCGCGCCGGCCGTACAAGAGGATGCCTTTGAGCAGGGCCTGGGCCAGGCAGCGATGCGTATCGCGATGCGCGGTATCGCGGTCATCGAACTCGTCGCGCGCCGCATCGAAGAAATAACTGGCGACCAGGACGCTGCGATCGGCCAGCGCCGCGATCGGTTCCGCGCGGTCCAGGAACAGACGCCGGCTGCGTCCGATCTTCCCGGCCAGCGCGGCCACCCCGGCACCGAATAGGCCGTTCCAGGCCGCGTAGCGCCCCATGAAACGCAGCACGGCCAGGACATCGGCCGTAGCGGCGCGGCAGGCGTCAAGGACGATGCGGTTCTCGCGCTCGAAGTCGTAGACCCGCTGCAGCCCTTCGCGCGTGATCTCTTTCATGGGATTGCCCCTCTCCGACCAGGCCCTCGGTATCGAGCTCCTCCTCGACGCCGAGGTCCAGGTCCTCCTCGATGTGTAGGCGTTCCACCGCCTCCTGAAGTTGCCGGCCGATGTCGCCGCCGGTGGGATGGGTCATCACGCCCTGGTAGACCTCGTCGAAGGTGTCGGCGAGCGAGAGCTGCGCCGCCTCCACCCCGGCCCGGCGCGCCACCAGGCGCTCGCGGCGGCTCAGGATGCGTTCGATGTCCGCCCTGGCCTGTTGCAAGTGTTTGCGGTTGGCCGGCTCGCCGTTTTTTTCGAGCTGTGCCGCGATCGACCCGAGTCTTTCTCTCAGCGCACGCTCGTTCAGCGTCTCCAGGCGCTCGGTCATGGTGAGGCGTCCGAGCCACAGTCCGAGAAAATCTACGGTCGCATCGTCCAGGCGTTCCAGATCGCCGCCACTCAATCCGCCCTCACGACCGCGCGCCATCCGGTACAGCGAGGCCAAGCGCTGGCACAAGCCGTCGTACAGTTCCCACAGCGGGTCCTCGGGCGCGCGCCGCCGGATCTCGTCGATCAAATGGGCGCGGGCCTCCGCCCGGCGCTCGGCGCGTTTGGCCCGATCGATCTTGTGGCGAAAACGGGCCGAATTGGGCACGAACATCGCGGCGATGCCGAGGCCGGCGGCAAAGCACAGGACCGGAATGGTCGCGACGCCGAAACCGTAGGGAAACGCCAGGAGGGTACCCGTGGCGAGGGCGCCCAGGAATCCATGCAGGCTCGTCTGGCTCGTGAGCATCTCCTTCACATAGGAAACCGGCTCCGCGCCCCGGTCACGCTCCCAGATGGCACCCGCGCTCATACCGACACTCGCACCTGCCCCTTGCCGCCGGCGGCGTGGAGCTTGTCGAGGATACGCTCTTCGAACCTTACGGCCTCGCCCGAGCGCTGCCAGGCGGACGAGCGCGGGCGCGGCTCGCTGATATAGAAATCGTCGGCGATGCGCGCCGGCTGGGTCGAGAGCACGATGACCCGATCGCCCAGCACCAAGGCCTCCGTCACGTCATGGGTCACGAAGACGATCACGCAGCGCTGTTGCTCCCATAAAGAGACCAGGAGGGCCTGCATCTCCTCGCGGATCTGCGCGTCCAGGGCGCCGAAGGGCTCGTCCATGAGCAGGATCCGCGGCCGCAGGACCAGGGCGCGCGCCAGGGCCACGCGCTGGTTCTGCCCCCCCGAGAGTTGCGCCGGGAAGAGCGCGGCCTTGTCGGTGAGGCCGACCGCCGCGATGACCCGATCGACGCGTGCCTGTACCTCGCGCGCCGCCACTCGTCGCTTCCAGAGCTTGAAACGAAACGGAAACGCGATGTTTTCGCGGACGTCGAGATCGGGTCGGTTGGCGTAGCGCTGGAACACCATCACGGCGTCCTCGTGCGCAGACTCGCAGACGATGCCGTCGATCAAGACCCTGCCTGCGGTGGGAAACTTCCGGTCCGCCGGCCGCACCCCGCCCATCATATGGAGCAAGGTCGATTTGCCGCAGCCCGAGGGCCCCAACAGCATGTAGATGCCGGGCTTTTCGATCTGCAGATCGATGCCATCGAGCACCCGCACGACCCCCTCACCCTCGGGTCGCGGAAACTCCTGCACGACGCCTTTGAGCTCGATGCTGGCACCCTGATCGGCGGCGGGCGGCGCGGGCCGGGGATCGGCGTTCATGTCGATGTTACGGGGGCGGCCTGGCGCTGGGGCCGCCGATTGTGAGGATTTCGGCCCAATTATACATCAGCATTGGGCTCCTCTGCCGACGGGACCCTGGTGCTCTGGCCGGGAACAGCCTCCCACCTCGCCAACTTGCAAGGCGTGGCAATGGCCGTTCACTATCGGCGTTTTGATGGGAGTCCATGGGCGATCTGCCGCCTTCACCGTCGATGCAGGCTACAAAGCCTTTCTTGTTTCTGCTGTCATGCTTTTTGAAGCCCACCGATAGTGATGTCGAGATCTTGGAGAACCGCTCCTGGTGCAGAGGGTCTATTGTTCGCCCACCACGCCGCCGCGGCCGCGATCTCCGCCCGAGCGTCGTCGGTAATCTCGATTCGCAGCGGAGGGGTCACCCGAAGCGGCGAAGCTGCTCCCGTAGCTCCTCCCAGGAGATAACCTGGCCACGGTCAGCCTGGGCGATCGCCTCAAGGAGCGCACGTTCCTCCTCAGGGGTTACCTCGAAAGTCTCGTTGTCTTCCCTCACCACAACCGTGACGACAGACCCCTCGGCCAAGGGCTCGCCCTCAAGGACGACTTTACCCTCTACGACTCTCCCAGTTGCGACTTTCATACTTGCATCTTACACCTCAGCGAAGCAGCTTGCATGGTGTCACAGCGTGCTTGGCAGAATCCGCCTATTCCACTGGATCCTGGGTAGGCGAGTAGGGCGGAAGCCCGCTTTGTGGGCGTTCCGCCGCATGCGTTTACCTCTGCTAAAAGCCGTGCCATCGATAACGCCGTCTCCATCCCCGATCGGAAGGGCGGCATCTGTAGGGCCGATGCCCCGCAAAGCGATCCGCCGCACGGGCCGCTTCGGCCGGCAGCCATACGCCAAAAAGCGGCTTCCGCCCTACCTTTCCGCCTTACGCGCGTTGAACCTGATAGGTCAAGCGAGATTTAGCTTTCCTTTCACTTCCTCGAACCGGATCCGATCCGAGGACGCCAGGGATGCTTGGAGCCGAGCTTGGATCTCGTCGGTCAGCTCCAGCCCCTTATCAGGATCAGCGAAGATGTCCTGTAACTCTTCATGCACGACTTTCCTGATCAGCGTCTGTAATTCCTCAACAGTGAGATCCGCGACTCTCATGATGATACCTCTTGTCACAACCATGGTGACGCCAACGGAACCCTATTATAGCGGATGGCGTCCGGCCCGAGAAGAGCGCCCGTAACCCCCTCAAGACGGAACCGCTCTGCGGGTTCCCCCCGAATGGAACCGGGAACTATTCCGCATTACGACAGTAGCTTGCCATACTCGGTGTGCGTACCAATCCAGAACCACACAACGCCTTCAGGCTTATCTATATCGAGCGCCCGGTAGCCGAAGCGTTGGGGTTCGTTCCTCACCCCAAGCTACCCGGGCTAAGAACCGAGGGCACCTTGGCGCGGCTTTGATGCGGCCCACGGCATCAGCCTCGATCCACCAGCCCCCCAACATTTCACACCCAATTCTGGTAAATCTCGAAGAGTTTGCCATTTTCCTCGCAAAAGTTCGAGTCTGAGAGGTGCCAGCGCAATGTATGTCGCAAAGATATCGGAGTGCTGCCCCATATTTCGCCGATCAGGACAATGTCCTTCGTGCTGTTGAAGAAGCGGTCGATATGACCGTACGTCCAAAGTTGGGCTCGCAGATTTGGCCATCCATCGGACGGAAGTTCGCGGTCACTTGTCTTGATTTCGACGATCATGATTCTACCGGTCGCCTTGTGCCGAAATACATAGTCAGGTGCACCGTAAAGCGGACTGCCATTGACTGTAAGGAGAGAAATCTCTAATGCCTCCGGTTTGTCGTCCAACGGATCGCAATAGATCGATTCCCAGTCGGAATGACTCCTCAACGGCCACCGCCGCTTTACTTTGGCAACATGTCGCTCGCGGCTTTTCCCCTCCATCAGCACTTCGGGGCTTAGTTGGCATCCATAGATTACATCGTAGATCCACCCGGTGAAGTCGCTTACCCGATTTTGGGGCGAGCCCCTTCGCGGATTGACGCGCGGACGACGGGCCATTTTTTCAAGCTCTCTGTGGGGGAAACGATAGGGAACAAGAGAGGCATCCTGCGCAGTGGCTCCGACGTAACAATCCCAGCGTTGTTTGTTGAGCAAGCGAAGCCGCGCCTCATCCTCTGCTTCCAGCTCAGTTGGAAAATAGCGTTTAAGGAGAATTCGCGACCGAAACGTATTGACCCTATGTTTGGCCAGTAAGCTTTGCAGTTCCTCGTAGCTGACTTCTCGGCGAAGGCCATCGCCGAGATCAATCGATTTCCGAGCGCTCATCCTTACATTCTTAATTCAAATGAAACGTCGGGTCGGACCGGGTCGGACGCATTTTGTAGTATTTCGGCCGAGGGAAGCCCAACGTTCGCGTTCACAAATCAACTGCTCGGCTCGTGCCAACAAAAGGAGGTGGCTATGAGACAGACCTGTCCGGCGCTTCCGGTACGGACGCGAGCCGGGGGCACCACGTAACATACACGGGCCCCCCTGCCTCGCTTTTTTCAAAGGAGGGAACACAGAGCGCGGGGGAAACGATGCGAGCATAGAGTCGAACTAGGCCGTCTCCCATGGATAAAGCCTCTTTTTTATCGCCCTCATGACGGCATAGGTCACGAGCGCCAGGGCGATGATGACGAAGATCCCGACGAAGACTTGATCCATGGCCGAGAAGCGCCGCGCGTTCTGGATGAGCTGGCCCAGCCCGACCTTGGCGTTGACGTACTCGGCGACGGTGATGTAGGTCCACATGACCGAGATCGAGACGATGATGCCATCGGCGATGCGCGGCATGGCGATGGGCAGGACCGCGTGCCGTATCGCCTCCCACGGCGTCGCGCCCAGATCGCGGGCGCTGATCCAATAGGTGCTTGGGACCGCGACGATGGCATCCCTGACCATGGGAATCAAATACACTACCGCGCCGAGAAACAGGAACACGATCTTCATCGCCTCGCCGATCCCGAGCCACATCACCAGGATCGGCAGGAGCGCCACGATCGGCGCCGAGCGGAATGGGTCCACGAGCGGCGATAGGCAGGCGTTGATATAGGGGGAGGCGCCCATCATGACACCGATGGGAACACCGATCGCGACCACCAAGAGACCGGCCGCGAGCACTCGTCCCACCGACCACAGCATGGCGGTGAAGAGCAGGCTGCGGCCCGTTTCGGCGTCCCAGGCGAGGTACAGGAAGGCGTTGCCCGCGGCCCATGGCGCGGGGAGCTTGTTCGGACTGACGAGCTCGAGCCCGGTGATCATGGCCCACACGATCACCACGGCGGCCACCGCGGAAAGCCCCAACAGTTGCCGACGGCGCGCCGGGACCGGAAGATACGGGTTCCACATGGAGGTCAGCGCGACAGGACCGCGACGCGCGTCGTCCGGTTGGCGGCCCGGCACTCCTCCAGGCTCAGGTTTTCGGTGGCGGGATTGGCCTCGTTGCAGAGCGGCTTATCGGGACCGTTGCCGCTCACGACGAAACGCTCGCGGGGAAACTCCCACTGCGAGACCAGATAATCCACCACCGCCACCGCCCGTGATTTGGACAAACGCTGATTGACCTCGCGCGGACCGGTCGAATCCGTATTGCCGGACACCTCGAAATAGGCCGAGCCGTTGTTCTCGATGAACGGCACCATTTCCTCGTCGATGGTGCTCTCTGCGCGCCGGTTGAGCACCGCCACGCCGCTCGCGAAGCTCACCAGGACCGGTTTGGTCACCTTGGCCGCGCGGGTCGCGGCCTCCGCCCGCTCGGCCGCGGTGAAGGTGAAGGCCGGCTTGGCAGCCTCTGCGTTCGCGGCCGCGTCCGCGGCGAGCAAAGACTTGATGAAGCGATAGTCGAAGGAGTCCTCCGGGTTGATGACCGGCGATTTGGGGTTGGCGAGCGCCCCGGCGCGGCGGTAGATGCCGTCGAAACGGCGATAGACCCGCTCGTAATGATTGGTGTCGCCGGAGAGGCCCAGGATGCGGGCGTTGTCCGCGAGATCGGTCCATACCAGGTTCTTGAAGATGCTCAGGATGAAGGGTCGGCCCTCCTCCCTGGCCAGGAGGGCGAAGAACTCCTCGGTCTTGATGAGGGCCTCGACGGCCTCTTCGGGGCGCGCCTTGGCGGCCTGCACCCCCGCGAGCCAACCGGCCACGAAGTTCTGGAAGGCGGCCTCGTTTTCGGGTTTCTGGAGTTGACGCTGGTCACACACGATCACGTCGTAGATGAGATTGGTGGCGATGCGCGTCGAGTAGATCACGTGCGCGCCCGGCACCTTCTTGAGGGCCAGCGAGAGGTCCGGGTCCCACAGGGCGGCCGCGTCCACCTGGCCGCTTTCGAAGGCCGCGCGCACACCGGCTGTGCCTTCGTCGACATTGATGTAGACATAATCGATCGACTGTTTCTTGCGCGCCGAGAGGCTGGAGTTCTCCACCGCGTCGATGACCATGCCGTCGGAGGGCGTGTACTGGAGCAGTGCGACCTTCTTGCCGGCGAGGTCCTCGATGCGCTGCAGGTCGGGATCGCGCGCGATCACGGCGTCGCCGCCCTGGGTGTTGTCCACGATCACGATGGCACGGCCATCGAGACCGGCATTGCGCAGATTGGGCTGCTCCTGGGCCCAGAAATCGCTGGTGCGCCACGCGCAATGGGCGGCGCCCGATTCGAAGATGGTCGTCAAGGTCGGGATGTCGTCCTGGATCACGAACTCGACCGACACCCGTTTTTGATCGAAGAGGGATCCCGGTCGGGTCTTGAGCGACTGGCCGTTGGCGAGGAGCGCGGGGGCGTAACCATGGAAGCTCACGATCGAGACCTTGAGCGGATTGCCTTCGGACCCGAGCGGGCCGCCGCGCGGCGATTTGGCCGCGGGTGGGGGCCCGGGCGCCGGGACCTCGGCCGCGCTCGTTGGTTCCTCGGGGACCGCGGTGGCCGGCCGCTCCGGTCCGACCGCAGCCTCGCCGGTGGCGACGGCCGGGCCCCCGGTCGTGCCGCCCTCGCTCAGCAGATCGCGCAGGCCCATATTCCAGGCCGCGGCGCCGGTGCCGCCGATGATGATCACGGCGATCAATCCCTTCGCCAACGGTGTCAACTGTGCCATAGGATCATTTCCCCCCGTCTGGACTGTGCGATCGAGTGTGTGATCGAGAAAGGGGCGCGGTTGCGCCGAAGCTGCCCGGAATCTCCTGCAAGCGCGCCATCTCCTCACGGAAACGGGTGGTCTCGCGCCCGCAGGCCTCTTTGGTGCGTTGTAGACGTGCCTGGATGCCGGCCCGCTCCTCTGCCACCTTCTCGATCTCGCGTGCCAGCAGGGCCTCGAGATCCGCGATCTGCTTGCGGATCGAGGAGGTCGCTTCATGTTGATAGCGGTCCTGGGCTTCGACATCGACCTTGGCCTGCGCCTCGGCACGCTTCACCACATCGATCAGGGCGGCGCCGGCCTGCTCCAGGGCGCCGATCTTGTGCTCGGCGTCGCGCACGGCATCGTCCACCGCCCAGTCCTCGTCGGCGGCATCCATGGCCAGGACGGCGGCCTTGCGCGTGCCCGGGTCCAAGGTGCGCAGGCCCTCGATCAGCTTCAGCAGTTTTTCGGCGCTGTAGGCGGAGGGAGGGAGCTGCGCCTTGGTATAGATGTCCGCGAGCGGACGTCCTTCCAAGGCCTCCGGATCGGCGGCCGCTTCGGGGGCCACCGGGGCGGGCTCGTAGGGGCGGTCCTCCGTGTCCGCGCCACCCGTCCCCGTCTCTGAGCTACTACCGGGCGCCGCGCCGCTGTCCTCCGGAGCGCCTTCCGGCCTCATGCCATCCGCTTCGTCGAGCTCGATCAGCCCGATGTTCGCCAGCGTCTTGAGGAGTCTGCTCATAGGGACTCTATACCGGAGGGGGGAACACCTGACAGACTTGGGCCTGGCAGATTTGGGCCTGACAGATTTGGGCTTGAAGGATTTCGAGGATAGTATAGGCTCAAAATCAATGTAGTAGGAACCGCGGCGGGCTCCGCCCGGACGCTGGGCGCCGGCATGCAACCCCTGGAACAGACAACGCGACCACGTGGTGCCGGCGGTACGCCGGGCGGGATCGGTGAGTTCCTCCTGGGACTGGCGATGGCCGTGGCCGGCGGCTACTGGTTGACCAGCAGTGTCACGGTCGGTAGCGGCCATTGGACGCTGTGGGGCCACAATGCCTTCGGGCTATCGCTGGTGCCGCTCGTCTTCGGCTGCGGGATCCTGTTCTTCAACGGCAAGTCGATCCTCGGATGGCTCATGACGTTCGGCGGGGCAGTGATCATCGTGGCCGGGATCATCATGAACCTGCACATCTATTTCCGGCCTACGAGTCTCTTCGACACCATCCTCATGCTGGTACTGCTCGCCGGCGGGATCGACCTGGTGGCCCGTGCCCTGAGACCACATTGATCCAGCGGCGGATCCGGTTGTACTGGCCGCGATCATAAATGACCTCCTTAGATCCCCTTTCCCTCCGGGAGATCAGCCTCGCGCCTCCAAATACCGCTGGAAAGTAGTATTGTAGTCAGGCTGGGTTGAGGAACGAAACCCGGCACATGGCGTGGACATGCCGGGATTCTCTCCGCTCATACCATTAGCCTACGCGCGCAGACCGCTTCCGCCACCTTGCGCGCGGCATCATCGGGTGCCAACCCAGCGATATCGACCGTGATGTGAGCCCTACGATAGGTGCGCCCAAAATATGTGATATCCTTCCTGATCTCGCGCACGTACAGTCCTCTTTCCTTTTCTGTGAGGATCTTGTGAATCGGACGAGAGTCGATGTCGTAGAAGACGATGCGCTTCACGATATTTTCCGGCTCGTCGCGAATAACAACGATAGTTCCCTCGGAACGTTTCACAACCCGCCAATAGCCGTCCATCAGTCCGCTCGGTGGTAAGACAATTACGCAATCCCGACCGCCTTCGCGAGAAAGGACATGCTGCAACGCTTTCGAGGCTTCCTTGCGAAAGGAGTATGGCGTCAGATACCGGCTTCGCAATCGCTCGATCGACGTCGCGAAATAGCTCTCGATTTCCGCATCGAGGTCGACAAAGGAATAGTCTAGAAGGGCTGCCAGTCTGGCGCCAATCGTAGTCTTGCCAACGCAGCCCACTCCCGTCAGAAATACTCTCATCTGCAGTGAAGTTATTGATCTGCTTGATAACCAAAAGACACTGAATCGCGACGTCCGAGTCGGCATTCCCGGCCTCGCCGGCCGCTTCGGCTTCGGTGGTGCCGCTGCTCGACCGCCTCGTCTGTGAACGACAGCGTGAGGCTCCCCGCTGCGCCAAGGCACGGTTGTGGTCGCCCCGGTCGCGTATACACTAGCTCTTTATGACTATATATATGAGCATGTTACAGCACCTAGCTCTCGTACTCTATGAGATTAGCATCGCCCTCTGAAAGTGGTGTTCGATGAGGCCCCATTCTGCGGAGGTTGTGTCATCAAATATATGATTTCAGTCAATTCCAATAGAGGTATGAGTCTGGACGAAGCAGGGAGCTGGGTCATCAGGCAGCGGCCTTGGATCGTCGGTTGATGGATTGAAACAGGGGCCCCCGGGCTTCGTTGAGCTGCTGGGCGGCC
>JBOIDT010000034.1:0-5742 GCA_050740755.1 Gammaproteobacteria bacterium
GCGGCATGCTCGGGGGAATCCACATCAATTGAGCAAAGCCCAGAAGGGGAGAGCACAACGCCAATGCCATGGTCGGGTAGCTGATCCCATCGCTGCCGCGCCTCTCCGGCGTCCGTGACATAACCGCCAAGCTGGTTCCAGCCCTGGTGCAGCGGCGCCTTGTGACCGGGCGGGATCTGGACCAGCGCGTGGCGATACTTCTCGATGTAGCGCGCCGCCCAGTCGGCGGTTGAGGCGCTCATGCCGTGCTCCGCAACCCGTTCGGCACCCCGAGATCGAGGCGGTCGGCGGTTTCGAGGGGTGGTTGAAATGAACCACCAGTGGGGGTAAACTTGTCTGGCATGTTGTTCTCCCGCGCAGGGTTTGCGTCCTGCGCCTAAGCTGGAAAACCTCAGGCGGCCCGCCGGATACTCCCGGTGGGTCTGCCTAAGGACCATTTCCAGCCGTCCATATGCCGGGCTCCCTTCGATTCCTTTCCCTACGGCCACCCTGGCCACTTAACACATACTCCCAAATGCTTTCGGGAACTATGGGCTCAATCGTCCGCCCTCGGATGAGGCGACCGGCTGCGCCTCTGAGGCGGCTCGCGCCCCTAGGATCCGCCGGGCGATCCAGGCGTCCACTTCGCTAGAAACCCAGGCTACAGCTCGGGACCCTAGGGCGATCGGCTTTGGAAATTCCCCGCGCTTGATCATCGCGTACAAGGTCGAACGTCCGAATCCGACCCGCGCCGCAACGGCTGGCAGCCTCAAAAGGTGTTCTTGCAGCATGCTTCGTACTCCATTAAGTAATGGAAGCCATGCTACGCCGCCGTTGGCGGTGTTCAATAGACCATGCTACACTCCGTGCACTTTTTGTTGGATTTTAGAGGCACTGCCATTACTGACATTAGTGGCAGGCTCGAGGCACCGCGGCGCAGCGGGCTAGGCGCGGCTTATCTTGAAACCGGTTGCTCCATCCGGGCACCTTGTCGAACTTCCCGGTGACAGGGTTGCGCGGCCCGGCCTTCCAAAGCAGCCAGCCCTTCAGCTCGCGCAACTCGTTCGGCACCCCGAAGGACAGGCGGTCGGCCAGATCGCTCACCTCCGCGGCACCCGCGAGCTGCATTCGGGGCAGATAGCCCCTGCCTCGGCGTAGGCTAACGCAGCATCGAGAACGTCGGGCGCGATGCCGGTGGGCTTAGGCGCTGGGTTAGCTGCCATTCTCCGAGCCTGCTTTGGTAGGGGTCCCGCGGGACTCTGCGATCCTCTGGGAGATCCAAGTGTCCACCTCATCGGAGATCCACGCCGACGATCGATGGGTCAGCTTGATGGGTAAAGGGAATCGCCCCTGGCGGGCCATCGAGTAGATCACGCTTCGCCGCAGTCCGCACCTCGACTCCACCTCCGCGAGCCTGATCAATCGGCTAGTCATGGACGGGTGCGCACGCCGCGCCGCTCAGTGCGCAGCTTGGAGGCCGCTTCGATGCTGGCAGAATCGAATAGCCGCCGGCCGGTGCTGTCACGGGTGTGCGGGATGAGGCCTCGTCTCGCCCAGTCTCGGATAGTGCACTCGGGCACGCCAGCCGCGCTGGCCACCCCGGAAATCGTATACACGGCTATCTGGTCGTTCATCCAATACTACCCTACCTAATTGCGTATCTAGGCTCATAGCTATAGCATGACTCCTTCAACGCTAAAATGAGGCGCTTAGGGTGGATATACCGTTGTCAGAAGTGGAACAGAAGATCATCAATGCCGTGCTGGAGTTTGCGAACTTGCGGCAGGTAGAGAGCGTGGATCAAGTCTTGAGGGTATTGATGCCAGCGGTGGAGGCCACGAAGTCGCCAATAATCCAGACCATTCCCGAGACCGACCTCGGAGCCTTCCGTGACGATCTCGCGCGACTGATCGAGTGGCTGGACACCATCGGCCGGCGGCGCCCCACGAAAGCCGATCGGGAAAACATCTGGGGCAATCTGCGAATAGTGCTCAAAGACACCGTGCGCGGGGACGCGACGTGGACGCTCACACCCGAGGGGACATTGGTCAGCACCGCACGCCCGATGCTTGATGGCGTGCAGGCGTGTACCGCCTTTGCGGCGGCGCTGCTGCTCGACTGTAACCGCCGGCTACACCGCTGGCTTCAGCAGTGCGAGTTACCCGAATGCGGCAAATGGTTCTTTGATTGGCGCCCGCGCGGCGCACCGCGCAAATTCTGTTGCACGGTACACGCCGCCAAGTCTCGGCAAATCACGTTCGCCCGCAAACACAGAAGGAGGAAGTAGGCGTCTTGTGGGTGGTGTGGCTGGCCGCATGGGGGTATAGGCGGTATCAAGCCCGCCGGAGCGGGATCACCTCGGCACCGGCCTTCAGGCCGTTTAGGTAGTCAGCCCACGCTTGCATCATGCGACGGCGCTCCGGCAGGTGTGCCGTGCGATTGTATGCCCGGCCGAGGGGGTCGCGCACAGCATGGGCAAGTTGATGCTCGATTAAATGGGCGGGGAAGCCCAGCACCTCATCGAGGACCGTCCGCGCCATCGCTCGAAATCCATGGCCCGTAATCTCGGTCTTCGTGTCGTAGCCCATGCGCCGGAGCGCGGCATTGACCGCCGCCCCGCTCATGGGCTTCTTCGGATCGCGGCCTGGGAAGACATACCGACCCGCCCCGGTCAGGGGGCGCAGCTCCCGCAGGATAGCCACGGCCTGCACGGCCAGGGGCACGAGGTGCTCGGTCCTGGTCTTCGTTACAGTGAACCGCCACACAGCGGCCTCGAGGTCGATGTCCGCCCAAAGCGCCTTCCGTAGCTCGCCAGGACGGACAAAGACGAGCGGTGACAGGCGCAGGGCACACAGGACCGGGTACGTACCACTGAAGGCGTCCAGCGCCCGCAGCAGCGCTCCTACGGCCTTGGGCTCGGTGAGGGCCGCGAAGTGCTCAGCCCGGACGGGTGGCAGCGCTCCTCGTAGGTCCGCCGAGGGGTCGCGATCGGCCCGACCCGTGGCGATCGCATACCGAAACACTTGGCCGCAGTTCTGATGCGCCCGGTGTGCAGTGTCGATGGCGCCGCGGGTCTCGATGCGCCGTAGGACCGCCAGGAGCTCGGGCGCCGTCACGGCGGCTACCGGCCGGCTGCCGAGCCACGGGAAGATATCCCGCTCCAGGCGGCGGATGATCTTGTCACTGTGGGATGGCGCCCACCCCGGTGCGCGCTTGGCATACCACTCCCGCGCGACGGCCTCGAAGCTATCCGCCTCGGCGGTCTTCGCGGCCTTGCGGGCCGCGGAGGGGTCTATGCCGGACGCTAGCTGCTTACGGGCAGCGTCTCTGCGGGCTCGGGCGTCCTTCAGTCCTACCGCCGGATATACGCCGAGCGACAGCAGATTCTCCTTGCCGCCGTAGCGAAACCGGAGCCGCCACCAGCGGGAGCCGTTGGGGTTGACCAGCGGCGGGTACAGCCCGCCGCCGTCGCGGAGCTTGACGGGCCTCTCCCGCGGCTTGGCGCCGCGTATCGCGCGATCGGTGAGCGGCATGGGGGTAACACCTCTCGGGGGTAGGCCAGGTACCCCAAATGTTACCCCAAGTTACCCCCGGATTTCAACGGATGGCCGCGGACGGCGAAGAACGGGTGAAGCGTAAAAAAACCCGCTTGGGCGCGGGCTTAGTGGACTACTGCGGACGTTCTCGGAAGGGTCTTTGGTGGAGCCGGGGGGGATCGAACCCCCGACCTTCGCATTGCGAACGCGACGCTCTCCCAGCTGAGCTACGGCCCCTGAACCTGTGTCATTCTAACCGTCCCGCGCAACCATGGCCAGCGCTCGGCCGGCGACGCGACCCGCTGCGGCGGTTTCAGTCAGGCTCGGGGACATGGTACGTTGAACCACCAACGCGGCGGCCGCCGCGGGGGTTAGCGCGCTTACGTGGACTCCACCCTCATCCTATTCGCCAAGGCCCCGGTGCCGGGACAGGTCAAGACCCGCCTCATCCCGTATCTGGGTGCCGAGCGCGCGTGTGCACTGCACGTGGACCTGGTTCGACGCGCCATCGAGACAACCAAAGGTTCCCGGATCAAGCACATAGAGCTCTGGTGCGCGCCCGATGCGGACCACCCGTTCTTTATCGCCTGCCGCCGCCGCTACGGTGTCTCGCTGCATCGGCAAGAGGGTATCGACCTCGGCAGTCGCATGGCGGGGGCGCTGTCAATGGCGCTGGAACGCGCGCGTTCGGCGTTGCTCATCGGGAGCGACTGCCCGGCCCTGACCGCAGACGACCTCGATGCCGCCGCGCGTGCCCTGAGCGAGCGCTACGACGCGGTCTTGGGGCCCGCTGCCGATGGCGGCTACGTCCTCATCGGCCTGAGGCAGGCCGCCCCCGAGCTGTTCACCGGGATCCCTTGGGGGAGCGCGCAGGTCGGCCACATGACGCGCAACCGGATGAAGGCCTTGGCCCTGCGCTGTTGGGAACTGCCGGTACGCCCGGACGTCGATCGCCCGGCTGATCTCGCCGGGCTCGGGTTCGGACCGGGGGAGCGGTGGCGCTAGGCCGTAGCAAGAGGTTGCGCCCCCCGGGGAAGGCCAAGGTCAGCGCGCGGTCGCTGCCGGCGGCAATCCGTCCGCGGCCCCTTCGTCTGAAGTCTCTGTCTGCCGGCCCCGACCAGGCGCCAACTCCCGGAGATCCGCGCAGAGGTAGTTCGACTCTTCGCAGAGCAGCTCGTACATGCGGTCCAACAGGTCCTCCGCCGACGCGCAGTCCCCGTGGTCGTCACGCGGCACGGTGACCGGGTGGGGTCGCCCGCGGAGGGACAGCGATGCTTCGAAACGCATGAGGCTGCCCGCTACACGGCGGGGTCTGAGATCATAGGTCCCGGAGGCGATGGCCTCGCGGAACAAGGCCACCCGCGACCAATCCACCGCCACGCCTCGCGTACATCCCGGAACGGAATACCCGAGATGGGCGCGGCGACTACGGGCCTCGTGAGACGGGAGCGACGGCTTGGCGGCGGTTGCAGGGGTGAGTTGCACGGGGCATCCACGCTGGGGGGGTTTTGGCATGTCCATGTCCTGATGAGACAATCCTTGTCCTGGGGTCCACGGCTATCCTTGCAGATAGGTCCGCACCGGTGTAACGGCGTGGAGGATCGGGAGTTGAGGGGTTCCGGGCCAGGCCAGCCCGAGCCACCCGATGCCCGCCGCCGGATCCAAACGAGCCGCGGTTGGGATCGGCAATACCATGGGGGATTTCTTTATTATAATCTCTTGGCCCGAGTCAACCTACCATGAGTGATCATACCTATCATGCCCATCATGCCCAGGGTGATCCTGAGCTGTTCGACGTGGTCGACGACGACGATCGGGTCTTGGGCCGCATGCGGCGGGACGACGTGCACCGATGCCAGCTACGCCACCGCGCCGCCCATGTTCTGGTCGTGAACAGCCGTGATGAGGTCTTCGTACAACGCCGCTCGACGTTGAAGGAATGTGCCCCGGGGCTTTGGGATACATCGGTCGCGGGGCACGTGCAGAGTGGCGAGAGCTATGCCGCCTGCGCCGTTCGCGAGCTTGCTGAGGAGATCGGGCTGCCATCCGCCACGCCGCTCTGCCAGATGGGGTATCTGAAGGCGAGCCCCGATACGGGTTGGGAGTTCGTCACGGTGTTTCTGTGCCGGTCCGACGGACCCTTGGTCCTGTGCCCGGAAGAGATCGCGGAAGGCCGGTGGGCGAGCCCGGAAACGCTGGCGCAGTGGATGGTCGACCGGCCCGAGGA
>JBOIDT010000034.1:5842-13342 GCA_050740755.1 Gammaproteobacteria bacterium
GGGAGTTCGTCACGGTGTTTCTGTGCCGGTCCGACGGACCCTTGGTCCTGTGCCCGGAAGAGATCGCGGAAGGCCGGTGGGCGAGCCCGGAAACGCTGGCGCAGTGGATGGTCGACCGGCCCGAGGACTTCACCACGACGTTTCGGCTGATCTGGGCCCGTTCCCGGGAATGGCTACGAGACTCGCAGCGCCGCGTCGAAACACCGCCGATCACGAGCGCTCACGGCTGAGGCACACGGAGTCATCGACAGGATATGCTCGACGATGCTTTTCACGGTAAGACCCTGTGTGCCACGCTCCCTACGCACTGTGGGGTGTATCGCATGCTCGATGGGGAGCGCACCGTCCTTTATGTCGGCAAGGCCCGAAACCTGAGAAAGCGACTTTCGAGCTATTACCGTTCCCCGGCCCGTCTGGGCGCCAAGACCGAGGCCCTGCTGGCCCAGGTGCGGGCCGTCGAAGTCACCGTCACGCACACGGAGAACGAGGCCCTGATCCTCGAAAACAACCTCATCAAGGCGCTGAAACCCCGTTACAACATCGTGTTGCGAGACGACAAGAGCTACCCCTATATCTATATCGCAGGCGATCAGGGGTTCCCGCGGCTGTGCTTTCATCGCGGCGCCCAGAGCGGCAAGGGCCGCTACTTCGGCCCGTTCCCGAGCGCCAGCGCCGTACGTCAGAGCCTGAAGCTCCTGCAGAAGCTGTTCTTGCTGCGACCCTGTGACGACACCTTCTTCCGCAATCGCACCCGCCCCTGTCTCCAGTATCAGATCAAACGCTGTAGCGCGCCGTGCGTCGGATTGATCGATACCAAGTCCTATCGGGAGGACGTCGAACACGCCGTCATGTTTCTCGAGGGCCGCGACCAGGGCGTGATCGAGCACCTGGCAGCGCGCATGGAAGGGAGCGCCGCGAACCTCGAATTCGAACGCGCGGCGCGCTACCGGGACCAGATCGGCCAGTTGCATAAGGTCCGGCAGCCGCAGTGCATCAGCTCCGGGAACGGCGACACCGACGTCGTCGCCTGTGCGGCGCGCGAGGGTCTAGCCTGCGTTCAGGTGTTCTTCGTGCGCGGTGGACACAACTTGGGAAATCGCGCCTATTTCCCCGACCATGCCGGGGAGTCCCGTGCCACCGCGGTGCTGGGCGCCTTCCTGCCGCAGTTCTACCTGGCGGAGCACGCCGAGCGCAGCATCCCTCCGGAGGTCCTGGTCAGCCACCCCCTCGCCAACGGCGCCGTGCTGGCGGAGGTCCTGTCGGCGCAGGCGGGCCGCAAGATGGCGATCCATTGGCGGGTGCGCGGTGAGCGGGCACGTTTTCTGGAGATGGCCGTGCAGAATGCGGAGCTCTCCCTGTCGCAGCGGCTCGCGAGCCGCTCCGCGCAGCACCGGCGCCTGACCGCCTTGCAACTCGCGCTCGGCCAGACGGCCGAGATCACCCGCCTCGAATGCTTCGACGTGAGTCACACCCAGGGCGAAGCGGCCGTGGCCTCGTGCGTGGTGTTCGGCGCGGAGGGGCCGGTGAAGGCGGCCTACCGGCATTTCGGCATCGAAGGGATCGCGCCCGGGGATGATTACGGCGCGTTGCGCCAGGCCCTCACGCGGCACTACACGCGCTTGCTGCGCGAGGGACGCGAGCCACCCGGGGTCCTCGTGATCGACGGGGGTCGGGGCCAACTGACCCAGGCGCTGGAGGTCCTGCACGCGCTCGACGTCCGCGGCATCACGGTGATCGGCATCGCCAAGGGGCCGACCCGCAAGCCGGGTCTCGAGACGCTGTTCGTGGGTCCGGAGATGCGCGTGCTTCCGCTCTGCTCCGATACCGATGCCCTGCATCTCCTCCAGGAGATCCGGGATGAGGCGCACCGCTTCGCCATCACCGGACACCGCCGAGCCCGTGCCCGCGACCGGCGCATCTCGCCGCTCGAGCGCATCGATGGGGTCGGCCACAAGCGCCGCAAGGAGTTGCTGCGCCATTTCGGGGGGCTACAGGGCGTGATGCGGGCCGCTGTCGAGGACCTCTGCCAGGTGCCGGGTATCAGCACGGAGCTTGCGGCCCGCATCCACAGGGAACTGCACGCGAGCGCATGAACATCCCGAATTCCCTGACTGCGGTCCGCATCGCGCTCATCCCGATCTTCATGCTGGTGTTCTACCTGCCCTTCCCCTCCGCGAATCTGGCAACCGCCGTGATCTTCGCGCTCGGCGCACTGACCGACTGGTTGGACGGTTATCTGGCCCGGCGTCTGGGCCAGACCTCGGCCCTGGGGCAGTTCCTGGACCCGGTCGCGGACAAGCTCATGGTCGCGGTCGTGCTCGTGCTCCTGCTCCAGCAGGACCCTTCGGTGTGGATGGCGCTGCCCGCGGCGATCATCATCGGGCGCGAGATCACCGTCTCGGCCTTGCGCGAATGGATGGCGGAGCTCGGCGCGCGCGCCAAGGTGGCGGTGTCATCGCTCGGCAAGGTCAAGACCACGGCCCAGATGATCGCCATCATCATGCTGCTCTATCGCGATCCGATCGGTGCCGTGCCCACCTACACGGTCGGTTTCTTGCTCCTGTACCTGGCCGCGGCGTTGACCCTGTGGTCGATGTGCGCCTATATCTGGGTGGCATGGCCCGAGCTGCGCGGCCACCGGCGTCAGTCCTGACACTGGCCCCCGCGGCCGCCCCATGGCTTGACAGACCCCGGCTCCCGGCTAGAATGGGTTTAAGGCGGGAATAGCTCAGTTGGTAGAGCACAACCTTGCCAAGGTTGGGGTCGCGAGTTCGAGTCTCGTTTCCCGCTCCAGTTCGCGCGCCACGAAACCCCTGGGCCCTCTTGTTCGATCGCGGGGGCATAGGGGTTCTGTCGTTTCTGGGACGGCCCCTCACCGTCCCCTCGCTTGGCCCCCTGCTCGGGGTCCTTTCGGCTGGGTGGCAGAGTGGTCATGCAGCGGCCTGCAAAGCCGTGTACGCCGGTTCGATTCCGACCCCAGCCTCCACAGACCCGACGCCGTCCTCGGGATGGCGCGTCGGCCCGGGTGGCGGAACAGGTAGACGCAAGGGACTTAAAATCCCTCGGGGGCAACCCCGTGCCGGTTCGAGTCCGGCCCCGGGCACCAAATGAGCATTCAAGGAAACCCAAAAGGCATCACGGACCGGAAGTCCGGCGGCGCCCTGCTGCGCGCGATTCAACGGCTGTCAGGGGTGCTTCGTGACCAGCGCCCTGCGCCTGGAACGAGCCGAAAACAAGGAACTCTCCCGTACTACGGGGGCCGCCTTCATCTTGTCCTTGACGTGCCCCGCAAGCGAGCCCACAAAGCCCCTATAAGGGGGTAGCGCCGCCATAGCGGGGGTAACTGCCGAATCACACGCCCACAAAATAACTGCGCGTCAGTATGTTATATGTTACGGTCGCAGTTCGATAGAGGCCCCACCACCATGCCCATCAATCGCCGGTCAATCGACCGGTCGGCTCGCATCGGTGCTGTCGTCCGGCGGCTCTGCCGGGACGCCATGCACCGCATCGGGAACCGGTCCCGTGCGAGCCGGGCCCGCGCCGCGGCCAAGGTAGGGCACGATACGGTCCATGACATACGCGCGCGCTTGGTGGTACTTTATGCGCCCGCACGCCGCGGAGACAACACCCCATGGACGACACCCCCCGCGAGATCCTCGTCACCAGCGCCCTGCCCTACGCCAACGGCCCCATACACCTGGGACACCTGGTCGAGTACATCCAGACCGACATCTGGGTCCGTTTCCAGCGCCTCTCTGGGCATACCTGCTACTACGTGTGCGCCGACGACACCCACGGCACCCCGATCATGCTGAAGGCCGAGGCCGAGGGGATCTCGCCCGAGCGCCTCATCGAGCGCATGCATTCCGAGCACCTGCGGGATTTCACCGGCTTCCACATCGAGTTCGACAACTACTATTCGACCAACTCGCCGGAGACCCGGTCGCTGGCCGAGGCCATGTTCCACAGGCTCCGGGAACGGGGCCTCATCGACGTCCGCTCGATCGAGCAGCTCTACGACCCGGTGAAGGCGATGTTCCTCCCAGACCGCTTCATCAAGGGCGAATGCCCGCGTTGCCACGCCAAGGACCAGTACGGGGATGCCTGCGAGGTCTGCGGCGCGACCTACCTGCCGACCGAGCTCATCGCGCCCTATTCGGCGCTGTCGGGGGCCGTGCCCGTCCGGAAGGGATCGGAACATTATTTTTTTCGACTCTCCGCCTGCGCGGAGTTCCTCGCGGAATGGACGCGCGCCGGACACCTGGATCCGCAGGCCACGAACAAGCTCGACGAGTGGCTTAAGGCGGGCCTCTCGGACTGGGACATCTCGCGCGACGCGCCCTATTTCGGCTTCGAGATCCCGGGGGCGCCCGGGAAGTATTTCTATGTCTGGCTCGACGCCCCCATCGGCTATATGGCAAGCTTCCAGAACCTCTGTGAACGTGAGGGCATCGACTTCGATCGATTCTGGATCCAGGGCGCGAAGACCGAGCTCTATCACTTCATCGGAAAGGACATCCTTTATTTCCACGCCCTGTTCTGGCCGGCACTCCTCCACCACTCGGGCTACCGGACCCCGGACCGGGTGTTCGCCCACGGGTTTCTGACCGTGGACGGGGAGAAGATGTCCAAGTCCCGCGGCACCTTCATCACCGCCCAAAGCTATTTGAAGCACCTCGATCCCGAATACCTTCGTTATTACTACGCCGCGAAGCTCGGCGCGACGATGGAGGACGTGGACCTCTGCTTCGAAGATTTCGTGGCGCGCGTGAACGCCGATCTCGTCGGCAAATACATCAACATCGCCAGCCGCTCCGCCGGTTTCATCACCCGCCATTTCGACGGGTACCTCCACGCGGTAACCGAGCTGGAGCCATGGCGTGTGTTGGAGGCAGAGGACTACTCGGAGCGCATCGCACAGGCCTACGCGTCGCGGGAATTCGGCAAGGGCCTGAGAGTGGCGATGGAGTTCGCCGATCGCATCAACCGGTACTTCGATGCCGAGCAACCCTGGAGGCTTGCAAAAGGGGTGGAGGACCCGGCCACGCGGGAAACGCTGCACCAGGTGTGCTCGGTATGCCTGCGCGGTTTTCAGTACCTGAGCCTGTGGCTCAAACCGGTTCTGCCGAGCCTCGCGCTGCGGGTCGAGGCGTTCCTCAACTGCGGCGAGTTGCGTTTCACGGGCGAACCGCCCCCGCTCGTGCGCATCGATCCCTATGAGCACCTCTTGACCCGTATCGAACCCCAGCAGATCGAGGCCCTTTTGATGGAGAATCAAAAAACCCTGGCGCCCGTGCCGGGGCGAGCGGATGGGGTCGCGCCGGTGGCCCCTCTCGCCGAGCCCATCTCGATCGAGCCCATCTCAATCGAAGACTTCGGCAAGGTGGATCTACGCATCGCCCGCATCGTTCGGGCCGAGCACGTGGAGGGCGCCGACAAGCTCGTGAAGCTTACTCTCGACCTCGGGGGCGAGGAGCGCACGGTATTCGCCGGCATCAAGTCGGCCTATGCACCCGAGGCGCTCGCGGGCCGGCTGACCGTGATGGTGGCCAACCTCGCCCCGCGCAAGATGCGCTTCGGGGTCTCGGAGGGGATGGTGCTCGCGGCTGGTCCCGGCGGCAAGGAGTTGTACCTGTTGAGCCCGGATAACGGCGCGGAGCCGGGCATGCGCGTCAAGTAGTCGCAATGAGGGGGACGGCGCGTCTGGCCCGCGGATGGCCTCCACGAGCGGGCCGGCAAGGGCCGCGTACGATGCCTTCGGCATCGCCTGCGTAGCGGGGCCTGCATGCGCATCGCCCGCATCGTCGAAGCGGATTGCATCGGGTGCACGAAGTGTCTCAAGGTCTGCCCGGTGGACGCGATCGTGGGCGCGGCGGGGCAGATGCACACGGTCTTGATCGAGCAATGCACCGGCTGCGAGCAGTGCCTCCCACCGTGTCCGGTCGATTGCATCGAGCTGGTCGAGGCGCCCTTCGCCTGGGACGACGACCGCGCCCAGGCGGCCCGGGCGCGGGAGCGGGCACGCGAGGACCGCCTGGCGCGCCGGCAGCAAGCCGATGGCCGGGGTCGGAGTGGGGACCGGGGAAGGGAGAGCGACCTCCCCGCGTTCGATCCGACCGCCGCGCCGGCGGTGATCCGAGCCGCGGTCGAGCGATCCCAGGCACGGCGGCGGGGCCGGCCCGAGGCCGCGGCCAACCGCGAAGCGTCGTGACCCATCCGTGCCCGGAGGGCCGGAGGCGCGCGGCACACCACCTGGCGTATGGACTGGCGGCACTCCTGGTCGCGCTCGCGGGGTGCTCGACGGTACCGACGACCGCCGGCTCCCCGCCCCCGGGGGCGGGCGTTCCCCCGCTCGTCGGTTATGCCTTGAGCCTGCGGGGGACGCCATACCGCTACGGCGGCGACAGTCCGCGGCAGGGCTTCGATTGCAGCGGCTTCGTGCGGCACGTGTACCGGCGCTACGGGATAGACCTGCCGCGCGCTTCGGCATCGATGGCGCGCGTGCTGCCGCGGGTCCCTGCCGCGTCCCCAAGGCCGGGGGACCTGGTGTTCTTCAATATCCGCGGGCGCCCGGACTCACACGTCGGGATCTACGTCGGCCAGGGTAATTTCGTCCATGCCGCGAGCCGGGCCACGGGTTCCGTGCGGGTATCGAATCTCAGGCACCGCTATTGGCACGCCCGGCTCAGCGCTGTCCGGCGACCTCCGGTGGGCGCCGCCGGCTGGTGCCGGCCGGCCTCGTCCACTACGGCCGAGTAGCCAGCACCATGGCTTCGGGCGCTCTGGTGGGGATCGAACCTCCGGACCTCGAGGTGCGGGTCTATCCAGCAGGGGCGGTAGATTCGCTGACGACCTGGCTGACCTTGGTTGGCCTCGCGTCTGTCGATAGCGGACGGACGTCGCCCAGCCCTACCGGAATGCAGACGTCAGGGCTTGGAGGTCTGCCAGGCAACGATGATTGCCCCGGGCTTGCTCCGTCTCTGTCCTACGCAGCGATCGCGTATGCCAGTAAACGCCGATCTCACTGGGGAAGACAAGGGCATGATCGAAACATTTACGCTGCTACCTTAGCGGGCGGGCTCGGACCGCCAACTGCCAAACCAGACCTTCCGTACGGCGGCAAACCCAACCATCCGCGACGAGTTCCCTGGCCCCAACGCCCTCGTCACGCATTATTTCGGTTGCGGCACGACCCGAATATACGGTTTCTTCGCTGTCCAGCCTCCCGGGAATTTCTGCTTTGCTTCGTCGTCAGAGACCGCAGGCACGATGATCACATCTTCGCCCGGCTTCCAATTCACCGGCGTGGCTACTTTGTGCTTCGCGGTCAACTGTACCGAGTCGAGCAGACGCAATACCTCGTCGAAATTGCGCCCCGTGCTCATCGGATAGATGAGCATCGCCTTGATCCTCTTGTCTGGCCCGACTACGAACACCGCGCGCACGGTTGCGTTATCCGCCGCGGTCCGTCCGGTCGCGCCTCCCGCTATTTCGGCG
>JBOIDT010000034.1:18342-26282 GCA_050740755.1 Gammaproteobacteria bacterium
CGGAGAACTTATCGCGTTAGCTGCGCCACTAAAGGACAAAGTTCCTCCAACGGCTAGTTCTCATCGTTTAGGGCGTGGACTACCAGGGTATCTAATCCTGTTTGATCCCCACGCTTTCGCGCCTCAGCGTCAGTATTGGTCCAGGAAGCCGCCTTCGCCACTGGTGTTCCTCCGGATATCTACGCATTTCACCGCTACACCCGGAATTCCGCTTCCCTCTACCATACTCTAGCGAAGCAGTATCGAATGCAGTTCCCAGGTTGAGCCCGGGGCTTTCACACCCGACTTACTTCACCGCCTACGCGCCCTTTACGCCCAGTAATTCCGATTAACGCTCGCACCCTCCGTATTACCGCGGCTGCTGGCACGGAGTTAGCCGGTGCTTCTTCTTTAGGTAACGTCAAGACCGAGTGGTATTGGCACTCGGCTTTTCTTCCCTACTGAAAGTGCTTTACAACCCGCAGGCCTTCTTCACACACGCGGCATCGCTGGATCAGGCTTTCGCCCATTGTCCAATATTCCCCACTGCTGCCTCCCGTAGGAGTCTGGGCCGTGTCTCAGTCCCAGTGTGGCTGGTCGTCCTCTCAGACCAGCTACCGATCGTCGCCTTGGTAGGCAGTTACCCTACCAACTAGCTAATCGGACTTAGGCTCATCTGATAGCGCGAGGCCCGAAAGTCCCCCGCTTTCCCCCCCTGTCGTAAAGACAGGGAGACGTATGCGGTATTAGCCCGAGTTTCCCCGGGTTGTCCCCCACAACCAGGCAGATTCCTAAGCATTACTCACCCGTCCGCCACTCGTCAGCACCCCGAAGGGCCTGTTACCGTTCGACTTGCATGTGTTAAGCATGCCGCCAGCGTTCAATCTGAGCCAGGATCAAACTCTTTGGTTTAAGGTTGCCGTCGCTGTGCGCGACAATCTCTGCTCCCCCGTGGCCTCGAGCATCAAGGCACGCGGGGATGACCTACCAGAAGGATCCCCTGACGCAGGCACCCACACAAATTGCTTGGATAACAGTATGTTAAAGAGCAGAAGGGGCCGATCTAGCGACGCCGCCTCCCCAGTGAGGAGCGGAATTATACATCCCCGAAGCCGCGCGTCAACCGGTCTGCCGGGCGCCACCCGGACCAGCCGCCGCCGACCGGGACCGGCAGCCGCCCGCAGGGCTGCCGGCTGTCCGCACGCCGCCATCGCCGACACAAGCTGTATCGAGCGCCCCCTTCGCCGGGCACGCGGCCACGCCGCGCTCCTAGGCGGTCCGGTCAGGAGCCGACCCCCGGCCCTCAGACGATCGATACCTTGGCGATCCGCCGCCGGCCGACTTGGAGTATATGGGTCGTGCCGGGCCTGAGCCGCAGGGCCGGGTCCGAGAGGCGCTCCTGGTCGATCCGGACGGCCCCCTGGGCGATGAGGCGCAAGGCCTCCGAGGTACTGGCGGTGAGCCCGGCCTGCTTGAGCAGATTGGCGATGGCGATGCCTTCCGCTGCGCCCGCTACGGTCCGCTCCGGTACCTGGTCCGGCAGCGCGCGGTCACGAAAACGCGTCACGAAGTCGCGGTGGGCATCGTGGGCCGCTGTTGCGCCATGAAACCGCGTCACGATCTCCTCGGCCAAGCGCAACTTGACATCGCGGGGGTTCGCGCCCGACTCGACTTCCCTCTTCCAGCCATCGATGTCTCCGGCCGGACGCAGGCTCAGGAGGTCCAGGTAGCGCCACATGAGCGGATCGGACAGCGACATGAGCTTGCCGAACATCTCCCGCGGAGGGTCCGCGATCCCAATCACGTTGCCGAGCGACTTGGACATCTTCTGCACGCCGTCCGTGCCTTCCAGGATGGGCATCATCATGATGATCTGAGGTTCCAGCCCGTATGCGGTCTGCAGGTGCCTTCCCACGAGCAGGTTGAATCGCTGATCCGTCCCTCCCAACTCGAGGTCCGCCCGCAGCGCGACCGAATCATAACCCTGCACCAGGGGATACAGGAACTCGTGGATCGCGATCGGGTGGCCCGCGGAGTTGCGCTGCCGGAAATCATCGCGCTCCAGCATGCGCGCCACCGTATAGTGCGAGGCGATCCGGACCAGATCGGCGGCGCTCATCTTGTCCATCCAAGCGGAGTTGAATGCTACCTCCGTGCGATCGGGATCCAGGATCTTATATATCTGATCAGTGTAACTGCGCGCGTTCCGCGCCACCTCCTCGCGCTCCAGGGCCCTGCGGGTCGTGTGCTTCCCGGTCGGGTCCCCGATCCTGCCTGTAAAATCACCGATCAAGAAGATGACCTGGTGACCGAGGTCCTGAAACTGCCTGAGCTTGGTCAGCACCACGGTGTGGCCCAGATGCAGATCCGGTGCGGTGGGATCGAACCCGGCCTTGATCCGCAACGGCCGCCCGGCGCGCAGCCTGGCCCCGAGGTCTTCCTCCGGCAGGATCTCGGCGGCACCACGCCGGATCTCTTCGAGCGCGGCTTCGATGGGCACTACGCTGGTCACCACGGGACTAGCTTAGCACACACGGACGGGTCATCGCAGGCGGTGACTCACGCATTGACCCACGCGGACTTAGCGGTTATCTTTAATAAAACCTACAGAAAAAAAACCGTGTCTGACAGACGGGTTATTCTCAATTATGAGCCCCGGCTGCAGTGGCAAGGGAGATCGGGACCCTCCTCCAGGGTCGGCACTGCACACCGGTTGGATTGGGGGCTATCGGACGAACGGGAAAGGCAACCACATCGCTGGCTGTTTGTCTCGTCGCTGGCGCTCGTCACCCTGTTGCTCGCGGGCATGGGGTCCCACGAAGTATCGAACCTCGATCGGCTGCTGAGCGCCGAGCCTCAAGGCCCCGATCTCCGCGTCGCAAACCGGAAGGCGCCGATCCCGCTCAAGTGGCCCGTAGCGCTCGATGGGACCGAGCGTCTCCGCAGCCACCCCATGCCGCTGGCGGCTCGGCCCTCACCCCGGCGATCCAAACGCGAAAGCGCGTGGCAGGAGATCAAAGTACGCCGCGGTGACAGCCTGTCTCTCATCTTCGATCGCCTGGGACTCGGTAAGGGTCAGCTCGATCAGGTCTTGTCCCGGGGCCGGGAGACGGCGGGCCTCAAACGCCTCCGACCGGGTCAAACCTTGCGCATCCTGATCCGCGATGGCGAGCTCGCCGAAATGCGGTGCGAGCAGGACGCGACAAGGATCTTACACGTCTTCCGGGGTGCACACGGCCGCGTCAGGGTCGATACGGTCGTTCGGAAACCGCAGGTCCGGGTAGCGATGACCGCGGCCTCCATCGGGAGCTCACTGTTCCAAGCCGGTCAGTCGGCCGGCTTGTCCGACCGTCTCATCATGCGTTTGATGCAGATCTTTCGCTGGGACATCGATTTCGCTCTGGACATCCACAAAGGTGATCGCTTCGCCGTGATCTACGAGGAGTTGTCGAGAGACGGCAAGAAGATCGGGCAGGGCGAGATCTTGGCGGCGGAGGTCAAGAACCGTGGCAAGTCCTATCGGGCGGTGCGCTTCGTCGACGCGCACGGTCGCGCCGACTACTATAGTCACAGGGGCGACGCGCTGGACAAGGCCTTCATCCGCACGCCGGTGCAATTCAGCCGCATCAGCTCGCATTTCAGCCTGCGCCGCCGACACCCGATCCTCCACACCCTGCGCGCCCACAAAGGGGTGGACTATGCGGCACCCCATGGCACCCCGGTCAAGGCCACAGGCAACGGCAAGGTCCGGTTCGCCGGTACGCAGAACGGCTATGGCAAGACCATCATCCTGCAGCATGGGGACCGCTACGGCACGCTCTACGCCCATTTATGTCGGTTCGCCTCCCGGATCAAGGCCGGTCAATCCGTCCGCCAGGGTCAGATCATCGGCTATGTCGGCAGCACCGGGTTCGCCACCGGGCCCCATCTGCACTACGAGTTCCGCGTGGACGGCATCCACCGCAATCCGCTGACCGTGAGTCTTCCGCGCGCTCTGCCCTTGAGCCGGATCGACCAGCGCAGATTCCGTATCAAGGCGCAGTCCCTGCTCGCGCAGCTCGACTCCCTGGCTTCGACCCCAGACCATCCCTCGGATCGCCGCGCGTCCCGCCGCAAAGGGATCACCGCCCTGGCGAGGCGCAGTCCGTGATCCCGGCCCCCAATTAAGCACACCCCGGCAGTGTTCGCGGACCGGTGCCGATGCATGACACGTCGGAGCGCGCCCCGACCGGGCAGATAGCCGGGCGGAGAACGACCGCGCGGCCGAGGCGCTTCGCCGCAAAGCGCCTGGGTCGACCGCTTCCTTCGAGACCGGCGGGGCCGTGATGCTCTTCATCGGGCTCATGTCGGGCACCAGCATGGACGCCGTCGATGCGGTGGTGGCCGATATCGACGGCACCCGGGTGCGCGTGATCGCCCATCACTCCGAGCCGATCCCGGCGGACCTGCGGGCCGAGCTGTTGCCGCTCAGTCACGGCGCCACCGCCCTTTCTCTGGAGGACCTCGGCCGCATGCACATCCGTGTCGGCCGCACGTTCGCGAACGCGGCGCTGGCCTCGATGGCCAAGGCCTCGGCGCCTTCCTCCCGCATTCTCGCGATCGGCAGCCACGGGCAGACCGTCTGGCATAGTCCCCAGGGCCCGAACCCCTTCTCCCTCCAGATCGGCGATCCCGATGTCATCGTCGAGGGCACCGGCATCACGACGGTCGCGAACTTCCGAGGGGCGGACATCGCCGCCGGCGGCCAGGGCGCACCCCTGACCCCGGCCTTTCATGAAGCCCAGTTCCGGCAGGCCGGTGTCGACCGCGTGGTGTTGAACCTCGGCGGGATCGCCAACATCACGGTGCTGCCCGGGGAGCCCGATGCCCCCGTGCGCGGTTTCGACACCGGGCCCGGGAATGCGCTGATGGACGAATGGGCCCTCCTGCACCTCGGGACCCCGATGGACCGGAACGGGCTTTGGGCAGCGGCCGGTATCCCCGTACCGACGCTGCTGACGGCGTTCAAAGCGGACCCCTATTTCGCCCTGGGACCCCCGAAGAGCACGGGGCGGGATCACTTCAATGGCGCGTGGCTCGCGGGGATGCTCGCGCGCGCCGTGCCGATCGATCGTCACGAGGACGTCCAGGCGACGCTTCTGCGGTTCACCGCGGACACCATCGCCGAGGCGATCCACCGCCATGCACCCGCCACCCGCGAGGTCTTGATTTGCGGCGGGGGGGCCTACAACCGGATGCTAGTGCATTCGCTCGAAGGGTCCCTGCCCGGCATGCGCGTGCAGACAACCGATCAGCATGGCCTGGACCCCCAGTGTGTAGAGGCCACGGCCTTCGCCTGGCTGGCCCACTGCCGCCTGGAAGGCCGGCCGGCCAACCTGCCCTCGGTGACGGGTGCGAGGCGGCGCGTCGTCCTCGGCGCGGTCTACGGCCCGGGACGCGTGCTACGCTATTGATCTCCTGGCCTCCGATTGCCCGCACCCCGGCAGTGTCCCCGCCATGCCCCTGACGACTGCACCCGACGACCGGCGCTGGCGTCCGGCTCCCCTGATCAAGGCGTCCGTCCTAGTACACGCCGGCGCGATGGCGGCGACGGCCCTCGGCCCGGAGATCTGGCCTTGGACCGCCGGCGCCGTCGTCGCCGACCAGGCGATGTTGACCCTGGCCGGGCTGTGGCCGCGCTGTGGTCTATTGGGACCGAACCTGAAGCGCTTGCCGCCCGAAGCCGCGGCGCGAAGCGAGATCGCCATCACCATCGATGACGGCCCGGCGCCGGCGGTCACACCCGCCGTCCTCGACCTCCTCGACCGGCATGGTGCGAAAGCCACCTTCTTCTGCATCGGCGAGCGGGCGGCGCACCACCCCGATCTGTGCAGAGAGATCGTCGCGCGCGGCCACGCCGTGGAAAACCATAGCCTGCGTCACCGCCGCGACTTCGCACTGCTCGGACTCCGCGGGTTTTCGCGCGAGATCGAGGCCGCCCAGGAAACATTGGCCGCGATCACCGGGATCCGCCCCCGGTTCTTCCGTGCCCCCGCGGGACTGCGCAACCCCTTGCTCGATCCGGTCTTGAGTCGCCTCGACCTGCGGCTCGTGAGCTGGACCCGCCGCGGCTTCGACACCCGCAACCGCGATCCCGGATCGGTTTCCGCCAGGCTGTTGCAGGGGCTCCACGGGGGCGACATCCTGTTGCTCCATGACGGCAATGCGGCCCGCACCACCGGCGGCGATGCGGTCATCCTCATCGTGTTGCCACGCTTGCTGGACGCCATCGCCGCCGCCACGCTGCGTGCGGTCACCCTGCGTTCGGCCATCCTTCGTTCGGCCGACCCTGGTTCCGGGCTCGCATGAGCGCTACGGGCAAGCGTCGCGCGCTCCCCTACCGGGGGTTTTCATCGCTCGGATCCGATAACAAGCCGACATGACGGAGACGACATGTTGATTCAAGAGCTCGTGGAAGACCTTCTGGGTGCGGACCTCCCGATAGGGATCCGAGCCTACGATGGAACCCGGATGGGACCCCCCAATCCATCTGCAACCTTGGTGATTCATTCCAAGAACGCGTTGCGGCGCATCGTGACCCGGCCGGGAGAGCTGGGCTTCGCCCGATCCTATGTCACGGGTGAGGTCGAGATAGAGGGGGATATATTCGATTTTATCGCGTTGCAATCCCGCCTGCCCCAGGTGCAGCTCAACCTGAGACAGGTCTGGAAGGGGCTCAAGATACTGGGCTTGCGCAACCTGTGGCCGCTCGCGCCGCCCCCGGAGGAGGCGCGCTTCCGATTCGGGTTGCGCCATTCGAGGGGCAGAGACGCGCGCTCGCTGTCGGCCCATTACGATCTCCCCAACGAGTTTTTCGAATTGATCCTGGGCCCCTCCCTGACCTATACCTGCGCGGTGTTCGAATCCGAGAACGATACGCTCGAACAGGCACAAGCGAACAAATACGAGCTCATCTGCCGGAAGCTCACGCTCGGGCCCGAGAAACGTCTCCTGGACCTGGGCTGCGGATGGGGCGACATGGTGATCCATGCCGCGAAGCACCACGGGGCCCAGGCGGTCGGCGTGACGCTCTCCAAGGGCCAGGCCGAGTATGCGAGGGAAAAAGTACGAGCAGAGGGCCTCGAGAAGCTCGTCGAGATCAGGCTCCAGGACTTCAGGGACATCGATGACGGCCCGTACGATGCGGTGAGCGCGATCGGTTTCTTCGAGCACGTCGGTCTCGGCCGGCGCAGCGGATATATTCCGAGGGTCTTTTCCTTGCTGTCGAACGGCGGTCGTTTTCTGAATCACGCGATCAGCCGCATGCCTAACATCAAGGAGCGTCTTTCACGATCGGGTTTCGCGGATCGCTACGTGTTTCCCGACGGTGAGCTGGTCGAGATCGGTAAGGTGGTTTCGGCCGTACACGAGGCGGGCTTCGACATCCGCCACGTGGAAAACCTGCGCGACCATTACGTCCCGACCTTGCGCCGCTGGGCCGCCAACCTGGAGCGCCACTGGGACCGGGTCGTCGCCCTCTCGTCCCTCGGGAAGGCACGCGTCTTTCGTCTTTATCTGGCCGGCTCGGCGATGCGCTTCGCCTGGAACCAGCTCCATGTCCACCAGCTCCTCGCCCTCAAGTCCGAACAAGGTCCCAAAGCCGTGGGGATGCCGTTCCGACCCACCTGGGACGGCTCGCTGAGACCCGAACGCGGATAGGAATGACAGGGTGGGTTCGGCATGCTTTGATGCCGCAACCGACCGACTCGGCCGGGGGAGCTGGCCTCCTTTTCAAGGTGTCGGCCGGGGGCCGACAGGTGGTGGGTTACGCCGCATAAAGCGCGGCTAACCCACCCTACATTCAGTTGCGTTTACTCTTTCCTGAATCCAAGGTGATCACAGGTCTTGCGATAGGGGGTATCGCCGAGGTATCGCGTCCACTCCTCGGGCGTCAGGTTCCGCGTTAGGCGGGCACAGGTCGC
>JBOIDT010000035.1:0-25866 GCA_050740755.1 Gammaproteobacteria bacterium
ACGGATGAGCGGCTCCGTGAGGGGCGCAATTGCGAGACCCCGGGGCATATCATGCGCCGCGCCGATCGGACGCGTTTACCATCGGCGTCCGGTGAACCGCTACCGCTTCAGCCGTATCCTATTGAGGTAAATTCACCTTGTCGTAGATGTCGCGCAACGCCAACCGGCAACCGATGGAGCTCAGGTGGATGGTGTCGTTCCCGTCGTCGGCCTCCGACAAGACCCACTGCCGATCCTGCCGAACGTAGTGCTCGACACGCAGCTTGTTCTGGGCGATCAGCACGTAGTCGGTCAGAGTGGGGAGGCGCCGGTAGTGAGCAAACTTCTCGCCGCGGTCATAGGCCTCGGTGGACTCCGAGAGCACCTCGATGATCACCTCGGGGTTCAGGAGGGTGTCCATGACGCTGTCGTCAAAGATCGCCTCGCCACAGAGCGCCACCACATCCGGGTAGGCGTGCAAACCCGTAGCAGTGACCTTGACCCGCAGGTCACTAACATAGGCCGTACACGGCCTACCCCGGAGCTGTGCACCCAGATCGACAGCGATGTTGAACGTGATCTGGTTGTGCGCCAGGCTGGCCCCGGCCATCGCAAAGACGTGGCCATTGACGTACTCGCACTTGTGCGTCGCCTTGCGCTCCATCGCCAGGTACTCTTCGGGGGTGACGCTCGGTTTAGCCAGGGATTGCATCGCGCGTTCGCCGTCAAGGTCCGAATACGATGATCATCTTGGACCAGACCGGGATGATTCTGCAAACCCTCCTGTTCCCACCGCTCGCGTCACGACACCGAACACCGCCCCCCGACCTCACACTCGAGCCCTGCCCGCCACCGGGGCCTCCGCGACCGAGCGCTTCCCGCCCCGAAGCGGACCGCTTGCAGCCCGCCGCGTCCCCATCCGGCCCGTCCGACGAACCTTGCCCATTACCAACGGGTGTTGAGTCTCCTATCGTTCCCCGCCAAGCCCGTCCCATAGCCCTCGGATCGCCGCGATGCCCTGGGCGCCGGAGTGCCATGCGAGGGGGAGATGGGCCGGTCCGAGGCCGCCCAGGGCATAGGCCGGCAGGGGGGCTGGCCGCACGAGGTCCGCGAACCGCGCCCAGCCGAGGGTGCGGGCGTCGGGGTGGGTGGGGGTGGGTAGGACCGGGCCGAGGACGATGAAGTCGAGGGCGAGTCGGGCGGCGTGTTCGATCTCTCGGGCGTCGTGGCAAGAGGCGGCGATGAGCCGGTCGCGTCCCAGCGGGCGCCTCTTGAGCGTGAGGAGGTCCGTGCTCGTCAGGTGCAGCCCGTGTGCCTCATCGGCGAGCGCCGGGCCGAGGGCGCTGTTCAAGAGCAGCCGGGCGCCGTGTCGCTCGCACAGGCCACGCGCCTCTCGCACCAAGACGCGGCAGCGCGCCAATGGGATCTCCCGGCAGCGCAGCTGGAAGAGGCGCAGGCCGGCCCCGAGGCGCGCATCGAGCGTGGCGAGAAAGGCGTCGAGATCGGGGCCGGGATCGGGACCGATGAGATAAAGCGCCGGCAGGCGCGCGGCGGTGATGATGGCCTGATCCGCCGGCAGAAAGCGCCTTTCGTCGAGCGCCTCCGGGCGCGCCCAGGCGATCCGCTGGCCCTCCCGTCCGTGGACCTCGCCTTTCCAGTGGTTCACGCGCCAGCAATCAAGGAGCACGGCTCGGTCGGCGTAGCGGTGTTCGAAGCGTATGAGCGGTTGGGCGATGCTGATCTCGATGCCGAGCTCTTCGCGCAGCTCGCGCCGCAGGCCTGCGCGCCCGTCTTCGCCCGGCTCGACCTTGCCGCCCGGGAACTCCCACAGCCCGCCCTGGTGCCACGCTTTTGGCCGCTGGGCGATCAGCACTTCGTCGCGGTCGTTGCCGAGGACGCCGACGGCAATATGAACGATGGGATCGGGGGCCCTGCCCTCGGGGAGCTGGCGGTCTCCGCATGCCGGCTCGGGATCAGCTGCGGTACTCGGCGTTGATGCGGACGTAGTCGTAGGAGAGATCGCAGGTCCAGACCGTGGCGGCGTGGCGGCCGCTGCCGAGATCGATGGCGATGACGATCTCGGGGACGGCCATCGCGGCACGCGCGTCTTCCTCGGTCGGCCCGGCGGCACGCGCGCCGTCTCGGAACACGCACAGGCCGTTGAGGTGGATGGCGAGCCGCTCGGCGTCGATGTCGTGGGACACGGCCCGCCCCGCCGCAGCGAGGATGCGGCCCCAGTTCGGGTCCGAGGCGTAGAGCGCCGTCTTGACTAAGGGGGAGTTGGCGACGGCGCGTGCGATCTGGACCGCCGCGCCTTCGCCTGGGCAGCCCGTGACGTTAATGGTCACGAACTTGGTCGCACCCTCGCCGTCCCGGACGATCCCCTGGGCCAGGGTCCGGCACACCTCGGTGACGGCTGTCGAGAATGCCTGATACGCCGCGCCGGCCGGCTCCGTGATCGACTGCGCCGGGGCGCGAGCCGTCGCCACCAGGACGCAGGCATCGTTGGTCGAGGTGTCGCCATCGACCGTGATGCGGTTGAAGCTCTGCGCGGCGGCATGCTTAAGGCAGGCGTCGAGCACCGGCTGGGACACGGTGGCGTCGGTGGCGACGAACGCCAAGAGGGTGGCCATATCGGGCGCGATCATGCCGGCCCCCTTGGCGATCCCGGTGACCGTGACCGGCGCGCCGCCGATCGACACGGTGACGGCGCTCGTCTTGGGCACCGTGTCGGTGGTCATGATGGCGCGTGCCGCCCCCGCCCAGCCGTCACCGGACAGGGCCTCCAAGGCACGCGGAAGTGCCTCGATGATGCGCGAGACGGGCAGGGGCTCGCCGATGACCCCGGTCGAGAATGGCAGGACCGCCTCGGCGGCACAGCCGCAGCGCACGGCGAGCGCCCGGCAGGTGGCGAGCGCATCGCGCATGCCCGGATCGCCGGTCCCGGCGTTGGCGTTCCCGGAGTTGACGAGCACGAAGCGCGGGGGGGTGAGTGCGAGATGCTCGCGGGCCAAGATAACGGACGCGGCGGCGAAGCGGTTGCGGGTAAACACCGCCGCGCAGGTGGAACCCTCGGCGATGGCCATGACGGCGAGGTCGTCGCGGTCCAGCCGGCGCACCCCCGCACAGGTGCTGCCCCAACGGATCCCTGCGATGTGCGAGGGCGCCTTCACCGGGGGGTTAACCCCCTCTAAATCTCCCCCTTCGTAAGGGGGAGACTTTCTCTCTGTCCCCTTCGGAAGGCGGGAGGCTTTCTCTCCCTTCCCCCTTACGAAGGGGGAAGGGTCGGGGTAGGGGTTTACGCGAGCCGTCCGTGGCATTGTTTGTATTTCTTTCCCGAGCCGCAGGGACAGGGGGAGTTGCGGCCGATCTTCTCTCCGCGCACATAGGGGGTAGGCCCGGCCTCTGGCGGCTCCCGAGATTCGGCCTCCCCAGCGGCCGAAGAAGTTTCGAGCGGGCTCTGGGCCTCATCGTGACTGTATTCGACCGGGGCGGTCTGACGGCGTTTCCGCTCGACCGCCTCCACGTCCGATTCGGCCCGCACCTGGACCCGCGACAGCACCCCGATCACCTCGCGCTTGATGCCGTCCAGCATCTGGTGAAACATCTCGAAGGCCTCGCGCTTGTATTCCTGCTTGGGGTTCTTCTGCGCATAGCCGCGCAGGTGGATCCCCTGGCGGAGGTGATCCATAGCCGCGAGGTGCTCCTTCCAGTGCGTGTCCAGGGTCTGAAGCAGGATGGCCTTCTCGAAGTGGCGCATGACCTCGGCCCCGGCGACGTTCTCTTTGCCGGCATAGGTCGTCTCGATCTCTGCGAGTATCTTCGGCCGCAAGGCGTCCTCGTCCAACCCCTCGTCCTGTTTGAGCCACTCGGCGATGGGCAGGTTCTGCGCGAGATCGCGCTCGATGCTTTCTTCTAGGCTCCCGATGTCCCACAGCTCATCGATGCTCCCCGGTGGGAGATGGGTATCGATGACCGCGCTCACCACGTCGCGCCGGATCGCCTGGATGTTGCCGGAGACATCGGAGGAATCCATGATCTCGTTTCGCAGCTCGTAGACCTCCTTGCGCTGATCGTTGGCGACGTCGTCGTATTCCAGGAGCTGTTTGCGGATATCGAAGTTGCGAGCCTCGACCTTGCGTTGCGCGTTCTCGATTGCCTTCGTCACCCACGGGTGCTCGATCGCTTCGCCCTCTTCGAGGCCGAGCTTCTGCATGAGGCTCGACACGCGCTCGGAGGCGAAGATGCGCATGAGGTTGTCCTGCAGCGAGAGGTAGAAGCGACTCGACCCCGGGTCGCCCTGGCGGCCCGAACGCCCGCGCAACTGGTTATCGATGCGGCGCGACTCATGGCGCTCGGTCCCGATGATGTGCAGGCCCCCGGCGCTCACCACCTGCTCGTGGCGTTTCTGCCAGTCGGCCTTGAGGCGCGCGACGGCCACCTCGTCGGCGGACCCAAGCGCCTTCAATTCCTCGCCGAGCCCGCCACCCAGCACGATATCGGTGCCGCGCCCGGCCATGTTGGTGGCGATGGTGATGGCCCCGGGCCGCCCGGCCTGGGCGATGATATGGGCTTCTTTCTCGTGAAACTTGGCGTTCAGGACCTGGTGCGCGAGCCCGTCTTTCTCCAGGAGGCCCGAGACGTACTCCGAGGTCTCGATCGAGGCGGTCCCGACCAGGACCGGCTGGCCGCGCGTATGGCAGTCCTTGATATCGTCCAGGAGGGCCTGGAATTTCTCCGGCTGGGTGAGATAGACGACATCGCCGAAGTCCTCGCGGATCATGGGCATGTGGGTCGGGATCACGACCACCTCCAGCCCATAGATCTGCTGAAACTCGTAGGCCTCGGTGTCGGCGGTGCCGGTCATGCCCGAGAGCTTGCGATAGATCCGGAAATAGTTCTGGAAGGTGATCGACGCGAGCGTCTGGTTCTCCTCTCGGATGGCCACGCCCTCCTTGGCCTCGACGGCCTGATGGAGGCCCTCGGACCAGCGCCGGCCGGGCATGGTGCGGCCGGTGAATTCATCGACGATCACGACCTCCCCGTTGCGGACGATGTAGTCCACGTCGCGCTTGTACAGGGTGTGTGCCCGCAAGGCCGAGTGGACATGGTGCATGAGGCCGATGTGGCCCGCGCTGTAGAGGCTCTCGCCTTCGGCGATGAGCCCTGCCTGGACCATCAGCTCCTCGATGCGCCCATGGCCTTGCTCGGTCAGGTACACCTGCCGGGCCTTCTCATCGAGCGAATAATCGCCGGGGCCCTCCTCTTCCTGCTGTAGGTCGAGCCCCGGAATCAACCGGTTGACGTGGATGTACAGGTCCGAATGGTCGTCCGTGGCACCCGAGATGATGAGGGGCGTGCGCGCCTCGTCGATCAGGATCGAATCGACCTCATCGACGATCGCGAAGTGGAGGCCGCGCTGTACCCGATCGCGGCTCTGGAACGCCATGTTGTCGCGCAGGTAGTCGAAGCCGAACTCGTTGTTGGTCCCGTAGGTGATGTCCGCAGCGTAGGCGGCCTGCCGTTCCGCCTGGTTGAGCCCGGGGACGATGACGCCGGTGCTCATACCGAGGCGCTCGTAGATCCGGCCCATCCACTGGGCGTCGCGGCGCGCCAGGTAATCGTTGACCGTGACGATGTGGACCCCGAGTCCGGTCAAGGCATTCAGATAGGCGGCGAGCGTGGCGACCAAGGTCTTGCCCTCGCCGGTGCGCATCTCCGCGATCTTGCCCGAGTGCAGCACCATCCCGCCGATGAGTTGCACGTCGAAGTGGCGCATATCGAGCGCGCGCTTGCCGACCTCGCGTACCACGGCGAAGGCCTCAGGCAAAAGCTCGTCGAGCGTCTCGCCACCGGCATAACGATCGCGGAACTCTCCGGTCTTGGCCGCGATCTGTTCGTCCGAGAGCTCCGCACACTGGGGCTCGTGGGCGTTGACCTGCGCGACGGTCTTGGCCATGCGCTTGAGCAGTCGATCGTTGCGGCTGCCGAAGACGCGGCGCAGGAGTCCGGCGACGTTGACAGAAGGCATGTGGGACGAAGGGGACGGCGGCGCGCAGTATACTACGGTTTCAATGGCGCGATTTGCTCATGAGCGAGGGGCACGGAAGCGCCGCGGGCCCACCTGGATCGGCCCGGTGGCGATCGGCGAGATCGTGCGGGCCGCGACCGGCGTTGGAGATGCGGCGGTGCTTCCCGAACTGCGGGACCTGCAGCGGCTCGAGGCGGTGATCCAGGCCGCCATGCCGGATGAATTGCGCGACCACAGTCGGATCGGTCGGCTCACGGCCGGCACGCTCACCCTGTTTGCCGACTCCCCGGTATGGGCCGCGCGCCTGCGCTACCTCGCCCCGGGGTTGATCGAGCGTCTGGCCGGCCGTCCGGGGGCGGCCGCGGTGCGGGCGGTACGGGTCAGGGTCCTGGTCACCGGCGCTCGGGCCCCCTCCGTCAAGCGCGCGGGGACCGCCATCTCCCGACCGGTGTCCGACTATTTGCGCCAAGCGGCAGAGGGCTTCGGGGATGCCCGCCTGAGGACGGTGCTATTGGATCTGTCGCGGCATGGGCCGCCGCCGGGTCAGTCGAGTTAGCGTGAAATGATACAGATCCGAGACGACAAAAACCCTCGCAGCCAAAGCCACGATTTTTGAATTATTTCATAATCAGGGGCGCTGCGTCATCGAATCATGAAAGTTAGGCCAGGACCTCAGTGCGCCGGCCGGGGGCGCAGGAAGGTCAGCGGCAGCTCGAGCTCGTCGCGATAATCCACCAGTTCCCAGGCGCTCTTGTCCGCCAGGAGCCGCCGCAGCAGGCGGTTGTTCAAGGCGTGCCCGGACTTGTGGCCGCGAAACGCCCCGATGAGGGCGTGGCCCAAGAGATACAGGTCGCCGATGGCGTCCAGGATCTTGTGCCTGACGAACTCGTCCTCGTAGCGGAGCCCGTCTTCGTTGAGCACCCGATAATCGTCGATGACCACGGCGTTCTGCAGGCTGCCGCCGAGCGCCAGGTCCTTCTCCCTCAGCATCTCGACCTCCTTGAGGAAGCCGAAGGTGCGTGCCCGGCTGACCTCTTTCACGAACGAAGTGGTGGAGAAATCTACTTCGGCGAACTTGGTGGTCTCGTCGAAAAGCGGGTGGTCGAAATCGATCGAGAACGACACCTTGAAGCCGTCGAAGGGCTCGAGTCTGGCCCATTTGTCGCCGTCCTCGACGGCCACCGGGCGCTTGATGCGCACGAATTGCTTGGGGGCCGACTGCTCCTCGATGCCGGCCGACTGGATGAGGAACACGAACGGACCGGCGCTGCCGTCCATGATCGGCACCTCGGGGGCGCTGACATCGACATAGGCATTGTCGATCCCGAGACCCGCGAAGGCCGACAGCAGGTGCTCGACGGTCGCGATGCGCACCGCGCCCCTGGCGAGGCTGGTCGAAAGCCGCGTGTCGCCGACATTCTCGGCGCGCGCCGGGATCTCGACCGCGGGTGTCACATCGACGCGACGGAACACGATGCCGCTGTGGGCTGGTGCCGGACGCAAGGTGACCAGCACCTTCTTCCCCGAGTGCAGCCCTACCCCCGTGGCCTTGATGCAGTTCTTGAGCGTGCGTTGTTTGATCATGCCCCCCCTCCCGAGTTGCGGTAGCACAACAGACTCTAACCGACCAGGCATCATAATACAACAGCCTTATCGGCACCGGAAGCCTCGGGGTTGCGTTGAATGCAAGGGGAGCCCGCGGGCCGAGCGGATCGGCGAGGCGCCCGCTCCACCCGTCGATGGTACGGGTGCCCGGGACCAGTGGAAGACGGCGACCCAACCCTGGTGACGCATGTATTGGGCGACGTCGCCCGCGCCAATGGCACGTCGCAGCTTGCCCGCGACACGGGACTCGGGCGCGAACGCCTGTACCAGGACCGTGATACAGCCGGCTGGTGAGTCGCCTCATGGCGGGGAGCCCTGCACGGGTGGTCCGTGCGGCACGGAGGGGGACGCTGCGGGTTCCGTCCCCGGGGTCCGTCCTATCCGGAACCCGCTAGCACTGTCCCGCTGTGCTCCAAACGGTGGGGGCGATCACGCCGTGATTCCGATGGCGATGGCGGCGCGGGGGGTGGGACGCCCGTGGTGCTCGCCGGGAGCCGACGAGGTATCGATCGCTATACCGCCCTGCTTTTCGATGATAGCATGGCCGCTCCTCTTACCATCTGTCGCATCTAGACCACTAAGAGAGTGGAGGCTTGGACATGAACTGGAAAGAACAGCTCGACAAGGCAATTGAGACGCTTAAGCAAGCGGCCGAAAGCGGCACCATGAAGAACCTCACGGCCAAGGCGAAGGAAACCGCCAGCACGCTGGCTCAAAAGGCAAAGACCGGGGCACTGGGCGCCGCCGAGGCCTTCGTCGAAGCCAACTCCGATCCTTCGACCTTCAAGGTCCGCTATCTGAGCGCCGACGTGAGCGTCGTGTCCCCGTCCGATGGCATCGAGATCACGCGCCCAAGCGCCAACAGCGTCGTGATCTCGGACGGTGCCGGTAACGGGATCGTCATCAACGCGGCGGCGGCAAAGGCTTACGTCTCAGAGCGGATCGGAACGGTCGCACAGCTCGGCGGCAACACCTACGACCTGGGCGCCGAGGACGGCGTCAACGTCGTGGTGCTAAAAGACTGAGGCTCAGCTCTGCATTCGTCGACTGCACTATGAAGGGCCGCGACGCCGCCCAGCAGGCCGGCGGGCGGCGCGCGTCCCGCTGCCATCAACGGTGATAAGGCCTCGAAGTGGGTCATCGGGGTATTCCAGAACGACCTCATCGTGGGAACGTCGGAGCGAGCGCGGCGATGAACACCAAACTTATTATTCCGCCTGCTACTGCGAGGGCATTGGTGAGCCCAACGCGCCGGCCAATCGCGCCGCCGCCAATGAACACAGCCATCAATCCCTTCACCACCGTGTTCACCAATGCGGCCACCGTAATTGCGCCCGCCGCCGCAACGAGCGCCAGTTCCTCCGGCGCCATGCGCGACAGCGAGACCGCAATGGCGTCCACATCGCTGAGGCCGGCGACGGCGGCGAGCAGGTAGACACCCGGTTGTCCGAACCAGTGCCGCAGCGCCTCAGCGAGGATCATGATCAACGTCAACAAGGCCGCGAACTGCAGGGCCATCTTGAAATCGAAGGGATTCTGCAACGTGGGTGCTTCAACATCCTTCGCTGTCTTCAGAGCGCGCCATTGCCACAGCGCCGATGCGCAGGCGATGATCGCCATGATGCCCAGCGGCCAGGCGAGAGCAGGCAGCAACTGCATCTCGATCAGGCCGACGATGATCAATATGCGAGGAAACATCACTGTGCACGAGATGATGGTCCCCACCGCATAGAGACTCGCGAGTGCGGGCTCCGCACGAGCCTGACGGGAGAAGCTGAGCGTGGTCGCCGTCGAGGATACCAATCCGCCGAACAGCGATGTGAGGATGACCCCGCGGCGGGCGCCGGCGAGCTTTTGCGCGAAGTAGCCGACGAACGATAACGCGCAGATCAGCACCACGATCCACCACATCTCGTACGGATTTATCGCCTGCCATGGACCGAAGCCGCGATCGGGCAGCGCCGGCAGCAGCACCACGGAAATGAGCAGAAGCTTGAGGATCGCGTAGAGTTCGCGGCGTTCGAGCCGCTCGAGCCAGCGGTGAAGTATCGGTTTGGCGCTCAGTATGATGGTGACGATCACCGCCGTGGCGGCGGAGAGCAGCACATAGCCGTGCATCGTCAAGGCGCCGAGGGTGAAGGTGATGAAAGCAGCGACCTCGGTGGTGATGCCGTAGTGACCAGTCCCGCGTGTCTCGAGCCAGGATGCGGACACGTAGAGCGCTGCGAAGCCCAAGAAGCCGACGGCGATGATCAGGGCGCCGAACTGTGAGCCGAGCAACTGCCACAGTGCTCCAAGCAGTGCAATCAGTGCAAAGGTGCGTACGCCGGCGATGCGCGGCGTCTCGCGTGTCTCCTGGTCATCCCAACCGCGTTCCATGCCGATCAACAGACCGATGGCGAGCGTCACGGCGAACCGCTGTATCAGTTCCAGATCCAAAATCGTCCCCTCACCGAACCCTCCGCACGCAAGCCGCGACGCCTCCACGCGAGTCTATGGGGCAACCGTGCCGGCTGCGGTCAAGCCGCAGGCTTTGCCCTGCAACACCGGTCTCCCGACGCACTGTGCCTGCGAGGTCTTTGCGCGCTGGTCTTCGGTGCGGCGATTTTCGTATGGCCGGGGATTTCTTTGCTCGCTTTGGTGCTCATGTTCGGCGTTTATACGCTGCTTGACGGGGTTTGCACGATGGTCTCGACGGTGCGCTCTACCTCAGGCGCCGCGGGCGTCTTGCGGGGCGTCGGGGGCCAGCCCTGACCGCCTCCACACGCAGCGGCCACCGCTCTCTTGGTCGAGGAGATCCAGGAGCCGCTGGTGTCGGGCCGACTCCGAAGGACTCGGGGCGATGACCCGTAGCGGTACGCGCCCGGCTGCGCGGCGACGTGAGACGCCCGCCCCCGGTGATGCCTGCGGCTCGGCTTCGAGGAGGAGGGCCGCCTGTCCCCCGGTCATCGCCAGATAGACATCCGCCAGGATCTCGGCGTCGAGCAGGGCGCCGTGCAGTGTGCGGGCGGCGTTGTCCACCTGATAGCGCTTGCACAGGGCGTCCAGACTGTTCTTCTGTCCGGGGTGTTTCTCGCGCGCCAGGGCCAGCGTATCCACGACCGTACAATGGTCCCCGAAGCGGCCCCACTCGGGACCCGCGAGCATGAGCTCATGGTCCAGGAAGGCCAGGTCGAAGGCCGCGTTGTGGATGATGACCTCGGCGCCGCGCACGAATCGAAGGAATTCCGCGGCGATCTCCGCGAAGCGCGGGCTCGCTTCGAGATCCTCCAGGGTGATCCCGTGCACCTGGACGGCCCCTTCGTCGATGTCACGGTCAGGATGCAGGTAGCGGTGGAAACGGCGATCGCTCACGCGCCGGTTCATGATCTCGACGCAACCGATCTCGATGATGCGATGGCCCGCGTGGGGCTCGAGCCCGGTGGTCTCGGTATCGAGCACGACTTGTCGCATGTTGTGATGGGAGTGGCCGGCGGGATCGAAACGAGGAACGGAAGGCTAAACGGAATGTGGCGCGGCACGACACGTGCGGCCGCGGGCCCTTCCCGTGCAGACGGTCAGTGCGGGGTTCGCCTGAGCCGCTTGGCGTTGGCCGTGGCCCGGCGGCGTACCGGCGCGAGACCCTTGGCGAGCAGGCGCGAGGCGGCGCTCGATACGGCCGATTCGCCGAAGGCCTCGAACTTCTCCTGGGTCATGCGCTTGAGCTCGTTGCGGTCGGCGCTCGACCGGGTGGGACCCGACTTGGCCATGCGCGCGGTGCGATGGGCCACGACCTCTGGCGCGGCCACGGCGATCTCCCACATCTGCATCCACGGCTGCCACCAGCCCAGTCCGGTGCTCCCCTTGCATCGACGCGTGTGTCTCATGGTGGATGCGGCAGCTCCCCAATGTCTCTTGGATGATCGTCTTTTGGATGGGCGGGACTATAGGGTGCCATCCCCATCCTGTCCAGCCCGATCCCGCGCCTGGATCGGCGCCCAAGGTGAGGCTCGGGCGCATGCCCGTCCGCATATCCGCCGCGAGCGTGGACTGGGGCACCAGCAAGAGCCAGCCGCCCATGTCCCTCAGGATCAGGGCCGTGGAGGACGCCGTGCGAAACGGGTACCGCGCCTGTAGGAAGCATCCCTCTGCGAGCCTTCCTCCCGGTCAAGGCCCCTTGACCGGCACCGCCGCACTCGCGCCCGGGCACGGGATGCCAACCCCAGAGTCCCCGCGAACCCACCGGGGCGGGCGCTTCCGCCCCGGCTCGGACCGCTTTCACACCGCAAAATTACCGCCCAACCCGTCCGACGAAATATCACCGACACCTGCTGCGTTGACAAATCGCGTTGAAATTCCTATCCTTCTTGTAGGGCCGATCGCATGTGGGAACGTCGGCCCGCGCCTCCGGGGCGCCTTGCCCAGAGTCGCAGGGGTGCCGCGCGACGGCGGGGTTTGCGGTGCCTTGCCTATTGCCAGGTACAGGGGGGAAAGGTGAAAACCACGACGCCAATGGCGGCGATTGCCGCGTTAGTCTTAACCTCGGTCGCGCTGCCCGCGCAGGCCGACCATGTGCGGCGGACATATGAAGTCGTTGTCCAATCTAGCGCGGGAATGACCTTTACGGATTGTTTCCGTTTCGATCGGCCGCAGTCCACCGTGCTTACGGTTGACGGGTTTGGGTCCATTCTGTACACCCACGGGGGGCTCGGCAATCGCCTCAACCGTTTCAAGGGGGTGGGTGCTGCGGGTAACGCCGCGATCAGTTTCTTTGGCAGCTTCCGGGGAAATTTCAGGCGGATCTCGGGCGAGGCGGTGAACAGCGGCGGCGTCGCGTTCGTCTTTTCCGGCCGGCGAAGAGGGGGGTGCGGTAGGTCTTCCGTCGATTCGGCGAGCGGCGCCTTGGGCTCCCCGTATTTCGAAGCCGAGTAAGACCCCGATGCTGCCTAGATCGCCGCGGGCCGCGCCGCCAACACGATCGCGCCGTGGCACGGTTGCCATCGCGCGCGCTCAGACCCGCACGGCGCCCCATCCGAGCGCGGTCTTCTTCAGGCGAGCCGGGCCAAACCGCAGTAGGGCCCTCGTCAATAACACGGCAAAGGCCCGGCGCGGGACGATTCGAAGCGAGGCATAGCCGAGCGACACCCGGCGCCAGTGCCGGTCGAGCTCTTCGTGCCCGAAATCGGAACCCACCCCGTCCAGATAGATCATGACGGCCTCCCGGGCGAGGGCCGTGTGCCCGCTCGCGAGGTTGTCGCTCGCCAGGTGCACGCTCACGATGGCGGGATCGAGGCCCAGGTAGCGCATCTCGTCCGCCACCGTCATATAAAACGCCCCGAGCCCGCTCAGCTCGATGGCGAGATTGAGGCCCAGGATCTCCGGCAGGTAGCTACGGGGGAACTGGGAGATGGCGAGGAGGTAGGCGGGCAGATCGAAGAGCGCGGCTGAAAACCCCGGCCAGGCGATGAACTCCGCGGAGGTCGACTCCGGTAGCCGGATCCCCTCGCTTTCCAAGAGGCGGCGAAAGATGTTCGCGTGGTTTTGCTCGGGATCGCCGCCGCCGATCTCGTCCGTATAGATCGCGAGGAGGCGCGCGGCCACCGGCGCGTGGCGGCCCTCGAGCCAGGCGGCCCTCTGCAGCCAGCAGCCGTCCACGAGCACCAGCGGCGCGAGCCGGGTCAGGAGCCATCGGTATTCCTCGCGGTCGAGGCGCGGCGGCGGGATGAACGGCCGGTAGGCGGCGACCGCGCGATGGTAAATCGCATCGATGCGCGCTTCCAAGGCACCGGGGCTGTACGGCGAAAACCGGAGGTCGCCGCGGCGCATGGGGCCGCGCAAGGCCCTGGCCGTCTTCCCCAGGAAACGCTGCACCAGCGACCGTGCCCCCGGCAATTCCCCGGGGTACTGCTCCGGATTGAGCAGTCGATGGAAGAGGAACCTGGGGTCTTTGCCACCGGCGCCCTTCCCGGCAAACATTTTTTTTTGGATTTTATTGGCAACCGGCGTGGCCTGGAAGCCGCCCGGCGGCTCCGCGGGTACCGGCACCGGCCGCTCGCGGATCGAGGACTTCGACTCGCCCAATCCCCCGATCCACTCCACCAGGGTAGCGATCTCGTCGTCGCGAAAGACCCGGTACATGGCGCCACCAGGCGAAAGCCAGGCGAGAAAACGGCTCTGCAGGGGCGCCGCCGGATCCACGAGGTCGGACGCGGCAAGCGCATCCAGGAGCCCTCCGAGCTCGGCCCCCGGCGCCAGCCAGTCCTCGATCCGCCGGTCGCCCAGGGTCTTGTCGCGGTGCTGACCGAGGGCATAGGGCCGCTTGGCTTTCAAGATCGCCAGGACCGCCGCATGACGGTCCGAGCGCCGCCGCGCTTCCCATGCCTCGACGGCGGATCGAACCAGCCCGTGCTCGGCCAGGAACTGGGCCAGGAGCCCGTTCCGGATGCGATGCCACGCATTCCCGACCCCCTGCCGGCCGAGGACGATCCGGGCGGTTTCGAGGTGGTCTTCGACCAGCGTCGAGATCACGTCCCAGCCGGCGTCGTGGGGGATCGCCGGCCCTAGAAGCGGCCCGAGGGATCTGTCGCCCCGGATCTCCGGCGGGCACATCCCGGCCATCAACGCCCGGAAGGGCAAGAGCCCGAGGGCTTGGCCCAGGAGCATGCCGAGGAGCTCGGGATAGAGGCCCTGGGGAGATCGTGCGATGGCCAGCCGGAGAACCGCCGGCAGGAAGGCCGCATCGAGCAAAGAGCCATCGCGTAGGAAAGCCTCATCCGCGACCTCCGGCAACCCGATCCCCTGCAGCGCCAGCAACCTGCGATAGCCATCCCGTACCCGCCGCGCATCGCTATCGGCATAGTAGCGAAACAACAGGGCGAAGGGCCGCCGATGGCCGGTGGCGGTCCCGGCCAGAGGGGCGACCCAGATCGCGTGCGTCAGGGCAAGCGGCGCATATTGCCTGATCAAATACCGAAACCCCCGCGCGTCGATCGACCCCCCTTCCATCCGCGCGCGCAGCGGATCGAAATAGCCGAAGAAAGGGCCGCCGAGCGGGGGAGGGGACTCGAAGAGGGTTTCGGTTTCGGCGAATCGCGCCGCCTCTGTCAGCCGATCCCGAGCAAGGTGGCTCGCGAGCCCAGCGATTGCGCCATCCTCCTCCCCCTGGAGGAGCTCGTGAAAGGACAGCCGCCATTCGCTCTGCATCAGGACTGGCACATGGCCACCCCGAGCGCCCGTGATCCGCGGGCGATCGGGCCCCGCCCGGCGGGTTTCCGGGGAGACCGGCCGCTCGGGGGACCTGCTATCGAAGGCGAGGGCATGATATGATTCAAAAATCCCTGACGAACGAGGCCCACCGCAACCTCTGACGGTCGACGCCGCGACTGGCACGGCCTCGTAATCGACGACCCTATGCAGTCGGTCCCGCTCCGCCCGGTGCAACGCCCCCGGTGCGGCAGCCGACGGACCTATCCTATCGGAAACAGACAAATGGCTGGTAGTGCCCAAAGCGGCCTGGCGCAGCGGCTCTTGCGCTTGGAGAACCACCTAGCACACGAGAACCCGGTCTTGCTCGACGTAGTGCGGAGCTTCCGGCGGCTCGACCGCGTCGGCTATCGCCTCGGTGTGCTCGACCCGGACGAGTCCTACGCCACGCGTGTCCCGTGGTGGCCCCTGATCGCGGTGCTCGGCACCTACTCCTCCGGAAAGTCCACCTTTATCAACGACTTTCTCAGGTACAAGCTGCAACTCACCGGAAATCAGGCGGTCGATGACAAGTTTACCGTCATCTGCTACAGCACCGACGCCATCCACAGGTCGCTGCCGGGGATCGCGCTGGACGCCGATCCGCGGTTTCCGTTTTACAACATCAGCCGCGACATCGAATCGGTGGCCAGCGGCGAGGGCCGTCGGGTCGATGCCTACCTGCAGCTCAAGACCTGCCCGAGCACGGCCCTGCGAGGCAAGATCATCATCGACTCGCCGGGCTTCGATGCCGATCTGCAGCGCACCTCGACCCTTCGGATCACCGATCACATCATCAATCTATCGGATCTGGTGCTGGTGTTCTTCGACGCCCGCCACCCCGAGCCGGGGGCGATGAAAGACACCTTGCAGCACCTCGTCGCGGACACGGTCAAGCGCCCGGATTCGAGCAAGTTCCTGTTCATCCTGAATCAAATCGACGCGACCGCCCGGGAGGACAACCCCGAAGAGGTGTTCGCCGCCTGGCAGCGCGCCCTGGCGAGCGCCGGGCTCACCGCGGGGCGCTTCTACCGGATCTACAACTTGGAGGCGGCCAATCCGATCGATGACCCGAACCTCCGCCGCCGTTTCGAGGCCAAGCGCGCGGTTGACATGGCCGAGGTCCTGGAACGCATGCAGCAGGTCGAAGTCGATCGGGCCTACCGCATCATCGGCGTCCTGGAAATGAGCGCCAAGGCCATCGAAAGCGAATTGGTGCCCCGCCTGCACGCCGCACGGCAGCGATGGAAACGCCGCGTCCTCTGGTTCGATGTCCTCCTCTACGGCTCGGTCATCGGCGCATCGGCGGCCGCGGTCATGGCGGCGGGGGGGTGGCAGGGCGTCGCCGCGGCCCCACCCTGGCCCGCTCCCGTCCTCTGGGCGGTGGTGGGCATCGGCGTCCTGCTGCTCCTTTATCCGCATGTCGTGGTGCGGCGCCTCTGCGCCCGCTCCGTCCTGCGCACGCTCACCCGCGAACCCGTCGCCCCCGAGTTGCGCGAGGCACTGGTCAAGGCGTTTCGCAAGAACACACGCCTGAGGCATGGCCTACTGTACCGCGCGCCCATCGGATGGGGGCGGCGCACCAAGGGCTACATCGCCCGTGTCCAGGCCGACGCGGACCGCTACGTCCAGTCCTTGAACGATCGCTTCGCGAGCCCTTCCGGCCGAAGCGACGGAGAACAGGATGGAGAAGAGACAGACGCGGGAGATATGCCCGTGGATCAGGACGAGGGGCAGCGCCAGGCGGGGTTTACCCCGAACGCGCTCGACATCCCCTCGATCCCAAAGGTCATCGTGGGCAAGGCCCCGGAATTCGTAGGAGAGCACCGGCCCGTAGAAACGCCCAGTGCCGCCGTCGAGCACCTGCCGCGACGCCGCGCCATTCATTTCGAGGAACCGCCCCCCGCCAGAACGCGGGATTAGCGGGCGCGGCGGCGCTCGCCCACCGGTTCAAAATCGACCCTACTGGCTCTTGGCAGCGGTGATCTCACCGAGTTGCCGTTCGAGCTCGGTTTTGAGCTTGGCGAGCTCATCCAGATTCTGATAACCGCCCGTGGCTTTCTGCTGTTTCGCGATCATGGCATCGACTTCATTTATCGCGTTTCGGATCTCTTCCTCCGATTGCCCGTCCCCGCCGCAGCCACCCAAGAGGCCGAGCACAGCGGCCAATGCCACCCCATTCTTGTCTATATTCCACATGTTTGTTGATCCAATCCACCACTTAACCGCTGCAATCGGGCCGCGCGTGAGCCCTAGCTAGGATCACACGCCGCTCGCCGAAGGTCCCGACCCGTAGCGCTGCACCGGGCGGGTCCCGTTCAGGTTCCCTTGGCAGACGACGAAGCCCGGCACCGTCCAAGCGCTGCCGGGCCGTGTCGTTTTTTCGGAATGACGCGCGCTCAGGCCCCGCCTACGGCAAGCTGAACACGCTCAGTACACCGCCCAAGCGGGTAAACGAGCTCAGGCCCTTATAGGCCCCGACCGCACCCAACCCCTCGGTGTCCTCGATGAGGCCGGCCGCCATGCCGATGCCGGCCCAGCCGCCCACCCCGGACAAGACGCCGACATACTGCTTGTCCTTGTGCATCCAGGTGTTGACATTCCCGATGATCCCCGACGGGGTCTTGAACTTCCACAGGAGCTTGCCGGACTTGGCATCCACAGCCTTGATGTAACCGTCCAAGGTCCCGTAGAACACGACATCGCCGGCTGTCGCCAGGGCCCCGCTCCATACCGAGAACCGCTCCGGCACCGACCACTTGATCTTGCCTTCGCCCGCATCCCAGGCGACGAAATTACCCAGGTTGCTGGTCCCATCCCCGGTGACCTTGCCCCCCGGATACATGTTGAGCACCGCGTTCACATACGGCTGGCCCGCGGTGTATTCACCGCCGCTGACCGGCTCGTAGTCCATGCACACGTGGTTGGTGGGGATGTAGAACAAACCGGTGCGCGGTGAATACGCCGCCGGTTGCTGGTCCTTGGTGCCCAGCGCCGCGGGACAGATGTTCTGGGTGTTGACGTCCTCGCCGTTCTTCTGGGGGCTGTACTTCGCCACCACCTGCGGACGGCCGGTCTTCATGTCCACGTGCGTGGCCCAGTTGACCGACGGGTCATATTTCTCGGCGACCAGGAGCTCGCCCGTCTCGCGGTTCATGGTATAACCGAAGCCGTTCCGATCGAAGTGCACGAGGGCCTTCACGTCTTTGCCCTTGACCTCGATGTCGGTTAGGATCATCTCGTTGACGCCGTCGTAGTCCCACTCGTCGTGGGGCGTCATCTGATAGACCCACTTGGTCGCCCCGGTGTCGACATCACGCGCAAAGATCGTCATCGACCACTTGTTGTCGCCGGGGCGCACGACCGGGTTCCAGGTGCTGGGGTTCCCCGACCCGTAGTACATGAGGTTCAGATCGGGATCGTAGGAATACCAACCCCAGGTCGTGCCGCCGCCGATCTTCCACTGCTCCCCCTGCCAGGTCTTGAGGCTCGAGTCCTTGCCGACCGGCTTGCCGAGCTCCATGGTCTTTTCCGGGTCGATCAACATCTCGGCGTCGGGACCCGTGCTATAGGCCTTCCATGCGAGCTTGCCGTCCTTGATGTTATAGGCGGCTATGAAACCGCGCACCCCGAACTCGCCGCCGCTGATGCCCGTGAACACCTTGTCCTTGATGACGTGCGGGGCATTGGTGTTGGTCTCGCCCTTCTTGGGGTCTCCATTCTTGACCGACCAGACCTTCTTGCCGGTCTTGACGTCGAGCGCGACCAGTTCCGTGTCGGCCTGCTGGAGGAAGATCTTCCCGTCGCCGAATGCCAGCCCGCGATTTACCGTGTCGCAGCACATGACCGGAACGGTCTCGTCCTGGTTCTGGATCGGGACGTACTCCCAGACGACCTCCAGGGTGTCCAAGTTGATCGCGAAGACATTGTTGGGAAAGGGCGCGTGCACGTACAGGGTGTCATGCTTGAGCCCCGTGGCGCTGCCCGGCAGCACCAGCGGTCCGCCTTCGTGGCCTCTCAGGACACCGGTCGAAAACGTCCAGGCGGCTTGCAGCTTGGGGGCGTTTCCGGCGTCAATCTGGTCGAGCTTCGAATACCGGGTACTGCCGAAATCGCCGTTCTGCATGACCCAGTATCCATCGTCTTCCAGGAGCTTCAACAGCCCTTCGTTGGCCAGGGCCGACGCCGGTATCGCGGCCGCCACCGCCGCCAACGCCAAGGGTTTCAATAGGGTTCTTCTCATGACCTCCTCCTCGCGATAGGTTTAGCTTCGATCTCTCAATCGTTCTGACCCCGCACCCCGAGATCGCGAAGATGCCGGGAGGTAGAAACAGTGAGGCATGCCGACCCGGGGGGCCGCGCCCGGTACTGCAAGGCCGCGACTGCCCCGTGTGCACCTCGATGAGACCGCGCGGACCGGCAGGAGTCTTTGTGGGAAATTATCACGGATCTCAACCGCTCGGCAATAGAGCGGCCGATGCCGGCACGGCGGGCCTGTGGCTACTCGATCACCGGCGGCGGGACTGCCGGCGGTGAGGCAACCGGGGAGCGCTTCGATCGCGCCACGCCCACGAAGCAGGATCGCGCCGCGCGCTCTTCGGCCTCCTCCAGGCGCTGGACCAGCTTCCGGCCGCGCGCGGACTCGCGAAACAGCCCTCCCCGCTCCCCGGGCATCGATTTGAAGGCCTTGAAAGTCGTCGCCTCCACGAAGTCGTCATAGGGCAGCGCCGCCGCGACGACATCGACGGCGCAAGAACACGCATAGAGGTTGTCCAGCGTCTGGCCACCATGCCCTCGCATGCAGGTCAGCACCTGGTCGACACGATCGAGGGTCGGAAAGTCGTTGGCCGCGACGCCTATGTTCGGGGCCATGAGCCAGACCGCGAGCGCGACCCTCGCCACACCCGCCTTCAGCAGGCGCGGTACAAAGCGTCGCCATCGCCGCCGGGCGGCCTCCTGGTTGCGGATCTCGCCCAAGCCCTTCAGCCGCAGGCGGACTTGACCGGCGCCGACACGGCACCCTTGGCGACGAGATAATCGACGATCTTCCTGACAGACGTCTCGAGAGACTCGACACCGGTATCGACGACGATCTCGGCCGCCTCCGGCTCCTCGTAGGGCGCCGATATCCCGGTGAACTCTTTGATCTCCCCGGCCCGCGCCCGGCGATAGAGGCCCTTGACGTCGCGCGTTTCACAGACCTCGACCGGGCAGCGGCAGTAGATCTCGATAAAATCCCCTGCCACGACCAGGTTGCGCGCGCGGTCGCGGTCCGCCCGGTAGGGGGAGATGAAGGCCGTGAGACCGATCACCCCGGCGTCCATGAAGAGCTTGACGACCTCTCCGATGCGGCGGATGTTTTCCACTCGGTCCTCCGGGGAGAACCCGAGGTCGCCGCACAGCCCATGGCGGATGTTGTCGCCATCGCATACATAGGTGTTGCAGCCCATGGCGAAGAGCCGCTCTTCGACGGCATGGGCGAGGGTCGATTTCCCCGACCCCGACAGCCCGGTGAACCAGAGGATCACCCCCCGGTGGCCGTTGCGCTCCTCGCGGACCCGGCGGGTGATGGTGGCGTCGTGCCACACGGTGTTGGTGCTCTTGAGCGCTGTGACCTGCGTTGCATCGTTCATGGATGGATCGTTCCTTTCGTGGATGATTGACGTGGAAGACTCAGCGGAAGACTCGGGGTCGCGAAACCCTGCCCGCTCCCGAGCGACGACCTAGCAGAACTCAGACCACAACGTCCAAGCCGCCTCGGACCGGCCTGATCAGTCGTATTTAACGTACTTGAAGCGCGGGTCGTCCGGGGTGCCTTCGAGCGCGCTCTCGGCTTCTTTGGCCGGCTGCCATTGGATCACCTCCTCGATCTTCCTGGCAAGCTGGAAGTCCTTGTTGGTGACCCCCTTGGCCGCGTGGTTCATGAGCTTCACGATGACGAAGGCATAGGACACCGTGAGGTCCGGGTGGTGAAACGCGGCCTCCGCGAGATGGCCGACGGTGTTGACGACCATCAGGGTGCCCTTCCAACCCGAGGTCTTGTATTTGCGCCGGATCCAGCCTTCCTCGTAGTACCAGTGCGGCAGCTCTTCGGCGAGCCGCTGCTTGATCTCCTGCTCGCCATAGGTCTCCTCGTGCTTTCTAACCCGCCAGCTCATGGTAGGCCTCCACAACGTTGTAACGCCCGGCTGCCATTGTAGACCCATGCACCGGGATCCGGGTACGGATGTCGAGCACGGCGCCCGCATCGATCGCGCCTTCCCGTCCGCGAGCCCCGCACAGTGCGCCGCGAAACCCGAGATAGTCGGGCGCGAGCGCCAGGAGCGGATCGATGTCGGCCGCGCCGAGCGATCCGGCCAGCCCCGTTCGGAGCCCGAATCCCCGCGCCGCAGCCACGAAACGGCCAAGGGCCTCGTCGTGCCGATAAGCGCGCAGTCCGCGACCGGCCTTGTCGCAGGTATCCAGCATGACGCCATGGAGCCCTTGCCGGGCGATCTCGGCGAGATCGGCGGTGAGGTCCGCCTCCCGATCGGCGAACAAAACGACGACTATGGAGGCCCGCGCGCGGGGCTCCTCACCGAGCGCGCGCAAGACCTCTCTTCGCCGCGCCGGGCCGAAAAGCCCGACTTTCACGATATCCACGCCCGCCGCTTGGACGACACGCACCGCATCCCGGATGATCGCCGGGTCCGGGGGCAGATCGCCCGTCGCGGCACTCACCGTTCTCCGACCCGCCACGAACCCGACCGTCTCACGAACGACCGCCACGGGCAACGCCCCCAGCACCCCCTGGGCGGGGGACTTGAGGTCCACGACATCGGCGCCTGCGGCCAGGACCGTTCCGGCCTCTTGCACCGAGGCGACGCTCGCGAGGAACCCCGTCACCGGCGTTCCTGCGCCATCGCCTCGCGATGCATCGCGATGCGCGCCATCAACCATCCCCAGGCCTCGTGCTCGCGCTCACCGGCGGTCTTGCCGACCGCCGTCCGCAGGTACCCGATCTCTCGATCCACCTTGTCCGCCGGCAGGAGGTGCAGACGGCTCACCAGGATGGCCGCTTCGACCACCGCCGCCTGGGCGCGATTGAAGCCCCGGAACGGCCGGTGCTGCTCGCGGTGACGCACGGCGCAGAGAAACCTCGGCCGCTCGTCATCCGCCTCCTCGTACCGCACCTCGACCTCGAGATGGGCGAGCGTATCCGTGAGTCGCGCCGCATCGACCACCGCGGCCGGCAGGGTCGGCCACTCGAAACGGCCGGTCAGACACCCGGCGATGATCGCGACATTGTCGGTCAGATTGATAACGGCCTGGCGGCTGCGCGCCAGGTTGTCCAAGGTCGTCGAGGGGCGAAACGGGGCGAGCACCACGTCCTCGCCCGACTCGCGGTACCCCATGGGCACGATGTGCAGGGACCCATCGGCGTTGCGGGTGATGATCACGGCCTCGAAGATCACGGCACCTCCCGCCTGCGCTTACCGGCCTTCAAGGTCGTGCCCTCGGGTTTGTAGGCGTGCGGGCTCGCGGCGTCGTGGCCCACCGCGGGACGCTCGGCCGAGCCCCATTGGAGCGGATCATCCTGCGCGTAGCGCTTGCCGAGCTGCCAGGCGATCTGCGCACACCCGAGCTCCACGCCCAGGTAGAACGCATTTCTTAGCAAGGTCTTTAGGGCTGCTGGCCCGCGATGAAACGAAGCGCGGTGAGACTGGGGATGAAAAAGTAGCCGCCTCCGCGCAGCGTCGTGAAGCGCGGCAGATCGTAGATGCGCTTCGGCAGGCCGGACGCCTGGGGGATGCGGAAACGCGAGCCCTCGCGCGGCTCGCCGTGGAAGGGATCGACGTCCTGCGCGTCGAGCCCGGCGAACTCGCCGCTATTGCTCCAATCCTGGTGCACGAGCTCGAATTGATACGCGAGGCTCGCATTGACCGCCATGAAGGCGATGCCGCGCACGTTGCCGTCTCCATTGTCGTCCTCCAGCCATTCGCCGTAGGGCAGGCCGCGGCGCACGATGCGATGCGTGCGCACGAGCGTCGCGGTGTCGTCGGGCAGCCCGTCGCGCGGATTCATGCGGCGAATGTGCGAGCCGAGCGGGCATACCGTGCCGCGCGGGTCGGCGGCGTAGCGGAAGTCGTTGTTGATCCCCCACTGCTCGGCGAGCGAATCGTCGTCGTGGTCCGGCGAGAGCATCACCGGGCAGCCGCTGCGCCAGCGCCCGACGAGCTTGGCCGCGAGGCGCTCGACGTTCTCCGGCGTGGGGGAGCCATAAAGCCGCTCGGCCTCCGCGCGCAGAAAAGCGCGGAACGCCGGCACGTCCTGCTCCATCTTGCGGTAGGCCATGAAGCTGCCGTTGCGGCCGAGCGCCGCCGGCAGCGGCGCCGGGCCGGGGAAGCCGGTTTCGTTCGGCTGGCCGAGGATGAACTCGCCCGTGGCGATCGGCGCCCAGTCGTTCGCGCCCACCGGCGTGCCGTCGCCGCGATATTCCGGCGCGCCGCTGCCGGCGATCGGCGGCTGCCCGAAGCCGTCGGCAAAGCCGAAGTGCTCCGTATGCCGCGCGAGCAACGCCGCGTCCTGGCGGTGCGTCACCGTCACCGCTCGGGCGACCTGCGCCAGATCTGCGCGCAGCTTCTCCAGCCGCGTATCGACGTTCGCGGCCGTGTTCCCATATACGGCGAAGAAGACGTGTGTCTGCCCCGGGTCGCCGCCGAATTCCCAACCCGCCGGGTCGGGATCGTGGAGCCGCTGCCAGCGCGCCGCCATGCCCTGGCGGAACTCCTCCGGGAAGCTGTCGAGCGACGACTGCGGGAGACCGATCTGGGCGAGGCCGTGCCACGAGAAATAGACGTTCAGCGTCGCGTCGGGCTTTTCCCCGGGCGCCCAGCGCGCCGCGGTGGTGACGAGTCGCTGGTCGAGCAAGCTCGCCAGCAGCCGGCGCGCGCCCGCCGCCTCGTCGATCCGCACGATCGCGTAGCGGGCGTGGGGATGGGCGTAGGGACGCAGGATGTTGCCCTGGATGTCGGGCCACTCGTCTTCGAAGCCGGGCATGGGACGCGGCTCAGGCGAGTTTTTCCAGGAGCTGGTCCGCAAGCGCTTTCACTTCGAGCGCCTTCTTCACGGCCTTCACGGTGCTCTCGGGATACGCGGGGTAGAAAAGATCCGTCGGCACCTGGTGTTTGCGCACGTATGCCTTGAACGCCTCGAAGTCCGCGCAGCCGCCCGGCGGGTAGCCTTCGCAGTTGCCGAAAATCGAGTCCATTCCCTGCGGGGTTTCGACGCAAAAGTCGCGCAGATAGGCTTCAAGCGAGCCATCGAAATTGCTCGTGAAAAGCATCCGCGTGTCGTTGTCGAAGATGACCCATCGCGCGAAGTGGATGGTGTCGATTTTCTTGAGTGGGCCGCCGGCGTTCGTCTGCAGGCTGGCGAGTACCTGGCGCAGCCGCGCGGCGCCGCCTTCTTTGAGCGGCGCGATGACAGTAAGCTCGGTGACGACGCCGACGGTCTTGCTGATGGTATCTGTGAGCATGGTCTTGGGCTCTTCTGGACAATTCGTGGGTGGTTGCGGGCCTGTGAGGGCATAGGTGCCTAAGGATAGGAAGTTCAACGCTGGTTGGCAACAGGAAGGAGACCAGCAGGGCCATCCCTGGCCCTGGCGTTCCGACGCTACGCGTTCGATCAGGTCAGTGCCTAGGCGTGGTTCGAAGTCCGCCTCGAAGGGGGAGGACCGCGGGCGGCCGGGGCTGACTCAAGGTACCCAAAGGGGACGATGTGCAGGGATGAGGATCACGGCACCTCTCGCCTGCGCTTACCGGCCTTCAAGGTCGTGCCCTCGGGTTTATAGGCGTGCGGGCTCGCGGTGTCCTGGGCCGCCGCGGGACGCACGGCACAGCCCCATTTGAGCGGCTCATCTTGTACATATCGCTTGCCGAGCTGCCAGGCGATCTGCGCACGCCCGAGCTCCACCCCCAGGTAGAACGCATGGGGGGCATCCCCTTGCAGCAGGTCCAGTCGGGGGTAGAGGTCAAAGGGATCGGTGGCGGTCGTCATGCCGTCCCGATTATAGACGTGGATGCCGGCCGCCGAGACGCTCACGCGGTAGCTGCGATCGCGGATCTCGGCCGCGATCTCGGTGATCTCGGCCTCCGAATAGGGAAACGGCTTGCGTTCGTGCAGGGCGCAGAGCGAGGCATCATAGCCGCGCGGGAGGCTCCGGTCTTCGCGGGCCGCGAACAACATGCGGCGCGCGCAATCGAGCTCTCGCACCACGGCCCTGGCATGCGGGCTCACCTCCGTGGTCAAGAGATGGGTGATGCGAAGCTCGGACATGACCCCGAGCATGAAGGCGTTGAGCCCGGCGGTATCGGCATCGGTCAGCTCCGAGACGTTACCGGTGCCCATCATGATGTCGATCCCGGGATAGCGATCGCGCAGCTCGACATAGCGCGCGAGCGAGCGGCTGAGCCCGAAGTGGATGGGGTCGAGGACGCTGTCGGCGATGAACCCCCGGCCGCGCGCCGAGAGCGCGTCGATGGCGCGACCAAGAGACTCGAGATCGCCGGGCTCTTCCGGGATCAGGACCGGTATCGAGCCCACCTCGTCGGCCACCGCCAGGGTGCTCTCCTTGAGGCTCAGGAGGTAATCGGCCCCGTTCCGCCCGCCACGCACGAGCTCCTCGGTCAGCAGAGAATCCACGCTTACCCGATGGCCACGCTCGTGCAAGGCCGCGATCGCCTCTTCGAGGTGCGGGAACGGGACGTCGGGCAGGCAACCGAGGTCGATCACGTCGGCCCCGTCGGCGCCATAGCGCGCGGCCCTTTCCAGGATCCCATCGATGGTCAGCCGGGGGGCGTCCACGATCTCGGCGAAGATGCGGATGTCGTAACGGCTGAGATCCGGCGGGACCCCGCCGCGGCCGAGGAAGCCCGGCAGGTCCTTCATGTCCTCGGGACCCCGCACCACGGGGACGCCGAGCTTCTCCGCCGGCACCGTGAGATCGCCCGCGCACAGGCCCGGGACGATCACGCGGTCGGCGCCGCGCG
>JBOIDT010000036.1:0-17957 GCA_050740755.1 Gammaproteobacteria bacterium
GGGACCGGTACGACCCTCTCGAAGTGCTGGCGGTCCTGGAGGAATGGGAACGCGAGCCCGGGGCGCGGGAGAGCGTGCGGAGTCACAAACGAGATTCGGTGGGCGGCTGGCAGAGCGGGGATTCCGCCGAGAGGCGACGCGGACCGGGAGGCGGTATGGCGGGATCGGGTTGCGCGTGTGAAGGGTGTGATCCGCCTTCCCCGGGACGCAAGCCCTTGAAATGATTGCGCGTGTGAAGGGTGTGAAGGGTGTGAACCACTTTCTGGGTTAGCGGGCTACGATTTTTTCTCGTGAGAATAACCGGAAAAAGGGTTCACACCCTTCACACCCTTCACGGGCCGCGCATCCAGCTGGTATAACCTCGAAATCACTTGAAGTTCTCCAAAGTAGAACGGGTTAGGGGTCGATGACGCGCGGCCGAAAAACGGGAGGGCGCCGGGCTGGGGCACCGAATAGACAAACTGCCGAGGTTGCACGGCGCCTGGCGGCGCTCGGGTGCGATCCCATCAGGGGCATGGCAGCGTTAGCCTGCGACGTATCCGTGCCGGTCGAGGTTCGGGGCCGCATGCTCGCCGAGCTTGCGCGATACCTATACCCGCAACGAAAGCCGCAGGACGCGGCAGTGAAGCTGCCCCTTGGGGGGACCCTGCCAGAGCGAGCCATGGCATGTCTTCAGGGTATTGCATCCGGGGCAATTACCCCAGGGTAGGGACTGATAATCATCACAGCGATCGCGGGGACCATGAGAATCGAAGAGTTCGGTATCGAGCAGCGTATCGCCGAGATTGAGCGGCTGTTTCAATCCCCGCCGAAGGGCGGCGAGGCATGAACACGCCGCGGCGGGCTATCGGCCGCACATACCCGGCAGACCTGGACTGCGATTACTGGCCCGCGCGGATTTTCGAATGGCTTGAGCGGGACGGCGCCGCGCCGCGCCAGATCGAGAACGTGCTTGCCGAGTGCGAGAGCGACCTTTGGTTCCGGGGCATCATCCTGGATGGCGCGCGGCGGGCGAGTCACTGATTCATAAACAACTGAGGAAACTGAGCATGACGACTGTAACGAAGTACACCAAAACCACCGCGGCGGGCGCCGAGGTCAACGCACGTGCCGAGCGCCACATGGCGGCGAAGGGCGGCAGCTATCGGGATGCGGTGCATGCCGTGCTCGCGGCCGATCGCGAGCTGAAGGCCGCCTATGCGCAACCGGCCGCGCGGGTGGCCGACAAGCCTCTCTGGTCGGGGGCTGCGGCCAGGATGGCCGTCACGCCCGCGGTGCCGGTAACTGCCGCCGAAGCGCGGGAGATCTACGATTGGGTCCTGCGGGCCTTGAAGGGCGGCATGGCGGATGCGCTTCCGGGTGCGCCCGGCGAGTTGGCCCGCACGGCAGACCAGTTCAGGCGGCTTGGCATGAGTCTCGAGGAGGCCGCGCGGCGTGCGGTGGATGGCAACCCGCACCTGGTAACGGCGGCGAAGCTGTGGCTCGAAGACCTCCGGCGGAATGCACCCGGTAACGTGCCGCTGCCCGCCGATGAGGCAAACGCGCTGGCACAAGGCAAGACGCCGGGCGAGACCGTGCACCTTCGCGTCGAGGCGCTCACGGCGGCGCATGGCGAGCTTTCATACGCAGAGGCGATGCATAGAGTTCTGAACCAAGACCCGGCCCTCAAGGCCGCCTACGCGGGGGTATGACCATGAGCAAGAAATTCAACGAGCTTGTCACCGAGGCGCTCGAAGCCGAGCGGGAATATCGCGTGCTGGCTTCCGGCCGCCTGAGCCTGAGGGCCTTCATTGCGGAATGCCTGGCGCGGGCCGGCGCGTCGTACGAGGCGGTTGAGGCCGTCAAAGAGCGCCTGGCGGATCCGCTCTGGGAGCGGCACTCGGGGTGCGGGGCCTATCTCCGTGACGTGCGGCGGGAGATCGCGGCCGGGAAATTCAAGGAGCCTCCGGCGAAGGAACGGATCGGCATGATGGGCTTCAACCAAAAGGGCGAGGCGGTGCAAGAGCTGGGCGGTCAAGTGCCGCGGCTGTTTCTGTTGTGGGCGATCGCGGCTGAGCGGGCTGCAGAGGTAACGGCGGAGCGGGGGGTCGAAGTCTTCGGCACCGTCGAGGACCTGCCGGCGCACAAGGCCCGGATCGCCGAGCTCGAGGCGCGGCGCAAGGAGCTATTGCCGCGGATCGGGGTGGGCTGGGAAATGACGGACATTTGGCTCGGGAAAATCACGAGCGACGGCGCGGCGCTGGTTTGCTACGGCCTGGCGCCTGGCGAGGTGCCGGTGCATCCGCCGGCGACCGCCGGCGAGCGGCTTGTCGATTACCTGCTGCGGCAGGAACAGGCCTGCCGGGCCTTTTGAATGTGGTAAACTCGATTCCTCGGCGGGGCTGGGCCATTTTCGGAGGCATAACATCACGCAGATTGGGGTAACTTTGCGGGTAGCTGTCCCACACGCCTCTAGACAACATGCGACCTATCAATTACTTGCAGAGATAGTTTCGTAGACCCCGGCCCAATCACCATCCAACACCACGCAGCCGCCCGAGCGGCGGGATATAATGCAGCGGTGGGCGCCGAGGTGGTTCCGCTGCATGGCCGAGGGGCTTGATCGAAGCGGTCTGAGCCGTGACCAGAAAGGACAAGCTCTTCGCGGCAATCCGCAATAGTCACAAGTCGATACGTTTCCAGGATGCTTGTCGGATCGCGGAATCGCTAGGGTTCGAGCGGAAAGGCGGTAAGGGATCGCATTGTACCTATGGGCGTGAAGGCGAACCGGTGATGCTTAATTTCCAGAATTGCGACGGCTACATTAAGCCTTATCAAGCCAAACAACTTGACGAAATGGCAAAGAAATATGGCGCCCATACCTAAGTATCTCGTGGAAGTGTTTTGGAGCGATGCCGATGAGGGTTACATTGCCATCGCGCCCGATCTGCCCGGCTGTTCGGCATTCGGCGAGAAACCGGAAGAGGCGGTCCATGAGATGCAGGACGCCATGCGTTCGTGGCTGGAAGCCTGCGCGAATATGGGGCGACCACTACCAGAACCGCGCACCAAGCCACAACGAGCGGCAGCATGACGGTTGGTCGTTTCGCGGGGTGCGTACTGCGGTCGCTCCAGGCTTCCTTGGCGCCTCCGTTCACGTAACGGATGGCGAGCCGCGTGACGCCTCCGCTGGTGCGAGTGCTAGCAGTTCTTACCGGACGCGAGTCCACGGGTGCCGGTCAAGTGGCTTTGATCGACAGGATGGTGCGGGGCGGGAAGGCGTCTACCAGTGTGAAGCATCCATCCCTGGATCGGCGGGCAACATCATGTCGTTGCGTCCTTCGCGCGCCCAGCAGGGCCACTCCCTGGCCCTGGCTTTCCAACGCTGCGCGTTCACTCAGCGAACGTTCGCCTTCGCGTGTATCGAAGTCGCGCTGAATCGTCCTGAAGAGCCCAACATATTAAGACCGCAACGTTGCCTCCTTGCGAAATTCGACCTGTTCGTAACGATGGTTTGCACTCAAGGCTTCTAGTCTAGAACGCTCACTTTTCAGCGGCCTTGATATCGCCGCCGTTCAGTTTGAATACCCAGAGTACCGAACCGTTGCCGGCGGCGCGGTCGGTGGGCGCAACGCTTTCGGGGGTTAACGGGGCGGAGAACTGCGCGAGCATGTTGCTCCCGGTTGGGACCGCGAGATATTGCTTACCGTTCATCATGTAAGTCATCGGAAAACCGCCGATCGCCGCGTTCAACGTCTGCTCCCAAAGCACCTTTCCCGAATCGGCTGCAAGCGCTATAACGCGTCGGCCGGCATCGCCGCCGATAACAATTCCGCCGTCGGTCGTGAGCAGCCCGCTGCTGATAATCGGCCGGCGTTCGTGCTTCCACATTGGCTTGCCGGTTGTGACGTTCACTGCGTCCACGCGACCGACCAAGCCATTGTTGTTCGGCGCGTGACGAACGATAAAGCGACCTCGACCGTAATCTTCTCCAGGTGTCGGCGGCTGTTCGACGACGCGGTAATCATTGCACATGTTGGCGTTCGGCACGTACAAAGCCTTGGTCTTCGGGTGGTACGCGGTCGCCTGCCAAATCTTGCCGCCGTAAAGCGAAGGACACACGAGCTGGTCGGTATCAAGCTTGGTCGGCACCACTTCGCGGTTGAGCGTCACGCCGCCTTTGGCGCGGTCGATCGCCGAGATCACGTTTTGATGCACCGTCTCGGTAGACCAGAGGTACTTGCCATTGCCGCGGTCGAGCGCCCAGACGATTCCTGTCTTGCCCACGGTGAGCAAGAGGCGGCGTTTTTCGCCGTTGACTTTTTCGTCTACCAGCACGCGCTCGAATGCGTGGTCGAGATTCCAGTTGTCTCCCGGCAGATGCTGGAAGTACCAGACGATCTTGCCCGTGTCGGGGTTGATCGCGAGCGTTGAATTGGTATACAGGTGTGCCGCGGGCCCGGTTCCGCGAGCCAACTCGCTGTGCGGTATCGGTGGCGCTGTTCCCCAAAAAATCAAATTGAGCTCGGGGTCATAGCTTCCCGTGCCCCACAGCGAACCGCCTTTTCTTTCGCCGTTCGGAATGTCGGCCCAAGTCTCGTCGTTGGGGTCGTCCGGACGCGCAATGGCGTACGTCCGCCAAAGCTCTTTTCCAGTCTTGGCATCGTGCGCAGTCAAGAAACATCCGCCCTCGGCATCTGGAGTCGTGCAACCCGAAATGCCGGCGATGACTTTGCCTTTGACGATCAGCGGACCAGCAGTGTAGTTGTAGCCCTTGTTGTAGTCAGCGACAACGACGTTCCAGACTTCCTCGCCGGTTTTCGCATTTAAGGCAAGAAGCCTCGCATCTCCGGCGGCGAGAAAAACTTTGTCGTCATACAGCGCGATCGCATTACGCGAGCGATGTAGTTGACGCTTGACGTAATTGCCTTTGAGCTCGGGGAGCTTGTGCCGGTATTCCCATATCAGCTCGCCGGAGCGTGCATCGAGCGCGTGCACGACGTTGTTCGACTGCGCGAGATACATGGTGCCGCGGTGGACGAGCGGGACGGCTTCCTGGTTGCCCGGTTCCTGCGTCCACGCCCAGGCAAGCCGCAAGCGGGAAATGTTATGTTTGTTGATCTGGTTGAGCGGGCTATGCCCCCAGCTGTCGTAGGTTCTGCGCCACATCAGCCAGTCTTTGGCGTCGGGATTAGTGAGCATAGAATCCGTAATCGGAACGAACTTCTCAATTGCCATCTTCGGTTCTGCTGCGAAAATACCGATGGCAAAACCTAACAGCATCACGAATGCAACGGCTTTGAGCGGCATCATTTGATCCTCGAATTGGGAACGACTGGATGCTACTAACGAACTGTTACGTATATGTGACGCCCGCGCAGGCGAAGCCGTGTGCCGATATACTTTCGCGGGCCCCGCTCTACGAGGCGTGGGATGGTCCCTGTCCGGATGGGCTCCCGGACGCGCGCGAGCCCGATCTCCAAGTGCCACTGGACTGGACCACTTGGTAGACGACGGTCTTATCGGGCCGTCGGGGCTGGTAGACCGTGGTGGCGGGACGAGCGGCCCGCGGGAGGGCACAAGCCTGTCCGGAGCCTCGTCGAAGGGCGGGTATGGGCGGCGACATCCGTGTCGTATGCCGTGAGTCGAGTGCCCGGCAGCAAGCGGTACCGGGAGCGCGCCTTGATGAGGCGTAGCGTGCCTCTTTCCAGCCCGCTTAGTTTAAGATCAGCTCCGTGGTTTCCTCGTGCCTTGCGACGTCTTTGGGTTCCAGGCTCTTGGGTCGCGCGTGTGCGTCCCTATTCGTGTCGCTCATGGCCCTGCTCGCCTCCGGATATCAGCTGGCGGCGGAAAGCCCGATGGCAGGACGGGCACGAGAGATCCCGGGATCGCCGGCATTGATTACGGCGGCGCTGCGCCCGTCGGGTGTGGGTCCCGGGGTGGGGGAGCGCGCTGACAGCCGGCGCGAGGTCGCGACAAATCCGTCCTTGGCCGCGCCCGCGGACCAGGAAACGGACCGTCTCGGCACCGCGGCGCCACCGCCGCTGATCTTCCGTGGTCACACGGATGGGGTCTGGGGGCTGATCTACAGCGGTGATGGACAGCGGCTCGCGACGGCCGGTTTCGATGGAACCGTACGCGTGTGGGAAGCGGGGACGGGCCGGGAGTCCCTGAAGATCACGCTCCCCGGCGAGGCGCTCTACGGCGTCGCTTTCCATCCCGATCGGTCCCATATCGCCGTCGCGGGTGAGGACGGCACGGCGCGGGTCTACGACGTCGCGACGGGTCGCGAGACCCTGACGCTCGACGGCCCGGACGCGCCGCTCTTCGGCATCGCCTACAGCCCGGATGGACGGCGCCTGGCCACGGCCGGCGACGGCGGCGTGCGGATGTGGGACGCCGTCTCGGGTGTCTCCCTGCTGGGTATCGAGGGTCACAGCGGCCGCGTGTATGGCATCGCCGTGAGCCCGGATGGGCAGCGGCTCGCGTCCGCCGGCGAGGACGGCAGCGTGCGGGTATGGGAAGTGGCGTCGGGCACTCCGCTCTGGAAGCGCGCAGGGCAGGAGGGCCGTGTTTTCGGTGTCGCCTACAGTCGGGATGGGTCACGCCTCGCAACGGCCGGCGAGGATGGTACGGCGCGACTATTCGACGCCGCATCCGGCCAGGCGCTGGGTACGCGGAAAGGCCACGACGCCGCGGTTTACGGCGTCGCGTTCGCCCGTGACGGATCGCTCTGCACTACCAGTGGCGACCGGACCGTACGCCTGTGGGGAGCGGATCCCGGGAAGGCCCTCTGGAAGGCCACGGGCCATACGGCCGCGGTCTTCGGCGTCTCGATGAATGCGGCCGGGACCGTCGTGGCCACGGGTGGGGAGGACCGCATGGTGCGGCTATGGGAGGCGGGTACCGGGACCGCGCTCGCCAAGCTCCGGGGCCACGGCGCGGCGGTCTACGGCGTGGCCATGAGTTCCGACGGTGCGAGGCTCGTCACGAGCGGTTGGGACGGCACGACGACGATGTGGGAGCGCGCCTCCGGGCAGGTGCTCGCGGTCCTGGAGGAAGGCGACACACCCCGCTACGGCGTCGCGTTCAGCCCCGACGGGTCGCGCATCGCAACGGCGGGGGCGGATGGCAAGACACGAATATTCGAAAGCGCCTCCGGAAAGACTGTGCTCACCATCGAGGGCCATGCGGGCGCCGTATACGGCGTCGTGTTCGCGCCCGACGGGTCGTGGGTCGCGACGGCGGGGGCGGACGGCACGGTCAGGCGCTGGGATGCCGTGACGGGCGAGTTGCTCTGGACCCGGGAAGGTCATCCCGGACGGGTCTATGGTCTCGCCTTCAGCCCCGACGGATCGCGACTCGCGACGGCCGGACGCGACGGGACGGTGCGCGTGTGGGAGATCGCCATCGGCAAGCGGCTCACCACCCTCACCGCTCATGCGGGCCGGGTCTACAAGGCCGCCTTCAGCCCCGATGGCGCGCGCCTCGCGACGGCGAGCTGGGACGGGACGGTCCGGACCTGGGACCTCGCCGTTCCCGATCCCCTCGCGGCCAGGGACGGGACGGCATGCAACGGGCACAGTGGCGCGGTATACGACGTGGCCGTGAGCCCGGATGGTGTCTCGCTGTACTCAGGCAGCGCGGATGGCAGCGTGCGGGTATGGGACGCGGCCACCTGCCGGGCCGTCGCTCGGTTCGAGGGCGAGGGTGGGGCGGTCTATGGCGTGGCCGTGAGCCCCGATGGCTTGCGGTTGGCCTCGGCAGGCGCCGATGGGGCCGTTCGCGTCCGCCCGCTCGCACCCGCCGGGCGCGGCAGCTTTGATGCCCCCGCGGCCGATCCCGCTACGGATCCCTCCGCGGGGGAAATGTCCGCGGATCGGCGGATCCCCGGCCGCCGCCCGGTGCCCGCCCCCCCGGTGCCCGCCCCCCCGGTGATCGAGGAACCGGCCCCTTGAGGAGGCGGACCGGCATGCGCGCCTCGCCGGCCGAGCGCGGTGGTCACAAGGACAGCTCCGCCCCGCACCCGGTTTCCGTGACGGAGCCGGGGCAGCGGATCGGGACGATGTCGAATGCCGAGGCGTTGCGGCTCGCCGTCCAGATCCTGGAAAACCTGCACGCCCAGATCCGGGCCACGGACGAGAAGATCCGCGCGCTCTTCGCGGGGTCCGCTATCTTCGTCGCCGCGCTCACCTTCACCGGGCAGCAGGCGCTGTCCCAGCTCAAGTCGGAAGAGCAAGGCACCCTGATCCCCCTGATCGCCTATGCCGTGCTCCTCTGCACGCTCGCGTTCTCCTTGATCTCGGCGGTCCTCGCGCTGCGCCCTCGCCTGACGCATCACCCGGTCGCCGAGCGCTCACTCTTTTATTTTGGCGACATCTACGGCATGGAGGCGGCCGATTATGTGCGGGCGTTCATGGGCCTCTCGGCAGAGGCCGCGCTCGACCAGGTTTTGACCCAGGTGCACGTCAACGCCAAGATCGTGCAGAAGAAGTACCTGTGGACCCGGCGCGCTGCCACCGGTTTCGCGGCCGCCACCGTGGTGTGGCTGGCCGTACAGCTTGCGTTCTGGTTCTCCTGACGGGCAACCCGAGCCAGGCGCGCCACCTTCGGCAGTGGGAAGTGAAGTCGGGCCCCGGCAGTCCTCGGCTCGGCGGGACGCGAGTTGACGCGGTATCGGCACTTACACTAGCATGGCGCGCTGCCGCATCGCGGGATAGGTTGGACCGGGTCATACAGAGACTCCTCGTCCTCCAGATCGGCGCGACGGCGGCGGTGGCGCTGGTGTGTGTGATCTACCAGCTCCGCTTTGCGCTCTCGGCGCTCTGCGGTGGCGGCATCGGGATCACGGCGACCGCGGCCGCGGCCTTGTGTGTCGCGAGAACAAAAGGGCTGTCGCCGGGCGGGCTGCTCGGCGCGCAAGTCCTCGCCGAGCTCGTCAAAGTCGGGGTTACCCTCGGTCTTTTCGTCGTGACGTTCCTCGAGTATGAGGCCGTGGCGGTCGGGCCGCTTTTTATCGCCTATGCCGCGACGCTCGCGGCCTATGGCCTGGCGATGCTGGGGAAGCAGTAGAGTTAGAGTTAGAAGTAGAAGATCGGTTGGGGAACTAGAACACCCGTCATGGCAGTCGAAGCACCGCAATCGGCCTCGCAGTACATCCTGCATCACCTGACCAATAACGCGCAGGGCTCAGGCTTCTGGACCGTCCACGTCGATACGCTCGCGGTGTCGGTGCTGATCGGGGGACTGGCCTTCGGTCTCATGTCTCTCGTCGCCCGGGGTGCGACCTCGGGCGTCCCCGCGAGGCTTCAGAACTTCATCGAGATGGTGGTCGAGCTGGTGGACACCTCGGTCAAGGGGATCTTCCACGGCCACAACCCGCTCGTCGCGCCGCTCGCGCTCACCATCTTCGTGTGGGTGTTCCTCATGAACGCCATGGACCTCCTGCCCATCGATCTCCTCCCCAAGCTCCTCGGCGACCAGGGCGTCCATTATTTCAAGTCCGTACCGACCACCGATCCGAACCTGACCTTCGCCCTATCGCTGTCGGTCTTCGGGCTCATGATTTATTACAGCTTCAAGGTCAAGGGGACGCGCGGCTTCGCCCACGAGGTGATGTCCGCGCCCTTCGGTGCGAAGCTCGCTCCCGTCAATGTCGTGTTTCGGATCATTGAGGACGTGGCCAAGCCCCTGTCGCTCGCCTTGCGACTCTTCGGCAATATGTACGCGGGCGAGATGGTGTTTATCTTGATCGCGCTCCTGCCCTACCCGGTGCAGTGGCTCTTGGGGGCGCCTTGGGCGATCTTCCACATCCTTATCATCACCTTACAGGCCTATATCTTCATGATGTTGACGATCGTGTACCTCAGCATGGCGCACGAGAGTCATTAGCGTGAAATAACACAGATCCCAGACGACAAAAACCCTCGCAGCCAAAGCCACGATTTTTGAATTATTTCATAATCAGGGGCGCTGCGTCATCGAATCATGAAAGTTAGTTGCAAACACCGCTAGGAGAAAAATATGGAACTCGTCAGTGCATTGAGTAACGTCCAGGGGCTCGCGGTCGTCGCCGTGGCCCTGATGCTGGGGCTGGGCGCCCTGGGGGCGGCCATCGGCGTTGGACTCTTGGGAGGCAAATTCCTCGAAGGGGTGGCGCGCCAGCCGGAGCTCGCCAACCTCCTCATCGGGCGCTTCTTCCTGGTCGCGGGTCTGGTCGACGCCGTGCCCATGATCAGCGCCGCCATGGGCCTGTACGTGCTGTTCGCCGATCCCTTCGGCTTCGGCGCGGCGGTCGCGAAGCTCGCCGGGGGCTAGCCCGGGGATCGCGCCCCCCCAGTAGGAATATAGTAGGGATATCGCCATGGATATCAACGCCACGCTTTTGGGCCAGGCCATCACCTTCGCGATCCTCGTGTGGTTCACCATGCGTTTCGTGTGGCCGCCGCTCACCCAGGCCATGGACGACCGCGCGAAGAAGATCGCCGACGGCCTGTCTGCGGCGGAAAAGGGCCGGCATGATCTGGAGCTGGCCGAGAACCGCGCCAAGGCGCTCTTGCGCGAAGGCCACCAGAAGGCCCAGGAGGCGGTGGCCCATGCGCAGAAACGGGCCGACGAGATGGTCGAGGAGGCCAAGGCCAACGCTAGGGTCGAGGCCGAGCGCATCATCGCCTCCGCGCACGATCAGATCGCCCAGCAGATCCAACAGGCGCGGGAGTCGCTACAGCGCGAGGTGGGCCGACTCGCACTCGCCGGGGCCGAGCAGGTCCTCTTGCGCGAGGTCGATGCCGCGGCCCACAAGGCCTTCCTCGACAAGCTCGCGGCACGGCTCTGAACCATGCAGGAAACCGCGACCGTCGCGCGGCCCTATGCCCAGGCCGTCTTCGAGCACGCCCGCGGCAGCGGCCAGGGTTCGACATGGTCCGAAGGTCTGGCCTTCCTCGCCGCCTTGTTCTCGGATCCGACGCTGCGCGGGCTGGTGCACGATCCACGGATCGGTCGCCCACGCCTGACCCAGTTGATCTTCGACCTCGCCGGAGAGCGCCTCACCCCGGACCTGCGCAACTTCGTCCGGGTCTTGTTGGATGCCGACCGGATCCTGATCGTGCCGGGGATCGCGCGCCTTTACACGGCGCTCGTGGCCGAGGCCGCGGGCGTGGCGGAGGTCGAGGTGATCTCGGCCTTCGCGTTGGACGCGGACCAGCGACAGGCGATCGAGCGTGCGGTGAGGCGGCGGGCCGGCAAGGACATCGAGGTCAAGACGAGCATCGACCCGGCGCTCATCGGCGGGGCGGTGATCCGCATGGGCGATCGGGTGATCGACGCCTCGGTGCGCGGGCGGTTGCAGCAGCTCGCCGGCCAGTTTGCGTGAGGCTTCGCCGCAAAAGAATGTGGCGCGCCGGGCGCCGGGTTGGTGGGTTACGGCGCCGCGCCTAACCCACCCTACATTAGATTACATGTATTGAGAGAGACGGATGACGATCAGCGCCATAGAGATCAGTGATTTGATCAAAAAGAAGATCCAGGAATACGATCTGCCAACCGAGGCCCGCACGGAGGGTACGGTGGTGAGCCTGACCGACGGCATCGCCCGCATCCATGGCCTCTCCGACGTGATGCAGGGCGAGATGATCGAGTTCCCCGGCAACGTCTACGGACTCGCCCTGAACCTGGAGCGCGACTCGGTGGGCGCGGTCATCATGGGCGCCTACGAGCAGATCACCGAAGGCGACATCGTGCGCTGCACCAAGCGCATCCTGGAGGTCCCGGTGGGCGAGGCCTTGCTCGGCCGCGTGGTCGATGCGCTGGGCAACCCCGTGGACGGCAAGGGACCGGTCAAGGCCACCGCAACCTCGCCTATCGAGAAGATCGCCCCGGGTGTCATCACCCGCCAGTCCGTGAGCCAGCCGGTGCAGACCGGGCTCAAGGCAATCGACTGCATGGTGCCGATCGGACGCGGCCAGCGCGAGCTGATCATCGGTGACCGCCAGACCGGCAAGACCGCGCTCGCCATCGACACCATCATCAACCAGCGCGGCACGGGCGTGAAGTGCATCTATGTCGCCATCGGCCAGAAGGCTTCCTCGATCAACACCGTGGTGCACAAGCTCCAGGAGCACGGCGCGCTCGATCACACCATCGTGGTCGCGGCGAACGCCTCGGAATCGGCGGCCATGCAGTACATCGCGCCCTACGCCGGCTGCGCCATGGGCGAGTTCTACCGGGACTCCGGTCAGGACGCCCTCATCATCTACGACGACCTTACCAAGCAGGCCTGGGCCTATCGCCAGGTGTCGCTGTTGCTGCGCCGCCCGCCGGGGCGCGAAGCCTATCCGGGCGACATCTTCTATCTCCACTCTCGCCTCTTGGAACGTGCCTCGCGCTTGAACGCCGCCGAGGTCGAGAAGCGTAGCGGGGGCAGGGTGAAGGGCAAGACCGGCTCGCTCACCGCGCTGCCGATCATCGAGACCCAGGCCGGCGACGTCTCGGCCTTCGTGCCGACCAACGTCATCTCCATCACCGACGGGCAGATCTATCTCGAGACCGATCTCTTCAACGCCGGTATCCGGCCCGCCATCAACGCCGGGTTGTCGGTGTCGCGCGTCGGTGGTGCCGCGCAGACCAAGGTGATCAAGAAGCTCGGCGGGGGTATCCGGCTCGCGCTCGCGCAATACCGCGAGCTCGCGGCCTTCGCGCAGTTCGCCTCCGAGCTCGACGAGGCGACCCGCAAGCAATTGGAGCGCGGCCAGCGAGTCACCGAGCTCATGAAACAGAAGCAGTACGCCCCCTTCACCGTGGCCGAGATGGCCGCCAGCCTCTACGCGGTCGACCGCGGTCATCTCGACGATGTGCCGCTCGACCAGATCGGGCCCTTCGAGTCGGCGCTCCTGTCCTTCATGAAGACCGAGCGCCAGGATTTCATGAAACGCATCGACGAGAGCGGCGATTACAACGACGAGATCGAGTCGGGGCTCGAGTCGGCGGTCGAAGAGTTCAAGACCAAGCATGCCTGGTAGGATGATACGCTGACATGGCCGCCGGCAAGGAGATCCGAACCAAGATCAAGAGCGTGCAGGGCACGCAGAAGATCACCAAGGCCATGGAGATGGTTGCGGCCAGCAAGATGCGCAAGGCCCAGGACCGCATGCGCGCGGCGCGCCCCTATGCCGAGAAGATCCGCATGGTGATCGCGCACCTCGCACATGCCCACAGCGAGTACCACCACCCCTACCTCATTCCGCGCGAGACGCGGCGGGTGGGCGCCATCGTAGTGTCGACCGATCGTGGCTTGTGCGGCGGGCTCAACGCCAACCTGTTCCGGGCCATGATCCAAGAGCTCAAGGAGTGGGAGGGCCAGGGGCTCGGGATCGAGGTGTGTCCGATCGGGAACAAGGCCATCGGGTTCTTCGGCCGCATCGGTGCCAGGATCGTCGCCCAGGCGAGCCATCTCGGGGATAGGCCGAAGTTGGAGGACCTGATCGGCACCGTCAAGGTGATGCTCGACGGCTACAGCGAGGGGCGCCTCGACCAGCTGTACCTGGTGTCCAACACCTTTATTAACTCCCTGACCCAGCGCCCGCGTTTCGAACGGATCATCCCGCTCGAGCCGGACCCAGCGGTCGAGCTGAAACACCACTGGGATTATCTCTACGAGCCCGAGGCCAAGGAGGTCCTGGACCATTTGCTCCAGCGTTACATCGAGTCGCTGGTCTACCAGGGCGTGGTCGAGAACATCGCCTGCGAGCAGGCGGCGCGCATGGTGGCGATGAAGAGCGCGTCGGACAATGCCGGCAAGCTCATCGATGAATTGCGGCTGGTCTACAACAAGGCCCGCCAGGCGTCGATCACCCGCGAGCTCTCGGAGATCGTGGCAGGCGCGGCCGCGGTATGAATATCTATATCAGTCCCCTCTCCCCCTGAGAGAGGGTCGTTCAGGGGATCAACTCATGTCGAGCAACGGAAAGGTGGTACAGATCATCGGCGCCGTGGTGGACGCGGAGTTTCCGAGCAAGGCCGTGCCCAAGATCTACGACGCCCTCCTCATCGAAGCGAGCGGCACGACCTTGGAGGTCCAGCAGCAGCTCGGCGGGGGCGTGGTGCGCACCATCGCTCTCGGCTCGACCGACGGCTTGAAGCGCGGCCTCAAGGCGACCAACAGCGGCGCGCCGATCTCGGTCCCCGTGGGACAGAAGACGCTCGGCCGGATCATCGATGTGCTGGGCGCGCCCATCGACGAGAAAGGCCCGATCGGTGAGGAAGAGAGGTGGCCGATCCATCGCGCCGCGCCGAAGTTCGTCGAGCTGTCGCCGACCACCGAGCTCTTGGAGACCGGCATCAAGGTCATCGATCTCATCTGCCCCTTCGCCAAGGGCGGCAAGGTCGGGCTCTTCGGCGGCGCCGGGGTCGGCAAGACCGTCAACATGATGGAGCTGATCCGCAACATCGCCACCGAGCACAGCGGTTACTCGGTGTTCGCGGGCGTGGGCGAGCGCACCCGCGAGGGCAACGATTTCTATCACGAGATGACCGAGTCCAAGGTGCTCGACAAGGTGTCGCTGGTCTATGGCCAGATGAACGAGCCGCCCGGCAACCGCCTGCGGGTGGGCCTCACGGGCCTGACGCTCGCGGAGTACTTCCGCGACGAGGGGCGCGATGTGCTGCTCTTCATCGACAACATCTACCGCTTCACGCTCGCGGGTGTCGAGTGCTCGGCGCTCCTGGGGCGCATGCCCTCGGCGGTCGGTTATCAACCGACCCTGGCCGAGGAGATGGGCAGGCTCCAGGAGCGCATCACCTCGACGCGCACGGGCTCCATCACCTCGATACAGGCCGTGTACGTCCCGGCGGACGACCTGACCGATCCCTCGCCGGCCACGACCTTCGCGCACCTGGACGCGACCGTGGTGCTGTCGCGCCAGATCGCGGAGCTCGGGATCTATCCGGCCGTGGACCCGCTCGACTCGACCAGCCGCCAGCTCGACCCCCTGGTCGTCGGCCAGGAGCACTACGAGACCGCCCGCGCCGTGCAGAAGACCCTGCAGCGTTACAAGGAGCTGCGCGACATCATCGCCATCCTGGGCATGGATGAGCTATCGGAGACCGACAAGCTGACGGTCTCCCGTGCGCGCAAGATCCAGCGCTTCCTGTCCCAGCCGTTCTTCGTGGCCGAGGACTTCACCGGCAGTCCCGGCAAGTATGTGCCCCTCAAGGAGACCATCAAGGGCTTCAAGGGCATTGTCGAGGGCGAGTACGATGGTCTTCCGGAGCAGGCATTCTATATGCTCGGTTCCATCGAAGAGGCCGCGGAGAAAGCCCAGCGGCTATAGCGGGCTGCGACGCCCGACCGCCCCCCATGGCCATGACCATCCACGTCGACATCGTGAGCGCCGAGGCATCGATCTTTTCGGGCCAGGCCGAGATGGTGTTCGCGCCCGCAGAGATGGGCGAGGTCGGCATCGCCGCCGGCCATACCCCGCTTTTGACCCGGCTCAAACCGGGGGAGGTCCGCCTCAAGCTCTCGAATGGCGAGGAGGAGGCGTTCTACGTCTCGGGCGGGATCCTGGAGGTCCAACCGCGCGTCGTGACGGTCCTCTCGGACACCGCGGTGCGCGCCCACGACATCGACGAGGCCGCCGCGCTCGAGGCCAGGGGCCGCGCCGAGCAGGTGTTGTCCGACAAGAGCGGCCAGATCGACTACGCCAAGGCGCTGGCCGAATACGCCGAGGCCGCGGCCCAGCTCCAGGCGATCCAGCGCCTGCGCCGGCAGGCAGGCCGTTCGTAAGCGCTTCGAGGCCGCGAGCCGCGGACGGTCGCGCGGCTGGACGGAGAGGTGATGTTACTCAATGTCGTGATCCTGGCCGCCGGGCAGGGCAAGCGCATGCGCTCGGCCCTGCCCAAGGTCCTGCACCGCCTCGGCGGCAAGCCGCTCCTGGAGCACGCTTGTCTCGCCGCGCGCGACCTCCAACCCGAGCAGATCTACGTCGTGTACGGCCACGCCGGGGAGCAGGTCCGCGATGCATTAGGCTACCTTGGCGTCCGGTGGGTCGAGCAGGACCGGCAACTTGGGACCGGCCATGCGGTGGCACAGGTCCTGCCGTTCATCGGGACGGGCGCCACGGTCCTCGTCCTCTACGGCGACGTCCCGCTCATCACCCCGGAAACCCTCGACCGCCTGGTCAAGGCATCCCACGGCGGGCGCCTATCGCTGTTGACGGTCGAGCTTCCCGATCCCTCGGGCTACGGGCGCATCGTCCGGGACGCCGACGCTCATGTGCAACGGATCGTCGAAGACCGGGACGCGAGCCCGGCGGAGCGGGCGATCTGCGAGGTCAATACCGGGATGATGGCGGTGTCGGCCGCGCTCCTGAAACCGTGGGTCGCGCGCCTCGAGAATCGGAATGTGCAGGGCGAGTATTACCTGACCGACGTGATCGCGATGGCGGTCGCGGAGGGGGCAGCGGTCGAGCCCGTGGGCCCAGCCTCTGTTTTCGAGGTCATGGGCGTCAACGATCGGGTCCAGCTCGCCGAACTGGAGCGTCACTATCAGCGATGTCAGGCCAAGCAGTTGATGCGGCAGGGAGTAACCCTGCTCGACCCCGGTCGCTTCGATCTTCGAGGAGAGTTGCAAACAGGGCAAGACGTGGTCATCGATGTCAACGTGGTCCTGGAGGGACGGGTGCGTTTGGGTGACCGGGTGACCATCGGCCCCAACAACTACCTCCGGGACGCCGACATCGGCGATGATGCGGCGATCCTCCCGAACTGCGTGATCGAGGGCGCGGAGATCGGCAGGGGGGCGCGCGTCGGCCCGTTCTCGCGCCTCCGACCCGAGACCCGGCTGGCGGAGGCGGTGCACGTCGGCAACTTCGTCGAGGTCAAGAAGTCCTCGGTCCAGTCCGGCACCAAGATCAACCACCTGAGCTATATCGGGGACGCCGAGATCGGCCGCGATACCAATATCGGGGCCGGCACCATCACCTGCAACTACGACGGCGCGAACAAGCACAAGACCCTCATCGGCGAGGGGGTCTTCATCGGCTCCGATACCCAGCTCATCGCCCCGGTCAAGGTCGGGGACGGGGCCACGATCGGTGCCGGCACGACCTTGGCCCAGGACGCACCGCCCGGACAGCTCACCCTCGGCCGGGCACGCCAGACGACGATCGCCGGCTGGGAGCGGCCGACGAAGAAAAAGTAGCGCCGGAAAGGCATCCCGGTTGCGCCCGCCACGATGAACGTCGGCTACTACCAGTTCCGGCCCTTATTCGCAGAGCCCCGGCGCAACGTCGCCAAGGTCGTCGGCGCGCTCGCCAACGCCACGGCCGATCTCATCGTGCTCCCGGAGCTGGCGTTCACGGGGTATCACTTCCGGGATCGCGAAGAGGCCCTGGCCTTGGCCGAAGACCCCGCCAGCTCCGAGACCGTGGAGTCGCTGACCGCGCTTTGCCTGAATCGGGATCTTCATCTGGTCACGGGATTCTGCGAGCGGTCCGGCGAGCACGTCTACAACAGCGCCCTCCTGATGGGTCCGAAGGGCGTCGAGCACGTGTACCGCAAGCTCCACCTCTTCGCCGAGGAAAAGCGCTGCTTCGATCCCGGCGATGTCCCGCTCTCGGTACAGGAGGTGCGAGGCGCGCGGATCGGTCTCATGGTGTGCTTCGACTGGGCCTTTCCGGAGGTCGCCAGGGTCCTCGCGATCCAAAACGCCGAGTTGCTCTGCCACCCTTCCAATCTGGTCCTGGGTTTCTGCCAGCAAGCGATGCTGACCCGCTGTCTCGAGAACCGGGTGTACGCGATCACCGCCAACCGCTTCGGGCGCGACCAACGACCCCACGGCGAGCTACGTTTCACCGGCAGGAGCCAGGTGGTCGCACCCGGTGGTCGCTTGGTCCACCGCGCGCCCTCCCAGCGCGAAGAGGTCTACATCACCGACATCGACCTCGCCGAGGCCCGCAACAAACGCATCACACCATGGAACG
>JBOIDT010000036.1:18057-23791 GCA_050740755.1 Gammaproteobacteria bacterium
GGCCTCAAAACCCGGCACCGACCGTGAGCAGGGAGATCCGGTAGAGGGTGGTCTCGGCGGTGATATAGAGCATCGAGCCGTCATTGCCGAAGGCCAGGTTGGCGGTGGGCACGCCGGTCTCGATGGTGCCGAGGTGCTCCCCATCCGGCGCGAAGATATAGACGCCGCCGGGACCGGCCGCGAACACATGCCCCTCGCGGTCGACCTTGATGCCGTCGGGCGCCCCCTTTCGGCCCACCATGAAGGGGCGGGCATCGACGAAGAGACGTCGGTTCTCGAGACCGCCGTCGTCCTCACGCACATCGTAGTAGTACCAGGCCGGGCGATCCGGGTCGGAGTCGCTCAGGTACAGGGTCTTGCCGTCGGGCGCGAAGGCCAAGCCGTTCGGGGCCGTGAGGTCCTGGACCAGGAGCGTGAGCTCGCCGCCGGGCGTGAGCCGGTAGACGCCGCTCACGGGGACCTCCTTGCCGGGGTCCTTGAAGCCCTGGGGCAGGCCGAAGGGGGGATCGGTGAAGTACAGGTCGCCGTTGGCGCGGAATACCGCGTCGTTCGGGCTGTTCAAGCGCTTGCCGTCGTAGCGTTCCGCTAGTATCGTCTTGGTCCCGTCGGCCTCGATGCGCGCGACGCGCCGATCGCCGTGCTGGCAGATGACGAGCCTGCCGCTCATCGGATCGATGGCGAGCCCGTTCGAGCCGGGCGCACTGCCGGTGAACGGCGCCGTGCCGGAGTAGCCGCTCTGCTGCAAGAAGACCGATACCCCCGACTCTGGGTCATAGCGATGGATGACGTTGTTGGGGACGTCGGAGAAGAGCAGGGTGCCTTCCCGCCGCAGCCACACAGGACCTTCGAGCCAGGCATAGCCGTCCGCGAGCTTTTCGAGCTTGGCATCCGCCCCGACGATCCCGTCGAGACGGATGCCGAGCCGCACGATGCGGCCCAGAGCGGCAGGCTCGCCCGCCACCTCCGTCGCGATGGAGGGGCCGACCGGGAATAGGGCGAGTGCGGCGATGAGCAACCAGGGGCCGAGGTCTTGTTTCATGGGGATCTCCGGACCGTCTTGCGGGATGCCCTAAAGATAGCCCGCCGCGGGCAAGAAGGCGATCGTCGCGGCGGGCACCCGGCGCCGACCGGTTTCCGCGGCGCGTATAGGGCCGCCCCTACGCGGCACCTGCGCCGCCCCGTGTAGGGGCAGGCCTCGTGCGTGCCCTCTTGGGGCGTCCTCTATCATCCGCAGTACCGCTGTCGAGCGACCCCCAAAAAGCGACCCGGATCCGTCTCCCCATTCCGTGCCCGGGTCAGTGGCATGGAATATGCTTCTGTATATCCACCAGAGCGGCGCCTCCTGGGGGCGCCTATTGCGCACCCTTGCAGTGAGCGCCTGCGGAGGAATCATCCATGGCCAAGTCATCGAAGCAGATCGTCCGGCATGTACTCAACAGCCTGATCCTCTGGGGATCGGGCTGGAAACGCCGCAGCTGTGGCCGGGGGTCGCACCCGATCGTGGAGTGGTGCGATCCCCTGTCCGGCCTGTGGCACCGGCAGGACGCGGCCCTGCGGGTCGCGCGGGTGCAGGCACGCGATCCGAAATCCTTGCGCCGCTAGCACGGCGTTTTTTACCGACGGGACACACCCCGCTCCACGGACGGTGGTCACCCCGTCCGTGATCCTAGCCCGGATTTCTCACCACCACCCTGCTGCTGCGACCGCCGATCCGCTCGGCCCTTCCTGTTCATGATGGATCCGGCCTCCGTCCGGCTTCATCGGTTGCCGCAAGAATGCCTCGGGCCCGAGGCCACAGGCTGCGCCTGCCGACGCCGGGCTCCGCGGCACCCGTGGCCGGAGCCCAAGCCGGTCCGACCTTTGCGCCGATCCCATCGCGAGTTTATCGTATGTGGGGCCCGAACGGATCGCGGCGCGGACCCCTGGGCACGGTTGGTGAACCCTGCTGTTACCTGGGACGGACGCCTCTGAACCCACGGACCTCAACCCCATTGCCTTCTCATTCCGCACCTGATGAGCGTCGATCCACAGGTCTACACGATGCGGCGCCAGGCGCCCCTGCCCACGGATATTCCCGAGCCGTGCCGCAAGAGCCGGACGCAGGCGCTCGCCCGTCAGGCGCGCCTGACCAAACCTGGCGGGGCCTTGGGCGCGCTCGAGGACCTGGCGGTGCGGCTGGCGGGGCTCTACGGCACGGGGCGTCCTGCGATCGACCGGGTGGCGATCACGGTCTTCGCGGCCGACCACGGGGTCGTGGTGGAGGGGGTTTCGGCCTATCCGCAAGCGGTCACCCGCGAGATGCTGCGAAACTTTTTATCGGGCGGCGCGGCCATCAGCGTACTGGCGCGCGCGATCGGGGCGCGGCTCGAGGTCGTCGATGTGGGCGTGGTCGAGCCGCTGCGCGACTGTGGCGGGCTGGTGGTGGCGCGCGCCGGAGCGGGAACCGCCAATTTCGTGGGACAGCCGGCCATGACCGAGGTACAGCTCGAGCGGGCCCTGCACGCCGGTCGCGAGGCGATCGAACGGGTGCGAACCGCGCGTGCGCAGCTCTTCGTCGGCGGCGAGATGGGGATAGGGAATACCACCTCCGCGAGCGCCATCGCCTGCGCCTTGCTCGGCGCCGAGCCGGCGAGCATGGCCGGTCCCGGTACCGGCCTTGACGAGGCCGGCGTGGCGCATAAGCGCGCCGTGATCGCGGCGGGACTGGCACGGCATAGCGCGGCGTTGGGCGATCCCCTCGAGGTCCTGCGCCGTCTCGGCGGCTTCGAGATCGCGGCGCTCTGCTCGGCCTATCTCCACGCCGCGGCGGGCGCCATTCCGGTGCTTGTCGACGGCTTCATCGCGAGCGTCGCGGCCTTGCTCGCGGTCGGCGTCCGGGCGTCCGTGGGCGAGTGGTTGTTCTACGCCCATCGCTCGGCCGAACCCGGCCACGACCGGGTGCTCGGCGCGCTCGGGGCCCGACCGCTCCTCGACCTCGACATGCGGCTCGGGGAGGGGAGCGGCGCGGCCCTCGCGGTACCGATCCTGCGGCTTGCGTGCGCATTGCACGGCGGGATGGCGACCTTTGACGAAGCGGCGGTGTCCGGCCCCGCGCCGTGATGGGCGGCGGATCCGCCGCGCCTCTGCGTTGGTCATAATAGGCCGGTCGATGTTTCCGCTTTGAGAGATCCCGTGCCCACCCCCGACAACGAGACCTGCCCCAGGTGTGGCGCCACCTTCGGGTGCAGGGCCAAAGAGATCGCGAGCTGTCCTTGTGCCTGCGTCGCGTTGTCGAGCGCGGAGCGCGCCTACGTCTCGGGGCGGTTCGCCGGCTGTTTGTGCTCGGACTGTCTGCGGGCCATCCAGATCGAGGCGCGCCGATGCGCACCTTGATCGTGGGCGGTGCCCGCTCGGGCAAGAGCCGATATGCCGAAGCAGAAGCGCGGGCTTCCGGCCTCGCGGTCGTCTATGTCGCGACCGCCCAAGTCGCGATGTCGGAGGCGGATCCCGAGATGGCGGCGCGCATCGCCCGCCACCGCGCGCGCCGTCCACACGACTGGGTGCTCATCGAGGAGCCGCTGGCGCTCGCGGAGACGCTCGCCCGGCAGGCCGCGCGCTCGCGGTTCGTGATCGTCGATTGCCTGACCTTATGGCTCGGCAACCTGCTCGCCCAGGACGGACGGCGCTTCCAGGCGGAGCGTCGCGCGCTCCTCGAGGTGTTGCCTGGCCTCGAAGGCGAGGTGTGGCTCATCGGCAACGAGGTGGGCATGGGCATCGTGCCCGAGCACCCGCTCGCGCGATGCTTCGCCGACGAGGCGGGGTGGTTGCACCAGGACCTCGCCCGGATCTGCGAGCGGGTGGTGTGGGTGACGGTCGGACTCCCACAGGTCCTGAAAGGGCGATGCGGGCCGGAGGCAAGTCGCGGCGCCTCATCCTCCCTGATCGCGTCATGACGGCCCGGCCCGGCACCGTCATCGACCTCTTGCGTCACGGCGAGGTCGAGGGCGGGCTGTGTCTCGGTGCCCACGCCGATGCGACGCAGAGCGCCGTCGGCGCGCGCCAGGTAGCGTCTTGGTTGCGTGCGCCGTGGCGTTGGGCCGGGATCGTCAGCTCGCCGCTCGGACGCTGTCGGGCCGCGGCCCGCACCCTGGGCGCGTCCCTTGGGCTCACGCCGCGCATCGAACCGCGGTTCCGCGAGATCGGGTTTGGCGAATGGGAAGGCCGGCCGTGGACAGAGTTGCTTCGCGACCACGGCGACGCGCTATTCGCCTTCTGGGCGTGGCCGGGGGGCAATCCGGCACCGGGCGGTGAGGACTACGCGGCCTTCGAGGAGCGGGTGTGGGCGGCCTTCGGGGACCTGATCGGTGAGGCGCGCGGGCAGCACTGGTTGGTCGTGAGCCACGACGGGCCCATCCGCGCGATCCTGCGGGAGATCCTGGATCTGCCCCTCGATAGGCTGTTTCATATCCATGTGCCCTACGGCTCGCTCGCCCGAGTGCAGGCGAACGAGACCGGCGCCCCGGTCTTGCTGTGGCAGCGGACCCCCCCTTGATCAGGGCCTTCTGGGTGGCGCTCGGGTTTCTCACCTGTCTCCCGGTGCCGCGCGGACTGCCGCACGGGGGACCGACCGCAGGCCATTCGGTGATCATGTATCCGCTCGCCGGCCTCGTGATCGGCGCGCTTTGCGGCATCGGGGCGGTAGTCTTCGATGGGGTGGGTGCGGGCCTGCGTGCCGCGATCGTCCTGAGCTTGTGGGTCGCCCTGACGGGTGCGCTGCACCTCGATGGGCTCGCGGACTGGGCCGACGCCTGGGCCGGCGGCCGTGGGGACCGCGCCAAGAGCCTGGCCCTGCTCGAGGATCCGCATGCCGGGGCCATGGCGGCCGTGGCCCTTGTCCTCCTCCTGCTCGTGAAGTTCGCCGCCTTGGCGGAGGCCCTGGGAGGCCAGGCCTACGCCCCCCTGATCCTGGCACCGGTCTTGGGGCGGACGGCGCTGACCCTGGTGCTCCTGACCACGCCCTATGTGCGGGCGGGCGGGCTCGGCAGCGAGCTCGTGACGAACCTGCCGAGACGCGCGGCGATCGGGTCCGCCGGGGTGACGTTCGTCGTTTGCGCGTTCGGGCTCGGTGTGTTTGCGACGGCCGGCGCGCTCGCGACCGTGTATCTGCTACGCCGCATCATGATCGCCCACCTCGGGGGCTGTACCGGCGACACGCTCGGGGCCACGGTCGAGGTGGTCGAGGCCGTGACACTGGTCACGGCGGCCTTCGCCCTGTAGGCTGCGAAAAAGGGAGGGCGGAATCCCCGGCGACGGGGCTTCGGAACGCTCGGGATCCCTGCTGGGCTTGCCCCGGGCCACGACCCTGGGCCCTCTCGAATGGGTAGATTACTTGCATTTAAAATGTTCAACAAGACCGCTCGAACAAGTCCTGATTTATGAGCAGAGTCAATAAGCTGGCGACGCCACCGTGTTCCTCAACCCTCCCCCTAGCAGGGGAGGGGGAGGGTGGGGGTTGAGCGCTACGGGCTATGTCCGTCAGATCGGACGGGCTCGACCCCCATCCTGACCTTCCCCCTTCCAGGGGGAAGGGACGATATATTTCAACTGTCGTTGGCTAGGTTCTCGAATGGGTCTGGACGTTCACGGCACGCGCTTCTTGCTCTATGCACGGGGCCTCGGGGCTTCTTTCGAGCGCACGGCGATGATCGGGCGCCAGACCCTGCATCTCAGCGCCGCCGAGCTCAGGCGCAACCTC
>JBOIDT010000037.1:0-23093 GCA_050740755.1 Gammaproteobacteria bacterium
CCCGCGTCGGCTTGGTCTATCAGCCGACGTCATGGCTCGCGCTTTACGGTAGTTACACCGAATCCTTCGGCGCCATGGCGCAATTCGGGCGTTCTCGTACCGGCGAGACCTTCGGGCCCGAGACCGCCCCTTCGCGGGGTCAATCTCGGGGCCGGGATTTTCGGCGAGGACGCACGGCCGGGCGACAACGCCGGGACCTTCGAGCTTCCCGGCTATGTGCGCGTGGATCTCCTGGCCGCTTATGAATGGGCCATCGGGAGTACCCGGCTCGCCGCCCAGCTCAACGTCGAGAACGCACTCGATCAAGAGTATTTCAAGAGCCCCATCCTCATCGGTGCCGTACCAGGCGCGCCGCGAACTTTCGTGGGCTCCATCCGGATCGAGTTCTGAGCGGGGGCCGCACAAGCCAGCCCCCAACGCCTGCCGCCGTTACAGGGCCTGAGCCCATCTGGTCGCGCTTTACGCCTACAGGTAGTGACGCAGCGGACGGATCGAGCCGCCCCGGTACACGGCTACTGCCCCACGTCGGCCCCGCCAGGCCACCGGACCGCGTTCTCCGGGCCAGATACGGATAGGTGGTGTCAACCGGATAGGCATGGTTTATACGTCTTATACGCCTGCGTTATCCCGGTTGCGCGCGGCGTGGTGTGAAATAGTTCACAGAACCGGCCGTGACTTTCGCATAAGCTCCCCCGAGAGGCCGATCCCGGCCTGCCGGCCCCCTCGACCGGTTCGGGCGACCACAATACATACGATTGGAGGATAACACCATGAGTGTCAGAAACAATGCAGGCCGCCTGACGGTGACGAGGTGGGAAGGCTTCTGCCTACTGGTATTCATAGGGCCATTGACGGCGCTGCCGGGCCCCGCGAGAGCAGAGACCTGCACGATGTACGAGAAGTACGTAAAAGACTTAGGGTCCCACGCGTCCTGTGCGACGACCGCGGCCACGGGCTACGCCGACCACACGCCTACTGGCGGTTCGGGAATTCTCCACGCCCGCAAGGTCCCCTATTGCCCGCTCACCGGTACAGATAACGGTTGCACCGATGCCGAAAAGGGGAGAAGCCTGGATGGTACGAGAGGGTTTTATCACCTGGACCCTGTACCGAACGCGACCAAATGGATCTTCTTCTTCCAAGGCGGGGGAGCATGTGGGAAGATAAACGGCGCCAGCGCCGTATCGACCTGTATGGATGGTAGCTTTGTTGCCAAAGGCGCCGATGGCGTGATCAATGATGTCCTTTTCTACGGTTACAAAGATGCCATGGCCGACTCGAGAGAGATGACCAGCAAGCATGCGAGGGGAACCGCGAACACCGATTTCATCGACGAAGCAGTCCCCGGTACCGGCATCTTGGCTTCGACCATAAAAACCCGTTTTACGGCCATACTCGCGTCATGCTTGCCAAGACCAATTTCGACCGCTTCATGGGTAACACGACGAAGACGGAGAGCTACGGCGGGGACGACGTGAAGATGTACTTCCACGGGCGACGCCTCATCGAGGCAATGTTCAAAGAGCTGGACCGGCCGAACGGCACCAGCTTCTGTACGGGTGGGGGCCTGGTCATCCAAACGGATCCCCGAAAGCCGCCGTACTGTATTGGTGGGGAACTGGTGCCCGATCTGTCGGCGGCGACCCAAATTATCGTGGCGGGAAATTCAGGTGGCGCCGGCGGCCTCATCATGAACATGGAGTACATCAAAGACAAGCTAGTGAACATCGCGCCCAACGCCAGAATTATATTCGTTGTTGCTTCACGCATGATCCCGTTCTTGGAGGCTGAGGCGCATTTCTCGAATCCACCTTTTGACCTCTATAGCGCCCACTATAGCGGCACTAGCACGATGCAGAGCAACTCGGGTGTCCCAGGCCCCCCTCGCGGGCCGGTCGATGCCACCCTGACATACAGCAACTCTGCCTTCCAGACCAATGGATCCGTTCGTGACCTACTGAGTCCATGGGGCGATCCTGCCTCGTCAAGCGAGCCGTTCCTTGACGGGAGTTGCAAGGCTACACACGGAAACTACGACTGGAGATGCTTCGACGAGGGACACGTTGCCCTTTATCACACGGACGAAGACGTGTTCTTCTATCAGGGCCTCAAGGACTCAACGCACACGAACTCGAGCCCACTTCAGTGGGTTACAGACGCGGTGGTTGACCCTGCGAATGGCGCCCCCGGCGCCTCCTTTTCCACCGCGCCCTGGGGTGGGTGGTTATTCATGAACCCGAACGGAGATAGTTACAGCATGGAGAAATCGGAACGCGTCGTCTACATGGCCGAGCAGATGTGGGCAAACCACCCCGGCTCCGGTAGAGTTGCCTTCTACGTGCCTGAGGCTAACTGTCACACGGCGATTACTCGTTCGGCTTTCTGGGCGGACACGATGACTAGCGTTCTTGCCGGCACTAAAAGCTTTGGAACCTATCTTAAGTACTGGATAGACAACTACATCAACATCGGTAATCCGTACAACATCGGCGCGGTAGATAGCAACAATACGACGGAGCAGTTCTCGGGAGATGCTATAGTCAGTTCAAGTATGACCTGCCCTCCGTAAGTTCGTCTCAAGATAACGCATGAAAGGAAGACTCAAGGGCCCGTCGCATCCTGCGTGCCCTTTTTGCGTGGGTAAGTCTCAGCTGTCACGGCACTTCCGCCGTATTAGTATGGGGCCTACAGTGAGTGGATCGGGATGGGCAGCGCGATACACCGTGGGGACATGGCACGCGGGACGGAGAGGGGCCGTCCCGCGGGTCTCCTGGGTACCGCTGGAAACTCCGGTCGATCTGCCAGGCGAAGCTTGTGGCCTATCCGACCTCCGTCATGCTACCCTCCGCGCGTCTGCCGTTTCGGGAGGACCGATGGAGCTCCACACCACGAGAGAAAGACAAGCTCTTCCTCTTCACGGCCGCGCTGCTAGCAGCCGACCGGCGCGTGGCCCGGGGGGCCAAGCTAGATTGTCCGGAGGCGGTCGCCTACCTCTCCGCCGCCATCCTCGAAGGGACGCGCGACCGGCGGACGGTCGCGGAGCCCATGAGCCACGGCGCGATGCTCCTGACCCGCGATGATGTGATAGGCGAACTCGCCGATCTGGCGCTGGGCTTTCGGGGCCAAGCCGGCCATCGTCCTAACGGGCGGCAGGATCGCCGCGGCGATGGCCGATCCCGACGGCTCCATCCCGGCACGGGACGGGGCCACGCTGAGCTTGTCCTTCGAGGACCGCCAGAGGTGACGGCATGACCGTGGTGGGCGATATCATTCGCCCCGTGTTGGGCCATTATCCCGATACCCAGGCGATCTATCTTTTCGGCTCCTACGGGACCGAAAACGAATGGCCGGACAGTGACGTGGACATCGCCCTGTTGCTGCCGCCGGCACAGGCGAAAGCCAGCCGCATGCTGGCGATGAGCCCGCTGTGTTCCGAGCTGGGATCGCTGCTCGAAAAGCCGGTGGACCTCGTCAACCTGCGCGTCGTCTCGACCGTTTTTCAAAAGGAGATCATCGAGGCCGATCGGCGCATTCATACCGGGAACGCCTACGCCGCCGACGAGTTCGAGATGCTGGTGTTGTCGTTTTTTCAGAAGCTCAGCCAGGAACGGGCCGAGATCCTGGCGGAAGGCTTGCGCAGCGGTAGGTTCTACTCCGCATGAATCAGGTCGTCTTGAACAAGAAGGTGAGTATCGAGCGCTGTATCGCGCAGGCTCGAAAATACTACGCCATGAAAGGCGAGCTTCCCTTCGAGGAGGATTATCTCAAGCAGGACGCAGTTGCCTTGAACGTGCAGCGTGCCTGCGAGCTCTGCATCGACATCGCCAATCATTTGATCAAGACCAGGAAACTGGGGCTACCCCAGGACAGCAAGGATAGCTTCTCGTTATTGGAGCGCGCCGGCTTGATCGATGAGGCGATAGCGGCGGCCCTGCGGGCGATGGTCGGGTTCCGTAACATCCTGGTACACCAGTATCAGATGCTGGATCTCGACATCATGGTCGAGGTCGTCGAGCGACGGCTCGATGACCTCTTGGCGTTCGCCAACATCGCCCTGGCAGCCTCGGGCTGAACGATGCGCTCGCATAGGGGTTCGTTTGCCCCACACCCCCCTCGATCCGAACCGGCGTTGGTCCCCGTCCGTCGCGGTGGGCCATGGGTCCCATGAGCACCGTCGAGGCGCGGATCCGGCTCTGGCAGCTCTTGAGCCCGGCGATGCCGATCGGGGCCTATGCCTATTCGCGGGGATTGGAGTATGCCGTCGCGGCCGGCTGGGTGTGCGGTGAAGCAGGCGCGGCCGAATGGATCGGCGGGCAGTTGCGCCATAGCGTACAGCGGCTCGATATCCCAGTCTTCGCGCGGCTCTACAGGGCCTGGGCCGCGGGCGATCCGGAAGGGCTGGAACATTGGAATGCCTTTCTCCTCGCCGCGCGCGAGTCGGCGGAGCTCAGGGCCGAGGATCGCCATCTCGGAGCGGCCCTGGCGCGGCTGCTTCGCGATCTCGGCATCGAGGAGGCGCGGCCGGGACGGCCCGAGCGGCCATGGGGCTTCGCCGCGCCCTTCGCTCTGGCCACCGAACGCTTCGGGATCGCACTCGAGGAGGCGGCGCTCGCCTATGCCTGGGTAGGGTGCGAGCAGCTCGTCGCCGCGGCCGTCAAGCTCATCCCCCTCGGCCAGACCGCCGGCCAGCGCCTGCTCCTCGGGCTCGGTGCTATGATCCCCGATGTCGTGCGGGCCGGGTGCGCCCTCGATGACGAAGACCTCGGCGGGAGCGGCCCCGGCCTCGGCATCGCGAGCGCCCGGCACGAGACCCAGTACACGCGGCTGTTTCGATCGTAAGGGCATGGACTCATCCGGGAGATCCGATCTTGGAGAATAGGCCGCCCCTGCGCGTCGGGATCGGCGGACCGGTCGGCTCCGGCAAGACGGCGCTCGTCGATACCCTGTGCAGGTCGATGCGCGACGCGTACCGGATCGCGGTCGTGACCAATGATATCTACACCAAGGAGGACCAAGAGTTTCTGATCCGGAGCCAGGCTTTGCCCGCCGAGCGCATCGTGGGCGTCGAGACCGGCGGCTGTCCCCACACCGCCATCCGCGAGGACGCCTCGATCAACCTGGCCGCGGTGGATGATTTGTCCGCGAGATTTCCCGACCTCGACCTCATCTTCGTCGAGAGTGGGGGGGATAATCTCAGCGCCACCTTCAGCCCGGAGCTCGCGGACCTCATGATCTACGTCATCGATGTCGCGGCCGGGGACAAGATCCCGCGCAAGGGCGGTCCCGGGATCACGCGCTCGGACCTCCTCGTGATCAATAAGATCGACCTCGCGCCGCATGTCGGGGCCTCGCTGGAGGTCATGGACCGCGACGCGCGCCGCATGCGCGGGGAGCGGCCTTTCGTGTTTTCCAACCTCAAGACCGGTGAAGGGCTTACTGCGATCCGCGAGTTCGTGGTGCGCGCGGGACTGCTCGAATAATCGAGCTTATTTGAAGGATCGATTAGACGAAAAACACGAGATGTGCAACATGCCCTCGAAGATCGCTTTGAGCCTCGGGACCGCCGTGCTTACGGCCTGTGGTACCGCGGTCACCGTGAACCCGGGCTTTTCGCCACAGGCGGCAGGCAAGATCGACGGATTGCTGCTCGTCATCGACAATCAGGGCGGGCTCAGGGGCCTCGCCGGCGGGGTGCGGCCGGTCGAGGCGATCACCGCGGAGGTCCAGGAGGGGCTCTCGGACGCCGGTTATCCCATCCGGACGCCCGCCGAGCTCGGTCTCGGCGAGACAGGGATCGAAGCGCTCACCGCGGGCCGCACCCCGCGGGCCGCTCCGGCGGATTATTCCCACGTGCTCGAGGTGACCTTGGCGCCCGTGCAGCACGGGAAGGTGCCGACCGGGTTCTCCGTGACCGTGGGTGATTCCGACCCGCGCGGTGGGCAAGGGTCTCCACGCGGCGAGGTGCTGCCCATCCGCTGCGCGCTCCTGGATCGCCGGAGCCTGCGCGAGGAGGCGATCGCGCGCTCGGATCGGGCGGTGCCCAAAGGCGAGGAAGGGTGGAGATCGAAGGCGTCCGGCCCGGACCAACGGATCGCGGCGCTGGCCTCGGAGATCCGAGCCACCTGCGAGCCCTTGCTCGGGGAACTGCAGGTCGCTCGAAAGGGGGGCGCGCCGGCCGAAGCCACGGCCTTCGGCTCGGGGATCCAGATCGAGGTGGTCCCGGCCGAGGAGGTCGCCAAGGAAGAAGCGGGGGTCTCGACAGCGCCGCCGGCGCCGGCCCCAACGCCGGCGCCTCGGCCCGGATCGTCGGAGGATACGGCGATGCGGGAGCCGGCTCCGTCTCCAGTGAGGCAGGTCGAGGAGCGGGCCCCCGCGCCGGCAGCGACGGCTCAGCCAGCCGGGAGCGAGGCCGTCGCGGCGGAGCCGGCGTCCGTGTCCACCGAGCGCACTACGACCCACGCGGGCAAGAAACAGATCAGGGTCTACCACCCGGGCGGCACCGTGATCCTGGAGTTCGGCCATGACCGGCGGTGATCTCGGTACCGGTGGGGACCTAGTGCGGCACTGATGACCCCGACTTCCCTTTCAGTCGCCACGGGCTGAGCCATGCCACTCAGGAGTGGTGCGGCGCCTTGCCCCCGCGATCACCCGTCCATCATCCGCCGGACCAAGATCGTCGCGACCTTGGGTCCGGCCACCGACGACCCCGAGGTCCTCGATGCCGTGGTGGCCGCGGGCGTCGATGTGGTGCGCCTCAACTATTCCCACGGTACCCAGGACAGCCACCGCGAGCGTCTCGATCTGCTCCGACGACATTCCCAGGCGCGGGCCACGCCCATCGGCGTCATCGCGGATCTCCAGGGCCCCAAGGTCCGTATCCGGCGTTTCCGAGAAAACGCGATATTTCTGCGCGAGGGCCAGGTATTCACGCTGGACATGGACCTCCCCGAAAACGCCGGCGACCGGCATCAGGTGGGCGTCACCTATCGCGACCTCCCCAAGGACGTCGCGCCGGGCGACACCCTCCTCATCGATGACGGGCGCATCGTGCTGGAGGTCCAAGAGGTCGGCGGGAGCCGCGTTCAGTGCCTCGTGCGCATGGGCGGCACCCTCTCCGACAGCAAGGGCCTGAACCGCGCGGGCGGGGGACTGTCCGCCGGGGCGCTCACCGACAAGGACCGGTCCGATCTCCGCCATGCCGTGGACATCGGGGCCGATTACATCGCCATCTCCTTCCCGCGCAGCGCCGCCGACATCGGCGAGGCCAGGCAACTCGTGGCCGAGGCCGGCGGCCGCGCCGGCATCATCGCCAAGATCGAGCGCGCCGAGGCCTTGCAGCACATCGAGGAGATCCTCTTGGCCGCCGACGGGATCATGATCGCGCGTGGCGATCTCGGGGTCGAGATCGGGGATGCGGCCCTGCCCCCGGCGCAGAAGCGGCTCATCGCGCTGGCCCGCGATAGGAACCGGGTGGTGATCACGGCGACCCAGATGATGGAGTCGATGATCGAGAACCACATTCCGACGCGCGCCGAGGTCTTCGATGTCGCCAACGCGGTGCTGGACGGCACCGATGCCGTGATGCTGTCGGCGGAGACCAGCATCGGCAAGCATCCCCACCGGGCGGTCGCGGCCATGGACCGCATCTGCCGCGAGACCGAGCGCAACTGGGGCACGCAGGGCGCGGACTACCGCATCGATGCACAGTTCTCGCGCATCGACGAGGCCATCGCCATGTCGGTCATGTACGCGGCAAACCATATCGGTGCCAAGGCCATCGCGGCCCTGACCGAGACCGGGTCGACCTGCATGTGGATGTCACGCATCCGCTCCGACATCCCCATCTTCGCCTTCACCCGGAGCGCGGAGACCCTGCGCAAGATCACCCTCTATCGCGGCGTCTGCCCCATCGCTTTCGATGTCACCCACACCGACTTCCTGCAGGTCAACCGCGAGATGGTGGTGATCCTGCTCGAACGCAAGGCCGTCCGCGACGGCGATGTCCTCATCATCACCAAGGGCGACTTGCGGGGCTCGGCGGGGGGCACGAACGGCATGAAGATCGTGCGGGTCGGGGAGCTGGCGCCGGAATCGGTGTGAGCGGCTCGGCCGGCCGCACGGTGCCAAGGAGCCAGCCCCCGATCCGCTTTCACCGGGGTTCAGCCCCCTACGAGTGATACTAGAGCGGAGGGGCTAGTCGTGTACAGGGGATGCGGTATGTAATAGGATGAGTCGGCGGAGAAGGGGGAACAAGCTATAAACTGGAGAAAACCATGGACACAGCAACCTATCTACGGCAAAAGACGTGGCAACCCAGAGTCCGGTGGAGGGTACTCATGCGAGGGGTGGCTCCGAGGGTGGTGATGGCGGCCGCCGCCGTGGGGCTCCTGATGGGCCTACCTACGACGGTGGTCTATGCCCACGCTCCCGTGCCTTTTGGTACGCCGGATGTAATCCACGCTTGCCGGGTGATATTGACTGGTATCCTCCGCCAGATCACCTCTGGGAACTGCCTCCTTGTGGAAGCGGTAGAACACTGGAGCATCACCGGGCCCGCAGGGCCAGCCGGCGCCGCGGGTCCAGCCGGTCCAGCCGGTCCAACCGGTCCGGCCGGCGCCGCGGGTCCCCCCGGGCCGGCCTTCCCGATCACCTGTCCCCCGGATTCGGTCCTGACGGGCACGACCTGCATCGATACGTATGAGGCCAGCGTGTGGGAGACCACCGACGCCGCGCTCATCGCGAGCATTCAGGACGGCACCGTGACACCGACCGATCTGACCGAAGCGGGCGCCGTCCAGCGTGGAGCTGCGTCCGATGACTACGGCGCCGGCTGCCCGGACACCGGCAACGGCTGCGTGGACTTCTACGCCGTGTCGATCCCCGGGGTGACGCCCTCTGCCTTCCTCACTTGGTTCCAGGCGGCGGCCGCCGCTCGCAATGCGGGCAAGCGCCTGCCGAGCAACGCCGAGTGGCAGGCCGCGGCGCTCGGGACGCCGGATGGCGCTCCCTGTAATGTCAGCTCCGGGGTTGTCGAACCTACGGGCACCGCGGGCTGCGTCTCCGATGTGGGGGCCTTCGACCCGGTGGGGAACGTCTTCGAGTGGGTGGCCGACTGGGTGCCGCGGTCTACGGGGTGCGTCCCTGAGCTGTTTGCTGGCACGGGTGATTTCAACTGCCTGGCCGGGGCCTCCACCGGATCGAATCCCGGCGCGCTCCTCCGCGGCGGCGACTTTACCAGCGGCTCGGATGCCGGGGTCTTCGCGGTGAGTGGGTTCTTTACCCCGTCGTTCATGAACAACGTCATCGGGTTTCGTGCCGCCCGCTAGTTGGCCCTTTGATACTTTGCCCCTTGGCGTCCGCCCCGGCGGGCGGCCGTTTCGGCCGCTCGCCGGGGTGGGGACAGGGGCTGGGAAGGCCGGGGTGAACGAGGATGGCCGATAAGCTGATCCCGCGTACAGCGGGCTTACGATTTCGCGGCCCTGCGGCGCTCCCGCCTATTCCTCCCCGTAATCCACGAAGCCCTCCATCCCGACCAGGCGCTCGTCCTCGGGCAGGTCGATGAGGCGCACGCCCTGGGTGTTCCGGCCTACGATGCTGATGTCGCGGGCCGGCGTTCGGACCAGCATGCCGCGGTTGCTGACCAGCATCACCTCGTCTTCGTCGCGGACGGCGATGGCGCCGACGAGCAGGCCGTTGCGGGCCGTCGTCTGGATGGCGATGACGCCCTGGCCGCCGCGCCCGTGGCGCGGGTAGTCCTCGACCGGGGTGCGCTTGCCGTAGCCGCGCTCGGTGGCGCACAGGATGTGGGTGCCGGGCACGACGATGATGAGCGCGATCACCGTCTCGCCCTCCGCGAGCCGGAGGCCGCGGACCCCGCGCGCCGTGCGCCCCATGGCGCGCACCTCGCCCTCCCGGAAGCGCACGGCCTTACCGGCGCTCGAGAACAGCATCACGTCCTGCTCCCCATCGGTCAAGGCGACGCCGACGAGCCGGTCGCCTTCGGGGAGCTCGATGGCGATGATCCCGCTCGGGCGCGGGCGCGAGAACTCGGCCAGCGGGCATTTCTTGACGACGCCCTGGCGCGTGGCCATGAGCACGAAACCCTCCTGCTCGAAGGACTTGATGGGCAGGATGGCGGTGATGCGCTCGCCCTCGCCGAGCGGCAGGAGGTTGACCATGGGCTTGCCGCGCGCGGTCCGTCCCGCCTGCGGCAGCTCGTAGACCTTGAGCCAGTAGAGCCGGCCGAGGCTCGAGAAGCACAGGATGGTGTCGTGGGTATTGGCCACGAAGAGCTTCTCGATGAAGTCCTCTTCCTTCATCGTGGCCGCGGTCTTGCCCTTGCCGCCGCGGCGTTGCGAGCGGTACTGATCGAGCGGCTGGGCCTTGGCATAGCCTTCGTGCGAGAGGGTCACGACGACGTCCTCCTCGCTGATCAGATCCTCGAGTCGGAGATCGGCCGCGTCGGTACGGATCTCGGTGCGGCGCGGATCGCTGAACTGATCATGGGCCGCCGTGAGCTCCTCGCGGATCACCTCCATGAGCCGCCCGGGGAGCCTCAGGATATCGAGGAGGTCCTGGATCTGTTGCAGGAGGGACTGGTACTCCTCGATGACTTTGTCCTGCTCCAGGGCCGTGAGCCGCTGCAGTCTCAAATCCAGGATCGACTGGGCCTGGACCTCGGAGAGTCTATAACCGTCCGCGCTGAGGCCGTACTGCTCGGGCAGATCGCGCGGCCGCGAAGACTCGGCCCCCGCGCGCCCCAGCATCTCGACCACCACACCGGGCGCCCAGACGTTCTCCATCAGTCGCCGCTTGGCCTCGGCGGGGCTGGTCGAGGCCTTGATGAGGGCGATGATGGGATCGATGTTGGCAAGCGCCACGGCGAGGCCTTCCAGCACATGGGCGCGATCGCGGGTTTTTCGGAGCCGGTAGAGGGTGCGGCGTGTGACTACCTCCCGCCGGTGGCGCAGGAAGCACTCCAGGATCTCCTTGAGGTTCAGCGTCCGCGGCCGGCCCTGCACCAGGGCCACCACGTTGATGCCGAACACCACCTGCAGGTTGGTGTGCTGGAAGAGGTTGTTCAGGACCACTTCCGCGATCTCCCCGCGTTTGAGCTCGATCACCAGGCGCATGCCGTCCTTGTCGGACTCGTCGCGCATCTCGCGGATCCCTTCGAGCTTCTTGTCCTTGACGAGCTCGGCGATGCGTTCCTGGAGCTTGGCCTTGTTGACCTGGTAGGGCAGCTCGGAGACCACGATGCGTTCCCCCTCGTTCTCGAACGAGGTCCTGGCGCGCAGGTAGATGCGTCCCCGGCCGCTCGCATAGGCCTCGCGGATCCCGGCGATGCCGTGGATGATCCCCGCGGTCGGGAAATCGGGACCGGGGATGAGCTCGCAGAGATCCGCGACCGTCAGCTCCGGCCGCTCGACGAGCGCCAGGCAGGCGTCGATCACCTCGCGCAGGTTGTGCGGGGGGATGTTGGTGGCCATCCCGACCGCGATCCCGGTCGAGCCGTTGATCAAGAGGTTGGGGACGCGCGTCGGCAGGATCGAGGGCTCGGTCTCCGAGCCGTCGTAGTTGGGGACGAAATCGACCGTCTCCTCATCGAGATCGGCCAGCAACTCGTGCGCGATGCGCGACATGCGCACCTCGGTATAGCGCATGGCCGCCGGGGAATCGCCGTCCACCGAACCGAAATTGCCCTGCCCATCGATGAGCATGTAGCGCAGCGAGAAGGGCTGGGCCATGCGCACGATGGTGTCGTAGATGGCCACGTCGCCGTGGGGGTGGTATTTGCCGATGACGTCGCCGACCACGCGCGCCGATTTCTTGTAGGGCTTGTTCCAGTCGTTGCCGAGCTCGCGCATCGCGTACAGGACGCGCCGGTGTACGGGCTTGAGCCCGTCGCGGGCATCGGGCAGGGCGCGCCCCACGATGACGCTCATGGCGTAGTCCAGATAGGACTGGCGCATCTCGTCTTCGATGTTGACGGGGGACAGCTCTCTGGCGAAATCGACCATGGCGTTATTTAGTAGGAGAGGGCCGAGGGTGCCGGCATCTTAACATACATTGATGCCCCAGAACTTCAGGTGATATCTCAACATCGTTCATATGAACCATCCTGCGGAACGGGGCGAAACGGTGCGGGCTACGCTCGGGAGGAAAAAAAACGGGAGGGGCGGGAAAGGGGTCCCACCCCCGAAGGAGGTGGGACAACCTTGGGTGGCTCTAAACTAACGAGTGTTAGGCATACTTGACAAACGGCCGACGGAGTTCAAAGGCGCTTCGCTAGCCATTCGAGGAGGCGCCAACCCCAGCCCAGCAAGACAGCTAAACAAAAGAGCCCCCATACGGCACTCCCGACGGTACTCAAGACGGTCCAGACGGTCCAGGGCTGCTCCGCCTGCTCCTCAGCCCGCCGCCGCATCGCGCGTTCCTGCTCTCTGACCAGGCGGCCCGCCGCTGCGACCTCGGCCTTCATCGTTTTGACCCGCAGCTTGAGGTAGCGCGCCCGGGCCAGCGGCTCATCACAGCCGGTCTCGGCCAGGGCCTTGGCCCAGAGGCCCGGGCGAACCTCGCGGCTGGCTATCTCCTCCGCCGCGCGAGCGTAATAGGCCTCGTCGTCGCCAAACATACGCGGTATGTCGGCAAATGCCTGCGAAGCCTTACGGCCGGCGGTCTGGTGCCTTGGTTCAGGCGGCTACCTGCTGACGGGTGGGTGCCTTGCCTACTTGACTAATAGGCCTGACTGTGAGCTTTTCAGACAACCCGCACGCAAAGACTCACGAGGACTCGGAAGCTGGGCACGGTTCGATCTGCCTTATATCATTAGCTGGAACTACGATCTCTTTTCCAATACTCTCCACATAGAGCAAGATTTCACCCGACCAGTTTCCCGAAACGCCGCCGAAGAAGCCCGTACTTCTCCTGCCACGGACGGTCAACCTAGTTCGGTCAACGAGTTCGAAGAATCCCTGTAAGGTCACCGCCGTATGGGCTGGACCGTAAACATTCGAAGGAATACTGGCAGCGATAATGTTCTGTGCAGTAATCCCCAGGCCGTCAATATCGATGAATCCGCCGCGTATCTCGCCAACGTACGACTTGCCGTCATAGGTGTCAACTCGGAATGTGGTCGTCATATGGTTGTACTTGCCACCAACAGTTGATCACGGCGCAGTATAGATCAATCAAGACGGTAAAAGTGTCCCCGCCTCGTTCGATGGTGTCATTTTGGGTTGATGGTTTTTGGCGCAGCAAACCCGACGCCACCGCAAATGCGACACGGAATACCCCCGTGTTGACCTGTGCCCTTACACCAACTGCATGGTACATTCTTCATCGCATCGCCCTGGCGCCTGAAGTATCCCACCACGGGGATCCGGAGACAAGCGTGAAGCGGCTCAACCGTGAAGCGGGAGCAGTGCGGCTTGACAAATAGGCCAGACCGTGAGCATAGCCGGCGCACCCCTTCGGCGGCTGTGCCCCGCGCCGCTTGCAGGGTGGCGGCGAGAAATCCAGGCTACAGTGCCTCCGCCGCGAAGTCCGCGAGCCGTGAGCGCTCGCCGCGCAAGAGGATCACGTGGCCGCTGTACCCCCACTCCTTGAAACGGTCCACCGCATAGGTCAGGCCGGAGGTGGTCTCGCTCAGGCAGGGGCTGTCGATCTGGGCGAGGTTGCCGAGGCAAACGATCTTTGTGTCGGGTTCACAGCGGCCGGGCCGGGTTGGTTGTCGTAAGCAATCCGTCGATCCGATCAAGGAAACGCGCCGCTGTTTCGATAGCCGCCGCTGCCCGTTCCGGCGGCACGACCGCCCCCGGCCCCATTTCGTAATCGGCCACCTCTTTGAGCGTGTAGGCCTGCGCCAGAAAGGTCAGAAAACTTCGGTCGATCCTCGGGTCATCCTTTGCCAGCCGGGAAAACTCGCTGCGAACGCCACTATGGGTCTTCGCCGCTTGGCCGGTGCCGGTGAAGATATAGGCTTGAGCAGCATGGTAAGCGGCGAGGTAGGCCGCGCGGCCTGCGGCGTCCGCAAGCCCGATGCCCATGACCGCCCGTGCTTCCGCCAGCGCGTGGCGGGCTTTCGCCAGATAATCCCCGGCTTCCGGTGTCATACGTCGAGCCCCTCGCGGCGCAGCTCGTGCATCAGGGGGGTCCTTTCCCGATAGTCACCGGCGCGGAAGGGCAGGGCGTTAATGACGGCTCCGGTTTCGCAGAGGATGTCCGTCTCGATTTCCGCGATCCGGTCGATCTCGATCCACCGATCCGTCAGGTCTGTTAGAAACACCGCGACGTCATAGTCCGAGTCTAAGTGCGCGTCGCCGCGCGCCCGCGATCCATACAGGACAACGCGTTCGATCCGCTCGCCGTACACCCTATCAAGGACGGCGCGGAACTTCAGCAAAACGGGGTCAGTGGTCGTCATGGCACATTTCTACCACGAATGGAGCTATCACCAACTACGGCGGGCAGGCCGCGAGATCGCCGCCTGCCGGATCAGGTGCCATGCGGTCTTGCGGCGCGCTCGGCGCCGGTGAGGGCATCTTAGCATAGCGGCTGCACTCCTTCGGTGGCCTCTGCGAGGTCGGCGCGGTCATTGGGACGGCGTGGATATTCGCCGGGCGCGAATTCCTGCCACGGGGAGATCAGCGCAGGTTCGAGAAGATACCCCGGCGGCGGTGTCCCGAAGCGTAGCGGGGGACTACAGCGCCTCGGCCGCGAAGTCCGCGAGCCGTGAACGCTCGCCGCGCAAGAGGATCACATGCCCGCTGTACTCCCACTCTTTGAAACGGTCCACCGCGTAGGTTAGGCCCGAGGTGGTCTCGCTCAGGTAGGGGGTGTCGATCTGGGCGAGGTTGCCGAGGCAGACGATCTTGGTGCCGGGACCGGCGCGGGTGATGAGGGTCTTCATCTGCTTCGCGGTCAGGTTCTGGGCCTCGTCGATGATCACATAACGGTTCAGGAAGGTGCGGCCGCGCATGAAGCTGAGCGAGCGGATCTTGATGCGTTTCTGTAACAGATCGGTGGTGGCGGTGCGCCCCCAGTCTCCACCGACATCGGTCTGCGTCAGGACCTCCAGGTTGTCGAGCAAGGCCCCCATCCAGGGAGTCATCTTCTCCTCCTCGGTGCCCGGGAGGAAACCGATGTCCTCGCCCACCGGCACTGTGATGCGGGTCATGACGATCTCGCGATAGCGCTGCATCTCCATGGTCTGCGCGAGGCCCGCGGCGAGCGCCAGCAAGGTCTTGCCGGTCCCGGCCGTGCCGAGCAGGGTCACGAAATCGATGCCCGGGTCCATGAGCAGGTTCAAGGCGTAGTTCTGCTCGCGGTTGCGGGCGGTGATGCCCCAGACGCCGTTGCGGGCCGCCCGGTAATCGACGACCTTCTGGAGCGTGGTGCGCTCGCCCTGCCCGCGCCGGACGATGACCTCGAAGTCCTCCCGGCCGGTCTGGTAGAGGAACTCGTTCGGGTACCAGCGCGCTACCTGCGGTCCCTGCACGTCATAGAAGGTACGGCCGTGCTCCTGCCAGCAGCGCATGTTCTCGCCATGACGCTCCCAGAAATCGGGGGGGAGCTCGTGGGTTCCGGCATAGAGCAGGCGGGCGTCGTCGATGACCCGGTCGCTATAGTAGTCCTCGGCCGGGACGCCGAGGACTCGCGCCTTGATGCGCAGGTTGATGTCCTTGGAGACCAGGATGACGGTGCGCTCGGGACGGAGCGGCCCGAGAGCGATGGCCGCGGCCAGGATGATGTGGTCCGGCTTGGTGCCGGGCATGGGCGCGGGCAGGTCCACGCTGAGCGGCTCGGTCTGCAGGAACAGGCGTCCGCCCCGAGGCCCCAGAGGAGCAATCGGTCCCCCGGGCAGGTCGCCGTTGCGAGCACTCGTCGGCTGCGGGAGCGGCAGCCCCTGCTCGATGGCCCGGCGGTCGGCGTCGCCGATCAGCTCATCCAGGAAGCGGCTGACCTGGCGGGCGTTGCGGGCCAGCTCCGAGGCGCCTTTCTTGGCCGCGTCCAGCTCCTCCAGGACCACCATGGGCACGTACAGGTCGTGCTCCTCGAAGCGGAACAACGCCGTCGGATCGTGCAGCAACACATTGGTGTCGAGCACGAACAGCCGTGGACAGGGCTCGGTGACCACCGAGGCGCGCTCTCTAGGCTGGAGCCGCGCTCCCTAAAGGGCCTGGAGCGCGAGCAACACCTCGGCGACGTGGCCTTCCACCTTGACCTTGCGCCATTCCCGGCGCAACACGCCGTCGCCATCGATGAGGAAGGTGCTGCGTTCTATCCCCATCACCTTCCTGCCGTATAGGTTCTTTTCCTTGAGGACATCGTACTGGCGGCACAGGGCCTCGTCCTCGTCGGACAGGAGCTCGAAGGGCAGGCACTCCGCACCCTTGAACCGCTCGTGGGAGCCGAGCCCGTCGCGCGACACGCCGAGGACCACGGCATGGGCGCGCGCGAACGCCGGTAACTGGTCGCGGAAGTCCCGGCTCTCGAGGGTGCAACCCGGGGTGCCGTCCTTGGGGTAGAAATACAGGACCACGGCGTGGCCTCGGAGCGCGGACAGCCGGATCGCTTTCCCACCGGTCGCGGGCAGCTCGAAGTCGGGCACCGGGTGGCCGAGCGCGGGCGGGCTCATGCAGGTGGGCTCATATGGGGCCTCACTTGACGGGTTCCATGACCGCATCCAGGTTGAGCTGGTCGCAGAGATCCATGAACTCGCCGCGCAGCGCCGCGATGGAGGTGTTGGTCGGGACGCTGATGGTCACGTGCAGTGAGAACATGGGGGTCCCGGTATGGGCGGCCGAGTAGCTGCCGGTGAACAGCTCTTCGATGTTGATGTCCCGCGACGAGAAGAACTGCGCGATGTCGTGGACGATCCCCGGCCGATCGCTCGCCACCACCTCGACCGCGTAGGGCATGAGGTTGGCGACCTTCTCGCGGACCTCGGTGCGGCGCGAAATGAGCGTGAGGTCCAGGCTGTCCTCGAGGCGCGGGATCATGCTCTCGATCTTGGCGATAGCATCCCAGGTGCCCGCGAGGAGCAGGATCACGGCGAACTCGCCGCCCAGGACCGCCATGCGGCTGTCGAGGATGTTGCAGCCGCAGTCCTTGACGGCCTTCGATAATTGATGCACGAGCCCCGGGCGGTTGTTGCCGAGGGCGGAGATGACGAAGTGATTCTGCATCCTGGGTCCGGGCGCCGGGCCAAAGGGCGAACGAAAAGTATACCTGAAATCGTGCCGGGATCCGCCAGCCGGAGGCGCCGCGAGCGCGGGAGAAAGGGGCGGGACCGTCCTTGTCAAGTGCGAAGCGGGCACGTACTATGCCCGGTCCATAACGGGCGTTGAGAGACCCGATCGATGTTTCGAGGCAGTATCGTGGCCCTGGCCACGCCAATGGAGACCGGGCAGGGCGCGGAGGTCCCCATCGACTGGGATGGGCTGCGGGGGCTTTGCGAGTTCCATATCGAGAACGGCAGCGACGGCATCGTGGCCGTCGGGACCACGGGTGAGTCCGCGACCCTGAACGAGGAGGAGCACTGCGAGGTGATCCGCCAGGTCGTCCGGCAAGTCCGTAAGCGGGTGCCGGTGATTGCCGGCACCGGCGCCAACTCGACCACCGAGGCCATCCGCCTGAGCGCCTGCGCGCGCGCCGCCGGTGCCGATGCCTGCCTGCTGGTCACACCGTACTACAACAAGCCCACGCAAGAGGGGCTCTATCTGCACCATCGGGCCGTGGCCGAGGCGGTGGCCATTCCCCAGATCCTGTATAACGTCCCGGGCCGCACGGCCTGCGACATGCTGCCCGAGACGGTGGGGCGCCTGTCTCGGGTCAAGCACATCGTCGGTGTCAAGGAGGCGACCGGAGACTTGGATCGCGTCGAGGCCTTGCGGGAGCGCTGCGGGCCCGATTTCGTGCTCCTGAGCGGGGACGATGCTACCACCATGGAGTTCATCCTGCGGGGCGGGCAGGGGGTGATCTCCGTGACCGCCAATGTGGCGCCGAAGGCCATGCACGAGATGTGTGCCGCCGCCGCGACGGGGGATCGAGCGAGGGCGGTGTCGATCGATGCGCGGCTCCGCGGCCTGCACCGTCATCTGTTCGTCGAGTCCAACCCCATCCCGGCGAAATGGGCGCTCCACCAGATGGGGCTCATCCGACGCGGGATCCGGCTGCCCCTGACGTGGTTGGCCGAGCCCTGTCATGCTCCTGTCCGGGAGGCCATGCGGCAAGCGGGCGTCCCCGGGGCCGCCGCGGAATCCCCATGCCCGCCCGCGGTCGCCGGGGAGGCATCCGCGTGTCCCTAAACGTACTTGTTTCCGCGGTCCCGAGCGGGGCCCGAACGTGAGGTCAAGCGTGAGGCAAAACCTTATGATGCATGGGCCCATGGTGCGTGGATGGATCCTCGGTCTTTGCCTCTCTGCGATGCTCGGGTGCAGTTGGTTCCCGACCTTCGACGACGTCGTGCCCGACCGCAACAAGGAGTACCAGAAGAGCGCGTCCTTGCCCGACCTCGAGATACCCCCCGACCTGTCCTCCGATGCCATCTCGGACACCCTGTCGGTACCGGAGGTGGACGCCAGGGGTACCGCCAGCTATTCGACGTATCAGGAACGCATCGCCAGGCGCGGCAGCGGCGAACGGTCGGGGGGTGGCCCGGGCGGAGAACCGTATCGTGCCCCGGCGGAGGATTACCCGGAAGACGTCCCGACGCCGGAAGACACCACCGCGCTCGACGACAGCCGCTCCGACGACGGCCGGTCGGACGACGATCCGGACGAGCGCATTGCCGACGAGGACTCCGATTACAGCTCACCGGCCGACGAGGAGGAAGAGGCATCGGAAGCCGAGCCCGAACCCGATTCCGAGGCCGAGTCCGATTCCGAGTCGGAGTCCGAGGCCCGATCCTATGCGGCCCGTGCCCCGGCAGGCGGCCCCGAAGATGATCCGGCGGATGAGCCCGAGGATGAGCCCGAACACGAGACCGAACGTTCGCCGCCATCCCCTGCCGCAGGCGAAACGGGCGCGGGCGGGCGGGCCGAGCTGGTGAGCGCCGGGGAGGGCAAGAAATACCTGCGTGTCACCGAGGACTTTTCCGAGGCCTGGCATCTGACCGGTCGGGCCCTGGCCAGGGCCGGCTTCACGGTCGCGGACGAGGATCGGGATCGCGGCGTGTATTTCGTCGATTTTACCGGGGCTCCCGGTGCCGAGCAGGCGGGTTTCCTATCGTCCCTGGCCTTCTGGCGCGGCGACGAGACCGAGCACGAGGTGCAGTTGACCGGCATCGGCGAGAAGACCGAGGTGGTGGTGCTGGATGAGGACGGCAATTGGGAGAGCGGCCCGGTGGCCGACGAGATCCTGACGCGCTTGGAGACCGCGCTCAATCAGGCCGGGGAAGAATTGGAATAACGGAACCTCGACCGGACGGAGCGTGTGTGAAAACACCGGCTGCGCCCCGGATCTCGCCCTGCATCCCCGGCGACAACCCCGCATCGAACCTGAGGTTCGTGAACACCGAGTACGGCGGCCCGACCGCCACGGTGGGCAAGGTGCAGGACTGGCAACGCGTCGCCAACCAGGGCTCGACCTTGCCCGCGGCCGACGTGCAGGCGGTCAACGGCTGCGTGCAGGCCGCTCGAGAACGTGTCCGAGCGAGTGGCACTGTACCTCGGCAAGCTGCGGCCGTCGGGTACCAAGACGAAGTAGGCCGGGCCCCCTTCGTCGCCGCAGGGTTTCTGCGGTGTGAGAATGCACGGGCGCACGGCGGATAGCGGTTACACCCGCCGCAGGGTCTCGAGGGGGGCGCTGTTCAATACCGGCCGCGTCGCGATGAGCCCGAAGGCCGTAACCCCGAGGCCTCCCCCCACGATGCCGTAGGCGAGGAGGGCGAGGTTGAACGTGAAGGCGATGTCGAACACGTGGCGGGCGAGTAGAAACCCGATCCCGGAGGCCCCGACCGCCGCGAGCAGGCCCGCGATCACCCCGAGCGTCAGGAACTCCGCCGCCAGTCCGCGTGCCACCACCCCGCGCCCGGCCCCCAAGGTCCGCAACACGGCGCTCTCGCGCAGGCGCTCGTCGAGCGTCGCGTGCACGGCGGCGAAGAGCACTAGGAGCCCGGCCAGGAGGGCGAAGCCGAACACGAACTCGACGGCCATGGCCACGCGATCGATGATTGCCTGGATCTCGTCCATGAGGGCCGCCAGATCGAGCAGGGTGACGCTCGGGAAGCGCTTCACCAGGTCGAAGAGCCAGGGTTTCTGCTCGCCCCCGAGATAAAAGCTCGTGATGTAGCTCTCGGAAAAGGCATCGAGCATCCCGGGCGCCGCGATCACGAAGAAGTTGGGGTTGAAGGAGTCCCAGGCCACGCTCCTCAGGCTCGTGACCGTGCCCTCGAGGTCCTGGTCGAGGACCTGGAAACGCAGGCGGTCGCCGAGCCGGATCCCGAGGAGCGCGGCCAGCTCGGTCTCGACCGAGAGCTCCCGAGACGCCCCGCTCCCCCACCAGCGGCCCGCGAGCACGCGGTTGTCGTGGGGCAGCTCCGCGGCCCAAGTCAGGTGGAACTCCCGGCCGGCGAGGCGCCGGGCGCGTTCGTCCTCATAGCGTTCGACCGCGATGGGCTTTCCGCCGATGGCCCGCAATCGCCCGTGCACGATGGGGTAGAGCGTAGGGGGGGAGCGGCCGTGCTCGGCGAAGAACGCACGTACCGCCTCGACCTCGGCCGGCTGGATGTTGATCGCGAAGTGATTGGGCGCATCGGGGGGCAGGCGCGCCTGCCAGTTCGCCAGGAGATCGCCGCGCACCACCGTGAGCAGCAGGATCGCCATGATGCCGAGGCCGAGCGCCACCGACTGCGCGACGCTCGCCGCCCCGCGCCGCGCGATGTTGGCGAGCCCGTAGCGCCAGGCGATCCCCACGCGCCGGCACAGCGGCCGCAGCCCCCGGACCAGGAGCCAGCCACACAAGGCCAGGGCCGCCGTGGTCGCGAAGCTCCCGCCGACCACGTAGAGCGTGAGCCAGATCTCCTGCGCGTGCCAGCTCGTGAGCAAGAGGAGGGTGGCGATGGCCGCGACGTAGATGAGGTGGGCGGGGGGGTGACCGCTACCGAGGTCGCGCCTCAACACGCGCGCGGGCGGGGTGTGCCGGAGTTGCGCGATCGGCGGCAGGGCGAAACCGATGAGCGCGGTGAGGCCCGTGACCGTGCCGATGGCGAGCGGTGTCCAGGAGGGGGCCGGCAGGTCCCCCTCGACGAGGCCGGTCAGGAGGCGCGCGAGCACGAACTGGGCGCCGGCGCCCACGAGGCAGCCGAGCGCGCTGGTCAGGAGCCCGAGCCACAAGAGGCACAATGCATAGACCCTGAGGATGAAGCCCTGGGTCGCGCCGAGGGTGCGCAGGATCGCGCAGTGGTCCAGGTGCCGGGTCGCGAAGCGGCGCGCGGCCATGGCGATCGCGATGCCGGCGAGGAAGAGGCTCGCGAGCGCCGTGAGCCTCAGGTACTGCTCGCCGCGCTCGAGCGTCACGCGCAGCGCCGGCCGGGCGTCGCCCACGCTCACAAGCTCGACCGCCTCGTTTGCCCGTGCTTCGACGAAGCCGCGGTAGCTGCCGATGGCCCGGGGCTCGCCGGCCACGAGCAGTCGATAACTCACCCGGCTCCCCGGCGCGATGAGCCCGGTGGCCGGGACATCCGCGCGGTTCATGAGCAGCCTCGGGGCGATGTGGAAGGCCTCCCCGCCCCGGTCCGGCTCGTAGAGGAGGACCGGGCCGACGGCCAAGGTCGCGTCTCCCAGCGTGATCCCCTGACCGGGGGCGAGCTTCAAGACCTGGGCGAGCTGCGCATCTGCCCACGCTATGCCCGGCTCGGGCACGACATCGGTCGGCACGGGGGCGGCGAAGGGGTCTGTGCCCACGGCCAGCCGGCCGCGCAGGGGATAGTCTCTATCCACCGCCTTGACCTCGACGAGCTGCATGCGCTCTCCGACCACCAGCATGCTGCGAAACGATAAGGTCTGTGCCGTCTCGAGCCCCAGGCGCCGGGCCTCCTCGAGGTAGGGCTCGGCGATCGGGAACGACGAATCGAGGGCCAGATCGGCCGCGAGCAGCGTGTTGGCGCGCAGCACCATGGCCTGGCGCACCCGATCGGTGAAGAGCGTCACGGCGGTCACGGCCGCGACGGCAACGACGAGCGCCGCCGCGATGAGCCGGAGCTCACCCGAGCGCCATTCGCGCCTCAAGGTCTTGAACGAGTGCTGGAGGGCCGGCATGGCTGGGAGACTGCAAATGGATGGCCGCGTCGATCCGCCATCGATCCCGACCGGTACTGTCCGGGCCGGGGGCCGTCCGTATAGTGCCCGACGACCCGAGATTGGACAATGGGGGAACCAGGCAGGGGTGAGTCACAGCGGGGGCCGAGCCGGAGGGCTCCAGGAAAACAAGGAGCGACTGTCGCGCATCATTGCAAGAAGGCCGAGGCCGAGTGCCGCCAATTGCGGGGCTTGAATCGCTATCTCGAGGAGGAGTTGCAGGCGGGGCAGGAGCTGGTCGGGGCCTCCGGGGCCTGCGCGAGGTGATGAGCCAGGTGCGGCAGGTCTCGGAAACCGATGCCACTGTGCTGGTGAGCGGTGAGACCGGCACCGGCAAGGAGCTCATCGCCCAAGCGATCCACTGGCTGAGCACACGTCGAGAGCGGCCCTTCATCAAGCTCAACTGTGCGACCTTGCCCCCGAGCCTCGTCGAGAGCGAGCTTTCGGCCACGAGAAGGGGCCTTTACCGGGGCGCTGGCGCGTAAGCCCGGGCGCTTCGAGCTAGCCGATGGCGGCACCCTGTTCCTCGATGAGGTAGGCGAGCTCGCCCCGGAGCTCCAGGCTGCGTGCGAGCGGCAAGGGGGGCGCGGCGGACATCCTCGGGATCAAGCAGACGACCCTGGAATGGCGCATGAAAAAGCTCGGCATTACGCGGAAAAGGGAGTAACTCCCCAGCCAAAGACATTTGAAATTCTTCGTCCCTTCCCCCTGGGTGGGGGTCCGGCGCGACGTTCGCTGCCCAAGCCTGTTTCCCGACGCAGCGCCTTTTACCCCCACCCTGACCCTCCCTCG
>JBOIDT010000038.1:0-22599 GCA_050740755.1 Gammaproteobacteria bacterium
GCCGCCCAGCAGCTCAACGAAGCCCGGGGGCCCCTGTTTCAATCCATCAACCGACGATCCAAGGCCGCTGCCTGATGACCCAGCTCCCTGCTTCGTCCAGACTCATACCTCTATTGGAATTGACTGGCGCTAGCCCCGCCCGCTTGTGTCGGGGGGGGGGGGACGCAGGGGCGCCCCTTGTGGGTGCCCTCCGGACTCCCCCCTCCCCCCGGTGGCGCAGCCTCGTGTGCGGCGCGGACGGGCACGGTCCGGCGACATGGCGAAGGCCGATGGCGTGACAATCGCCGGGAGAGCTTGGCACAATGCGAAACGCATGTTCACCGAGTGCCTCCCCACGAAGATGGACGCGCTGCGCGCGCTCATCGCCGACGACATCGCCGATGTCGATCGGCTCATCCAGCTGCGCCTGTATTCCGACGTCGCGCTCATCAACCAGTTGAGCCACTACATCGTCCAGAGCGGTGGTAAGCGCCTGCGGCCGGTGCTGGCGCTCTTGTCCGCCCATGCCCATGGCTATGGCGGCCGCCTCCATATCGACCTCGCCGCGATAGTGGAGCTGATCCATACCGCGACCCTGCTACACGACGATGTGGTCGATGCTTCGGATCTCAGGCGCGGGCGCGAGACCGCCAACCTGGTCTTCGGGAACGAGGCGAGTGTGCTGGTCGGCGATTTCCTGTACTCGCGCGCTTTCCAGATGATGGTCGATGTGCGTGACATGCGGGTCATGGAGATCCTCTCGGACGCGACCAATACCATCGCCGAGGGGGAGGTCATGCAGCTCGTGAACTGCCATGACCTCGATACCAGCGAGGAACGCTACCTGGCCATCATCCACAACAAGACCGCGAAGCTGTTCGAGGCCGCCGCCAGGCTGGGCGCGGTGCTGTCCGGGGCGGGCGCCGCGGCGGAGGAGGCGATGGCGGCCTACGGGCGGCATCTCGGAACCGCCTATCAGCTCATCGACGATGTGTTCGACTACACCGCAAGCGCCGAGCAACTCGGTAAGAATATCGGTGACGACCTGGCCGAGGGCAAGCCCACCTTGCCGCTCTTGTACGCCTTATGGCACGGAAGCGCGGCACAGGGCGCGCTCTTGCGCAGCGCCATGGAGGAAGGCGGGCGGGGGCACATCGGCCCGGTCATAGAGGCCATTGAAGACACCGGCGCCATCACGTACACTTTTACGCTCGCGCGCTCGGAGGCGGGGTGCGCGCTGCGGGTGATAGAGGATCTAGGCCCGTCCCCGTACAAAGACGCCCTGCTGGCGCTCGCGGAGTTCGCGGTCGACCGCAGGTCTTGACCGATCCGGCATCGGGCCCGTTTACATCGAGCCAGTTTACATCGCGCCATTTTACATCGGGGTGTAGCTCAGCCTGGTAGAGCACTGCCTTCGGGAGGCAGGTGTCGCACGTTCAAATCGTGTCACCCCGACCAATCTCATTAACTATCTTGGCATTAACTATCCGGGCATCGTCCCCCTCCGTCACGCCAGAAACTCCATCTCCTCCGGCGGTTGCGGTGGGGTACGCGGCCGAAAGCCCAGGAGCTCGATGCGCCGCCGCCTGGCCTCGCGCCGACGTTCCTGCTCGCGCGCCTCGGCGTTCGTGAGGAACAGGAAATACGCCACGATCGCTGCGTGGCAAACGTACATGAAGAGTCCGAACAACGGGTCCATGTCGACACCTGCCGGATATTACCGCACCGGCGCCGGCAAATAGCAAGCCTCCACGGTGTTCTCCAAGCCCCCCCGGCCGGACTGGCACCCAGACCTAGGTGCGGCCCCGGCATGCCCGCCCGGCTTTCCACCAGGGTTCCTGTGGGGCGCGGCGACCTCGGCCTATCAGATCGAGGGCTCGCCCTTGGCCGACGGCGCCGGGGCGAGCATCTGGCATCGCTTCTCCCATACCCCCGGGACCATCGCGAACGGCGAAACCGGCGACCTCGCCTGTGACCACTACCGGCGCTTTCCGGACGACGTGCGTCTGATGCGGGAGCTCGGCTTGCAAGCGTATCGCTTCAGCGTGAGTTGGAGCCGGGTGTTGCCGGAGGGGCGCGGCCGGGTCAACCCCAAGGGGCTCGCGTTCTACCAGCGCCTCGTGGATAGGCTGCTGGATCACGGAATCGCGCCGGTGGTAACCCTTTATCACTGGGACCTGCCGGTGGCCCTGGATGAACGGGGGGGATGGGCGAACCGCGACGTCGCCCACTGGTTCGCGGACTACGCGTGTCTGCTCTACCGCTCGCTCGGTGATCGCATCGAGCTGTGGATCACCTTGAACGAGCCCTGGGTCGTAATGGAGGGTGGTTATATAGCAGGGACCCTGGCACCGGGGCGTCGCGACCTGGCCGAGGGCGCGCGCGTCTCGCAAAACCTGCTCCTCGCGCATGGACAGGCGGTTCGCGCCTATCGCGCAGAGGGCCGCCACGCGATCGGGATCGCCGTGAACCTGGAGCCCAAGTATCCGGCATCGGGATCGCGCGCCGATCGCGCGGCCACGGTACGGGCCGACGCCTACATGAACCGCCAATTTCTCGACCCGATCTTCCGCGGCGAGCACCCTGCCGAGATCCGCGAGATGTTCGGTGCGGCCTGGCCGGAGTTGTCTGACGGGGACCTGGAACTGGTGCGATCGCCGATCGACTTCCTGGGCGTCAACTACTACACCCGCGGCCTGACCCGGCACGACCCTGCCGTCCAACCCCACCGCGCACGAAACGTCTGCAAGGCGATCGGACAAACCACCGAGATGGGTTGGGAGGTGTGCCCCGAGGGGCTCATCGATATGCTGGAATGGGTGAAGGCTTGCTACGGCAATCCGCCGATCTATATCACCGAGAACGGGGCTGCGTTCCCGGACCCGCTTCCCTGCCAGGGCATCGTCGATGACCCCTTGCGCGTCGCGTATCTGCGCGACCACCTGCGCGCCGCGCACGCGGCCCTCGCACGCGGCGTCGATCTGCGCGGTTACTTCGCCTGGTCGCTCCTGGACAACTTCGAGTGGGCCGAGGGGTATTCCAAGCGTTTCGGACTCGTCTCCGTGGACCACGAAACCCAGGCCCGCATCCCCAAGGCCAGCGCGCGCTTCTATACCGAGGTGATCGATACCCACGGTGCCTGCCTATCGGACCGCTGAGCACGATGCCGGCAGGTGCCCTTTCAGCCGTATCATGCCGCCCGAGACAGATAGGCCCGATCCCCAGTTGCGACCCCTGATTTGCATGATCGTCCTGTTCACGGATTTTGGCCCCTGCGGCCCGTATCGGGGCCAGATGAGCGCGGTGCTGCACCGGGAGGCCCCCGGGGTGCCGGTGGTGACATTGCTGGCCGATGCGCCGGCTCATGACCCGCGCGCGAGCGCTTATCTCTTGCCCGCCTATGCGGGGGATTTTCCCAGGGGTGCGGTGTTCTTGTGCGTCGTCGATCCGGGGGTCGGCTCGGGCTTGCACCGGCCGATGGCGATCCAGATCGACGGCCGCTGGTTCGTCGGACCCGGCAACGGGCTCTTCGAGATCGTCGCCCGCCGCGGCCGATCGGCGCATGCCTGGGCCATCACCTGGCGCCCCCGCGAGCTGTCGGCGACGTTTCATGGTCGCGATCTCTATGCCCCCGAGGCCGCGCGACTCGCACGCGGGGAGGGGCCGCGCGGCGTGCCGGTGACGCTCGAACCGGACCCGTCCTGGCCCGATGATCTCTATCCCGATGATCTCTATCAGGTGATCTACGTCGATCACTACGGCAACTGCATCACCGGCGTCCGCGCCACGGCTTTTACCGGGGGTGAACTGCTGCTCCGGGGCCGGCGGCTCCCGCGCGCCCGGACCTTTGCCGAGGTGCCCGGCGCACAGCCGTTCTTCTACGAGAACTCGAACGGCCTCATCGAGATCGCCGTGCGCGAGGGGCGGGCCGGCGAGGTCCTGGGGATCGGGATAGGCGAGCCGATCGCGCCGGCTTAGTACCTCAATTTATCAGTATAAGAGCGGCCAGGTGCTCGATGTGCCACATCGTTCCGGCAACGTCCACCCCATAGAGCGAGATTTCAATAACCTTGGGCGAGCAGGAAACGGGGCCTTGACTTCGGCCGGCACGCTAGGGGTGTCTTTTACGACGCGCCGAGCAATACGGCTCTTGCCTCGTTAATCTTGGCGGCGAGGTAATCGGAGCCGCCCCGATCGGGGTGGAGCTTGTGGATGAGGCGGCGGTGCGCGGCCATCACCTCCGCTCGACTTGCCCCCGGCCCGAGCCCGAGGATCTGGCGGGCCTCATCGGCCGTCATCGGCGTCGGTCCGGGGCGTGTCCCCGTTTCCGACCCGGGCGCGGACTGCCAGGTCTCGCCGTAGACTCGATCGAGATAGCTCTGCAGCAAGGCGGCCGAATCGGGATCGGCGCCTCGGCAGTCGCCATAAAGGCGCATCAGCGGATCGCGTTGCAGCTCGCTCAGGCGATGGCCCTTGAAAGGGCCCTCCAAAACCTCACCGTCGATCTCCCCCGTGGCGTGGTCGAGCCATATGCGGACAAAACGCGATTCAACCGTCGAGCGCTCGGCGCCGGTCGAGCCACCCCTACTCGCGGATTGGGGGCGGACCTGCCGCCACAGGCGCTGAACGAGCGGCGCATAGTGAAGTAACGGCAGAAGCCGCACGGCGGCGGTGACCAAGGCCCCGATGAGCACCAACAACCAGTGGAATCGCCCGGTGGCGGCGAGGACGACGAGGACCAGCACCGCGAGGACCACGAGCGCCCTGCGAAACTGGGCGGCGACGACCGGCGGTGGCGTTCGCAACCACCACGCAAGCCCCGCCAGCGCGCCGATCCCGGCTAGGAGCAAGGCGAGGTTGAGAAGCACCGCTCAGAGGTTGTGAAAAAACCTACTGCGCTCGGGATCTCGCGTTGCATCCTCGGCGCGCCAGGCAGGGCCACTCCCTGGCCCTGGCTTCCCGGCGGTGCTCGGAATCCTCATGTATTTCAATATACACTGCGGTTCCTGCGCTCCGGCGGAACGCGACCTCCCTTCGCTCGCGACGGTTTTTTCACAACCGCTCACCTCTCATCGATCTCTTGAGTTAGCCGCAGGGCGATCCCTCCGCGCTCTTTACCGAAGCGTTCGAGCGCCTGCCTGCCTCCGGAGGCATAGACGGCGACCGCGCTCAAGAGGTCGCGCAGTTGAGAGGCGCTCTGCGCGTCGAAGCGGCAATAGGCACCCTTGCAGAGCCGTGCGATCGCTCGGAAGGAACGTTCGGCGATCGGGTCGTCCCCTTCCTGAAACAGGAAGCCCGGGACCCCCAGGGCCCCGAGCTGACCGGCGAGGTGGCCCAGCCGATCAGGGTCCTCTTCCATGCAGTCACCGACAAAGACCAGCGCATTCACCCGCTTGTTCCGGGTCTCCTCCAGGGCGTGAGCCAGGATCCGTTCGATCTGGGTATAACCCGCGGCACAGGAGACGGCCCTCATCTGCCTCTGGAGGGCCCCGGTATCGGTGAGCCAGGGGCTCGTCTCGAACTCGCGGTAGCCCCGGTAGAAGCAGAGCTGGACGTCCAAGCCGCCGAGCGCGGCCGTCTCCTGGAACATCTGGGACTGGATATGGCTGGCGCGGTCCCAGGTCGGTTCACGGCTGGCGGTCGCGTCCATGGCGAAGATGAGCCGGCCGCGCCGGCCGGTGGGCTGGACCCGTGACAGCGCAGCCACCTGCCTCAGGAAGGCGTCGATGTCTTCTCGGCTGGACCGCTCAGGGAGCTGGCGTCGGTCTCGGTCGCTCATGGTGACCGTTCACTTCAATGGTCGGCGTCTCGGGCGACACGATCATAATGGATGCGGCAAGCCCGCAGAAGCCGCCATGGTGCGGCGACGCCCCGACCGCGTGGTCGCCCGCCTGGCCTGAAACCGGGGAAAACAGCATTGGTTCTGTAGGGGAGATAGGGCAGAATATAGCCCTTCACGTACCGTCAAGTGCAGTCGAGGGTCCCGCAATGAAGGCTATCTGGCACAACGAGGTATTGGCCGAAAGCGAGAACACCATCGTAGTCGAAGGGAACCATTACTTTCCGGCGGAATCGGTCAACCGCGAATTGTTTCGGCAAAGCAACACTCATACGACCTGTCCTTGGAAGGGAGAAGCGAGCTACTACGATATTATCGTGGATGAAGCGGTGAATCACGATGCCGCATGGTATTACCCCGAACCCAAGAAAGCCGCGGAGCAGATCAAAGGGCGTGTGGCATTCTGGCGAGGCGTGAGGGTCGAGTAGGCCGTATCGCACTGCTCCGCCGGGGCGTCCCTGTGTTTAGGCTTGCTTATCTGATCGGTCTGCTCCTCGTTCCCGTCCTGACCCTGGGCGCAAGCCAAGGCCCGGTGATCGTGCTCACTGTGCGGGACGCCATCGGCCCGGCAACGAGCGACTATCTGCACCGCGGCCTCGAGCAGGCCGAGGGACGCAGGGCGGAGCTCGTCGTGGTCGAGCTCGATACCCCGGGCGGGTTAGACCTCTCCCTGCGGGACATCGTTCGGGACGTGATCGCCTCCCCGATCCCGGTGGCGGTCTACGTGGCGCCCTCGGGAGCGCGTGCCGCGAGCGCCGGGACCTATATCTTGTTTGCGGCGCATGTCGCGGCGATGGCGCCGGGGACCAACCTGGGAGCCGCTACCCCGGTCCAGCTGGGAGGGCTTCCGGGCATCGAGCCGGCGCCCCACCCCCCGCGCGGGGGCGACGAGGCCGGATCGGACAGGAAACCCCGCGATCCGGCGACACGCGACCCGTCGGTCCCGGGAGACGCCATGAGCAGGAAGCTGGTGAATGATGCCGTGGCCTATATCCGCAGCCTGGCCCAGATGCGGGGACGCAACGCCGAATGGGGCGAGCTCGCGGTCCGTGAAGGGGCGAGCCTGTCGGCCCAAGATGCCCTTGCCGGGCGGGTGATCGACCTCGTCGCAACCGATCTCCCCACCCTCTTGCGCGCGCTCGACGGTCGCAAAGTTCATGTCCACGGCTTGATCCGCCCGATCCAGACGGGCCGGGCGCCGGTCGAGGCCATCGCCCCCGACTGGCGTAATCGCCTGCTCGCCGCCGTCACCAATCCCAATATCGCCTACCTCCTGATGCTCCTCGGCTTCTACGGGCTGTTCTTCGAATTGGGCAACCCGGGCTACGTATTACCCGGGGTCATGGGGGCCATCTGCCTTCTAGTAGCGCTCTACGCCCTGCAACTATTGCCGGTCAATTACGCCGGCCTGGCCCTCATGGTGATTGGCATTGCCTTTATGATCGCTGAGGCCTTCGCGCCCGGCATGGGGGCCCTGGGTCTCGGTGGGATCGTCGCCTTCGTCATCGGATCGGTGATCCTCTTTGATGCGAACGGCAATGGTTTGTCGCTGTCGATCCCGCTGATCATGGGGCTCGCGGCCGCGAGCGCCGTGCTGTTTGTGACCGTGACCGCCATGGCCTTAAGGCTCCGCCGCCAGCCCGCCGTGAGCGGCGCCGAAGAGATGGTGGGGAGCCTCGGGGAGGCCCTGGAAGACTTCCGCGGCGCGGGGCGGATCCTGGTCCACGGCGAGTCCTGGCAAGCGCGATCCACGACCGCGATCAAGAAGGGGCAGCGGGTGCGCGTCACGGGCTTGCACGGGTTGATCCTCAGCATCGAGCCACAGTACGAGAGGCCTTGATATGACCATCACCATTGCGATCTTGCTTTTCGCCCTCCTGACCCTCTGGGCAGTGCTCAACATCTTGCTGGAATACCAGCGCGGTGTGGTGTTTCTCCTCGGGCGCTTCCAGCAAGTGAAGGGGCCGGGGCTGGCCATCGTGGTCCCCGGTATCCAGCAGATGGTGCGGGTGGACCTACGCACCGTGGTCCTCGATGTCCCCACGCAGGACGTGATCTCCCGCGACAACGTCTCGGTCAAGGTCAACGCCGTGGTATATTTCCGCGTCATCGACCCGGCGAAGTCCATCATCCAGGTAGAAGACTTCCACATGGCCACGAGCCAGCTCGCCCAGACCACGCTGCGCTCGGTCCTAGGCCAGCACGAGCTCGACGAGATCCTGGCGGGACGCGACAAGTTGAACCTGGACATCCAGCGGATCCTGGACGCCCAGACCGATTCCTGGGGGATCAAGGTCAGCAACGTGGAGATCAAACACGTGGACCTCAACGAGAGCATGATACGCGCGATAGCCAAACAGGCCGAGGCCGAGCGCGAACGGCGCGCCAAGGTGATCCACGCCGAGGGCGAGTTGCAGGCATCCCAGAAGCTTCTGGAAGCCGCCGAGACGCTGGGGAAGAATTCGAAATCGATGCAACTGCGGTTTCTGCAAACCCTGACAGAGATCGCGGGGGACAAGAGCTCGGTGATTGCCTTCCCGCTCCCGCTGGACCTCCTGGCACCGTTGTTGGACGGCGATAGGGAGAGGGCAGCCAAGTGACGGCGCCGATGACGGACCCGATAATGTCAGCGTCGGCGGCTACCTGGGCGGGGGTGCGCTTCGTCCCCGACAGGGAGCTCGAAGTCAGTCTTGCGCCTGCGCGGGAGCGGCTCGGGGTGCGTGGCTGCCGTCTCATGGTCGATACGGCCGATGAAGGGTTCTTTCCGCGCTGCACGAAAAGCCCACCAGAAGGTGGGCTTGATCGCACTCTTGCAAAAGGATCACTGCCAGGCTCGGGTCGAGACGGCAGGAACCACGGTAAAGGTGAATGGCCGCGGGGCCTCCTACAGTTCAAGTTTCTCGTGAGGATTAGACGATTCGCTACGCCCTCACGAGGTCCGAGTCATGAGGTCCGAGTAAAGTAATAGAGCGCCCCGAGGGCGAGGACTACACACACCACCGGGGCCAAGGTCAGAAGTTCTGAAGACACGTTTCTCCCTCCTAGCGAAGGCTACGACAATGGACGGGGGACGACCCCCTACCGCCCAGCACGTCTATACGGGCATCGACCTAAGTATAGTCCACGGGAGCGCCTCGTGCACGTACACAGAACGGAAGCAATCATGTGTGCCGCGCGGGGCTCGTATTCTGGTGCCACTGATATGAAATCCCAAGGCCGCGCGTTGCTCCTCATCGCAGCATCCGTCTCTTTCTTCGTGGCCGTTCTCCATGTCGTGATCGCGACCATCGGTCCCTCGGCGTATACCTTTTTTGGCGGAGAGCGGCTCGCTAGGCTCGCGGTGTCTGGATCACTTGCCCCAGTTATTCAGACACTGTCTCTGGCCGCCATCCACGCTTTGTTCGGCCTCTACGGACTCTCCGGAGCAGGTGTCATCCGCCGCTTACCCCTTCTGACAGCCGGGTTATTCGCCATCGGCGGCATGTATGCGTTCCGCGGCCTCTCTGCGATACCGCAGGGCCTCCAGATCCTCCAAGACCCGGATTCTCTGCCGTTTCGGGTGCTCTTCTACTCGCTTGTGTCCTTAGCCACCGGTTGCGCGTACATTGCAGGCACAGTGAAGAGCTGGGGATGGCTTCAGCGCGAGGAAGAGATGAAGGCGTGAGTTCCGCAATATGAGGCCTTCAAGAAGTATAGTTGGTGGGCAACGCCGCGCGACCCCGATCGCCGTCCGACCCTTTCAAGACCCGCCGCGCACGTGGATGCACTCGACCCCGAGGGTGACTTGCGAGAGCCACCGACGACGGGGGTTCCGCTGAACCGGTCGGGCGAGGCGGTATTAGGGGGATCAGCGACGGACCGCGCTGCGCTCGGCTTCTTACCGCCGGCGCGTGTAGTGCCGCAGGAAGGGCGGCAGCTCGGTCTCCAGGAACCAGTGTTTCTGGGCGGGCTCGTACCACCACACCTGCGATTGCTTCAAGGTATCGACCCGGCCGATGTCGTCGTGGTAATAGTCGATCACGACCTCGATCCGGGCCTCGGTGGCGTCCGCGTTCATGGTCTGATCCGTGACCTCATAGGACGTGAGTTTGATGTGCTCCAGCGGCTCGACGTCCGGCATCGTCACGGGGCCGCTACGCGGCAGGCGAAAGCGCGCCGCCTCTTGGTATTGCCCCCAGCGCAAGGCCGCGGCGTAGGCGTTGCTGGTGGTGTCGAGGCTCGAAGTCCGCTCCTTGGCCTCCATCTCGGCGCACGCAGCGAGCGCGAGCGCCACGCAGGCCGCGGCGGTCGACCGCCGGAGCCGGGCGGTGCAAGACGCGCCGGTGATCGACCCCGGAGCTCCGATGGTGGGTATCACGACAAGCATACGGCGCTCCCCCTTCAGGCGATGTCGTGAAGATCGACGAGGCTGTTCAAGGCCCGGCCGCGTTCCGACTTGGCCTCGTCGCAGCGCTCCGCCGCGAGGCGATCCAGATATTGCGCGGTCACGTCACCGGTCACGTATTCGCCGCTGAAGCACGAGGCATCGAACTCGCCGACCTCGGGATTGCCCTTGTGGGCGGCCGCGATCAGGTCTTCGAGGTCCTGGTACACCAGCCAGTCCGCGCCGATGAGGCGCGCGACCTCGTCCACGGTGCGGTTGTAGGCAATGAGCTCGTCCACCGAGGGCATGTCGATCCCGTACACGTTCGGATGCCGCACCGGCGGCGCGGCCGAGGCGAAATAGACCTTCTTGGCCCCGGCGTCGCGCGCCATCTGGATGATCTGCCGGCAGGTCGTGCCGCGCACGATGGAATCATCCACCAGCATGACGTTGCGGCCGCGAAACTCGAGGTCGATGGCGTTGAGCTTCTGGCGTACCGACTTCCGGCGCATCCCCTGCCCGGGCATGATGAAGGTGCGCGGGATGTAGCGGTTCTTGATGAAGCCTTCGCGGTACTTGATACCGAGCTCGTGGGCGAGCTGGAGCGCGGCGCTGCGACTGGTGTCGGGGATGGGGATCACCACATCGATGTCGTGCTCGGGCCGTAGCCGCCGGACCTTGCGTGCCAGGGCCTCACCCATGCGCATGCGCGCCTTGTGAACGGAGATCCCGTCGATGATGGAGTCCGGCCGCGCCAGATAGACATACTCGAAGATGCACGGGGCATGAGACCCGTGGGGGGCGCACTCGCGAGTCGTCAGGGTGCCTTCCACGGAGATAAACACCGCCTCGCCCGGCCCCACATCGCGCACCAGCTTGTAGCCCAGGACATCGATGGCCACGCTCTCGGAGGCGACCACGTACTCGGGCCCCAGCTCGGTCATGCGTTTCCCGAAGACCAGCGGCCGGATGCCGTGCGGATCGCGAAAACCCACGATCCCGACGCCCGTGATCATCGCCACCGCGGCATAGGCGCCCCGGCAGCGCTCATGGACCCGCCGGACCGCATGGAAGATGTCCTCCGGACCGACAGAGAGCTTCCCGAGCCGTTGCAGCTCGTGGGCGAAGACATTCAGGAGGACCTCGGAGTCCGAATCGGTGTTGACGTGGCGGAGGTCATCGCGAAACAGCTCGTGTTTGAGCGTTTCGCCGTTGGTGAGGTTGCCGTTATGGGCGAGCGTCACGCCGTAGGGGGAGTTCACATAGAACGGCTGGGCCTCGGCGCTCGAGGAGCAACCGGCCGTGGGGTAGCGGACATGCCCTATCCCCATGTTGCCGATGAGCTCCAGCATGTGCCGGGTCTCGAACACATCGCGCACCAGGCCCTGCGACTTGCGCAGGTACAGGCGCCCGTCGTGGCAGGTGACGATCCCGGCGGCGTCCTGACCGCGGTGCTGGAGGACCGTGAGCCCATCGTAGAGGGCCTGGTTCACGCTGTCCCGGGCGACGATGCCGACGATCCCGCACATATCACGACTCGATGTATCACCGGCCGGCGGGGGATTGCCCCGCGAACTGGAAATAGCCCGCCACCTCGGCCGGCAGATACCCTCGCATCACGAGCGCCGCGGCCTCGAAGCGCGGGAGCAGGAGCGAGGTCCGCCACCACGGGTCTTGCGGCACGGGCGTAAGGCCGGCGACCAATACCAGTGTGGCCACGATCACCACACCCCGCCCCACACCGAAGAGTACCCCGAGCATGCGGTCGGTGCCGGTGAGGCCGGTGCCGGCGATGAGCTTGCCGATGAGAAGGTTCACCAGGGCAGCCACCAGGAGTGTTCCCACGAAGAGCGTCGCGAAGGCGAGGACCAGCCGGGCCGAGGGCACGGACACGACACCGCCGAACCAACCCGCCGCCTCCTGCATGAAGCCCCACGCCACCCAGAAGGCACACCCCCACGCCAACAGCGACAAGACCTCATGCACCAGACCGCGAAAGATGCTGATGAGGGCCGAGATCCCGATGATGGCGAGGATGGCATAGTCCACCCCTGTCATGAGCCGGCGGCCCCTCTGTCAGGTGCGTGCGGCCAGATGCGTTCGGCCATTCTAGCAGAGCCGGGTTTGGCGAAGAAGGCGATCGCCGGACCTGCCTCGGCACTGAGGCGCAGTCTCACCGATAGGCGTAGAGGTCCAGGGCTTACGCCGCCGAAGCACCGAGGCCGGCCTCCAGAGGCCAGTCGCTCCTATAGACCCGGAACGCGACGACCGTGGCCTCGACGGTCTTCCCGCCCCCCGAGTAGACGCCGCAGGCGAGCGTGTACTTGCGGTCGTCCTTGACCTCGGTGACGTGCGCGCGGACCACCAGGGGCCGGTCGTTCGGGGTGGGCTTCAGGTAGCGCAGGCTCATGCTGCCGGTCGCGAAGCGGTAGTGGGGCTCGGAGTCGAGCGCACGCCCTTCGCGGCGCACGGCGCTCGCCATGGCGGTGGCCATAGAGTGGCAATCGATGAGGGTCGCGAGGATCCCCCCGCAGGTGATCCCGGGCCAGCCCTGATGATGAGGCATGGGCGTGAAACGGCACACCCCCTCATCGCCTTCCCAGAAGCTTCGGATGCGGAGGCCCTGGGCGTTCTCCGCACCACAGCCGAAGCATACGTCTCCGGGCATTGCATCTTGGAAGCATTGGTCCATCGCGGCTATCGGGGGCACCCACAAGGGGTGCCCCTACCCCCCGGCATCGCGTCCTGGAAGCAGTCGGTCATGGCGGCGTCACGTCGCGGCCCCTACCCGGTTGCTCCAGATCCTGGAGCACCGCCGCCAGGAAGCGTGCGGCCTCGCCGCCGGTGGCAGCCCGGTGGTCGAAGGTCAGTGACAGGGGCACGATTCGATGCACGGCCGGCTTTTCATCGACCGCCACCACGGCCGGGCGGATCTTGCCGGCCCCGAGGATGGCGACGGTCGGTGGCATCACGATCGGATCCGCGTAGCGCCCGGCGAAGGTCCCGAAGTTCGAGAGCGTGATGGTGTAGCCCCTGAGCTCCTCGGGCGGGACCTTGCGCGACAGCACCGCGGCCTTCATGGCATCGAGCCCGCGCCGGAGGTCCGCGGCATCGCGATTGCCGACATCGCGCAGCACGGGCACGAACAGGCCATCCGGGGTATCCACGGCGATCCCGAGGTCGATCTTCTGGAGCACCCGCCGCCCGAGGTTGGGGCTGTCGTACCAGGCATTGAGCGCCGGCTCGGCCCGGCAACCGGCTACCAGGGCACGGATGAGCCGCAAGGTCACGTCCTCGTCCGGTGCCCAGGCCGCGATGTCGGCATCGTCGCAGAGCGTCACCGCGGCCACTTCGGCATGGGCCTGCGCCATGCTGCGGGCCATCGAACGGCGCACGCCGCGCAAAGGTTCCAGAGGCCCGACCTCGGCCAGGATGCGGGCCACGCGCTGGACGTCGGATACCGTGATGGTGTCATCGGCGCCGGTCGGGGTGACGATCCCGAGGTCCACGTTCAGGCGATGGGCCAGGGCCCGCACCGCCGGGGTGGCCTTGGCCCCCACCACTGCGCCGCCCGCGGTCCGACCCACGGCGGCGGGCGCTTCCCGCAGGACCTCGCGTCCCGAGGGGACCTGACCGACTACCGTGCCGGCATCGGTGGCGGGCGGCCCTTCGGTATCGAACTCGACGATCGGGTCGCCGGTGTGCAGGATGTCGCCGGGCTCACCGTAGAGGCGCAGGACGCGCCCGCCCTGAGGGCTCGGGATATCCACGATGGCCTTGGCGGTCTCGACCGAGACGAGCGGCTGATCGGCCCTGACCTCGTCACCCGCCTTGACATGCCACTGTACGATTTCGGCCTCGGCGAGCCCCTCTCCGAGATCGGGGAGCTTGAATAGTCTCATTGAAACTCCAGCGTTTTCTTCACGGCCGCGGAGATCCGCGCGACATCGGGGAGGTACGCCTTCTCGAGCCGGTAGAGCGGCATGACCGTATCGTAACCCGCCACGCGTTCGATGGGGGCCTGCAGGGACAAAAGACCGCGTTCCCCGATCTCTGCCGCGATCTCGGCCCCGAGCCCACCGCTCCGCGCCGCCTCGTGGACGATCACCAGGCGGCCGGTCTTGGTCACCGAGCGCAGTATCGTGTCGATGTCGAGCGGTTTGAGAGTCGCCACATCGATGACCTCGCAGCCGATCCCGTGCTCCGCTAGCGCGTCCGCCGAGGCCAGGGTCTCTTGCAGCATCGCACCCCAGGAGACGAGCGTGATATCGGGGCCCTCGCGCAGCACGAAGCAGGTATCGAGTGGCAGGGCCAGTCCGTCGTCCTCGACCACCTCCCGGACCAGCCGGTAGAGACGGGTCGGCTCCAGGAACAGGACCGGATCGGGGTCGCGGATAGCGGCCAATAGGAGCCCATAGGCGCGTGCCGGCGACGAGGGGATGACCACCCGGAGCCCCGGGATGTGGGTGAAGAGCGCCTCGGTGCCCTCGGAGTGGTGCTCGGGCGCGTGGATCCCGCCGCCGTGCGGGGTGCGCAGCAACATGGGGCAGGTGAGGCGCCCGCGGGTACGGTTGCGAAGGCGCGTGGCGTGGTTCAGGAGTTGGTCGAGCGCCGGGTAGATGAAACCCATGAACTGGATCTCGGCCACCGGCCTGAGCCCCTCGGCGGCCATGCCGATGGCCATGCCGGCGATGAGGGTCTCCGAGAGCGGCGTATCGAGCACTCGCTCGCCCCCGAAGCGCTGCGCGAGCCCGGCGGTGGCGCGAAACACGCCGCCGTTCACGCCCACGTCTTCGCCTAGGACGACGACGCGCTCGTCCGCCGCCATCTCATGGGCCAAGGCCCGATTGACGGCCTCGATGAGCGTCAGCTCAGCCATCGGTCTCGCCCGCCACCGCGCGCCGCTGTTCCTCCAGGGACTGTGGGAGGCTCGCGTACAGGTGCTCGAACATCGACGCGGGTGGCAGGGCGGGGAGGGCGAGGTAGCTCGTCACGGCCGCCTCGACCTCGGCGGCACAGCGCGCGAGCAAGCGTTCCTCGTCGGCCGCGCTCCAGTGATTGGCGTCCAGCAGGTAGGCGCGCAGCCGCTCGATGGGATCGCGTCGAGCCGCCGCCTCGACCTCGGCGGGGTCTCGGTAACGGCTCGCGTCGTCGGCGGTGGTGTGATCCCCGAGGCGGTAGCTCAGGCATTCGACGAGGCTCGCGCCCTGCCCCGCGCGCCCCCGCTCGATGGCCGTTCCCACCCGCTCGCGCACCGCGACGACATCGTTGCCGTCCACCTGCTCTCCCGGGATCCCCGCCGCGACGGCCTTCTGCGCCAGGGTCTCGGCGGCCGTCTGGCCGCGCCGCGAGACCGAGATCGCCCACTGGTTGTTGTTCACGACGAAGACCACGGGCAGGCGCCAGACACCGGCCACGTTGATGGCCTCGTAGAAGTCGCCCTTGGAGGTCGCCCCGTCGCCCAGAATAGCGACCGCGACGCGCGGCTCGTCCCGGTACTTCATCGCCAAGGCGACGCCCGCGGCGTGGCAGGCGTGGCTCGCCACCGGGACGCAGATCGGGAAGTCCCGGCGGGGTCCCTGGTAGTCCATGCCGCGCTCGTCCCCCCCCCAGTACAGCAGGACCTCGGTCATCGTGACCCCGCGCGAGAACTGGGCCGCATAGTCGCGGTAGGAGGGCAAGAGCACGTCCTCGGGGTTCATGGCGGCCCCGACCCCGGCCCCGATCGCCTCCTGTCCCAGCGACGAGGCGAATGTGCCCAACTGCCCGGTGCGCTGCAGCGCGATGGCCTTCTTGTCGAAGGTTCGGGTGCGGGCCATGACCTCGTAGAGCGCCCGCAGGGTGGCAGGATCGCGCTGTCGCTCGGGGAAGCCCTGTAGTTCCCGGCCGGCCTCGTCCAGGAACTGGGTGTAGGTGATCTCAAAGCGCGCGACGCTGTGCTGCATGACTGGTTCCGCCTCGCGACGTCTATCTCGGCTGTGGGCCCCAAGGTGAAATCGATGGCTCGCGCCCCAAGTTGATCTCAGTATAGACGGGATATGCGGTGCGTCCGGCCATGACGCGTTGCACCATCGTTTGTCACTGAGGGCCCCGCCCGCTGTCGACGGCGGGCGCTCGCAGATCCGGGGCCCGCTTGCCGATAGGAGCCCGCGTGTGCCCAAAAGAAACTCAAGGAGCAGCATGATCGCACAGGTCTTCCCCAGCTTGCGGGTTCTGGACCGCGCGCGTTCGCCTTTGGCGTATCTGCGCCTGCCCGGCTTTAGCGAACCGCCGGGCGCCGGATTCGAGTCCCTCGCGCCGGGCTTCGAGACCTATGACGCCTTTCTCGCGGCGCATTACCAGGCCGAGGGCTTTCTCGTCAATTCGGCGGATCAGGACACGGCCGCCGAGCCGGTCAAGCGGATCCGGCGGGATCCCTCGCACTGCCTCAAACCCGTTTTCCTGCTCCACGAGGCAGGGTCTCTGGCCGCCGATCTCGCCGACGGCCAGGTGCGGTCCCTCGACCAGGCCGAGTCGCTGCTGGCGGAGTTTGGCCGGCACGCCGGGGCCATGGCCGAGCTTCCACCGGCATCGGAGGGCACGGTCCTGCTGCGCTATCTGTCCCTCCGGCCGGGCAAGGTCTTGAGGCCCCACCGCGACTGGCGCGATCCGCACATCTACTCCTATCCCCTGGCGACGCACCTGATGCCCGGTCTCAACCGGCACCCCCAGGCGCTGGACCTGCTCCGCGAGCGCGGGCTCCTCGAACCCGACGACCTCCTCGATCGCCTGCGCCTGTGCCCCGAGTGCCGCAACGCTCAAATAGGGTTCATCGATGTCTGCCCCGCGTGCCATGGCCTGAAGATCGGCGAACAGCCGTTCTTGCATTGTTTCACCTGCGGGTTCGTGGGCCCACAGCCCGAGTTCGTGAAGGGTGGGACGATGCGCTGCCCGCGCTGCCAGGAGTCGTTGCGGCACATCGGCGTCGACTACGACCGCGCCCTGGACCACTGGCAGTGCGCTGCCTGCCGGCATCTCTTCGAGGACCCGGAGATCAGGGCGCGCTGCGGGATCTGCCTCTGGTCGGGACCGAGCGAACGCCTGATCGCCCGCCCGATCGAGACCCTTAGGTTGACCGAGGCGGGCCGCCGCGCGGCGTTGGACGGGGCGGTGCCGACCGCGAGGGTGTCGGGACCGGCACGTGCCGTGATGCCGGACGAGTTTCAGCAGATACTCGACTGGTACATCAGGCTCGGCCGATCCAATGCGGAGGCGCGCTTCGGTCTTCTGTGCATCGGTATCTGCGCGGCGGCGAGCCATCGCTCCGGGAGTGGGGACAGCCACGTCACCCCGATCGGCGAGGCGCTCGCCCAGCGAATCGCCCAGAGCCTCCGTGGGACGGACATCATGACCGGCGGCCCAGATGAGGTGCTGTGGGTGCTGCTGCCCGGGACCAACTGCGAGAATACCGTGCGCGTGCTCGGGCGGTTACTCGAAAACCGCTCCCTCGACCAGGAGGGCCGCGAGCGTGCGCTGAGCAGCAGCTACGCCTCCGCCCCCGAAGGGATTGATCCGCAAGAGTCCGTCGATTCCCTCATGAGCCGCCTCAAGGCCCAAGTGATGGGCTAGATGGGCGCCGAGGCGTTGCGTTTCATCGAAGCGGTGCTCCTGAATCTCGGGACCCTCTTGACGCATGCCTGGCAGCTTGGTGCCATGGAGGTCGCACTCACCTCTGTCCCGTTTCTCGTCGTTCTGGAGCTGCCGTTCCAGCTCGTCCTCATGCTCGGGATCCTCAAATGGGCGTACGACGAGCGTTTAAGGGCGCCGAAGACCGTACCGTATTCTCCCCGGGTGACCTGCCTCGTCATCTGCTATTCCGAGGGCGAGATGGTCAAGACCACGCTGCGCTCGCTCACCGAGCAGATCTACCCCGGCCACATCGAGCTGGTCGTCGTCGTGGACGGTGCCCGCCGCAACCGTGAGACGCTCCTCGCGGTCGAGGCGCTCGTGCCTTACATCCAGGGCATACCAAGGCGCAGCATCGTCGTGCTGCCGAAGTTCCAGCGCGGCGGCCGCGTCTCGAGCGCAAACCTCGGGCTCAAGACAGCGACCGGCGACATCATCATGGCTATCGATGGAGATACCTCCTTTGATAACGACATGGTGGCCTGTGCCGTCCGATACTTTGTCGAGCCGGGTGTGGTGGCGGTCGCCGGCAACCTGCGGGTGCGGAACGCCAGCCATTCGCTGGCGACTCGCCTCCAGGCCCTGGAGTACATGCTGGCCATCCACGCATGCCGCATCGGGCTCGACCAGCTCAACGCCGTCAATAACATCTCGGGGGCCTTCGGGGTGTTCCGAACCGATCTCGTGCGGCGCATCGGGGGCTGGGACAGCGGCACCGCAGAGGACCTCGATATCACGTTGCGCATCAAGAAATACTTCCGGCGCCATCCAGGGATGCGGATCCGCTTCGCGCCCGATGCCATCGGTCACACCGATGCCCCGGAAACCCTCCGGGGTTTCTTCTTTCAGCGCCTGCGCTGGGACGGGGACCTCTATTATCTCTATGTCCGCAAGCACCTCCGCTCGCTCAGACCGGGGCTGCTCGGCTGGCCCAATTTCCTCATGCTGGTGTGGACCGGCTTCCTGTTCCAGCTCGTCATGCCGTTCGTGATCATCGGCTATACGGTCTACACACTCGTCGTCTACCCGGCCGCCTTCACGGTCGCGGTCTTCACCTTCGTGTATCTCGCTTACGTCCTCTTGACGCTGGTCTTTTTCCTCCAGTATCTCCTCGCCTGCTCCGAGCGCCCGAGGAACGACCTGGTGTACCTCTGTTACGTGCCGCTCTTCCCGCTCCTCATGTTCGCGAGCCGGGCCTGGTGCGGGGTGTCGACCGTGATGGAGATCGCGCTCAAGGCCCATCTCGATTCCTCCATGGCCCCCTGGTGGGTGCTGCGTAAGACCAAGTTCTAGATGCGTCGCTTCTTCGTCCTCTTGTTGGTCTTTTATTGCGGCCCTTCGAGCGCGCTGTCCCTGAGCGAGCTCGAAGAGGAGATCGACGCCGCCTTCGCGATCCGGATCGCCGAGGCCGAGGTCGATCGCGCCGGGCACGTGCTCGCGGAGCGCAAGTCCGAGCGCGGGTTCAAGGTCTTGGGCAATGTGGCGTTGAGCGACAACGTCGAGCCTAGCGACGTGGGAGGGACGCGCGCCTTTCGCGCGGTGTCGGCGTAGCTCGGTTTTCGCTATCCCTTGCTCGGTAGCCGCTGGCGGGAAGAGGTCGCCGAGCTAGGCGCCGCGACCGAGGCCGCCGTGGCGGAGATCCGCCGCGACATCGCCCTGCGGCAGGTGCTCCTGGCCCTGCGGCTCAGTTATCTCGATTACTGGCTCGCGGAGCGCAAAGCGACCTTGAGCGCCGGCATCCAGCGCCACGAGCCCGAGGCGCGTCGGACATTGGAGCAGCGGCGCGACGCGGGACTCCTGCTGGAATCCGATCGCCGCGAGCTGATGACGGCGTTCGCGCTCGCACGTCGCAATCAGGCGCGGGCTAGCACGACCGCGGAGGACGCCCTCGCGCGCCTCAACCTCCTGACCGGCGGGTCCAGGGGCAGGTTCCCGGCCGAGTTCCCGAAGCTGCCGGCGGCCTGCCACGATGCGGCGGCCTTCCCTGCCGCCATCGCCGAGACTCACCCCGAGATCGCGGTCTTGAAGGCCATCGCCGAGGCCAAGGCGGACCGGGTGTACTTCGCGGCGACCGCGCCCATCGAATCGGGGGTCAATGTCGCCCAATCCGTGGTCTATGAATCCACGGACCAGACCGGCTATGGCACCGTATTGAGCTTCGACGTGCGCATGCCCCTGGATTTCACCGGCGCGTCGCGCGCGATCCGCGACCAGGCCGCGGCGGCGCGCATCAAGGCCGGCCTGGAGCTGGAACTGCGCCACCGCGAGCTCTCCGCCGAGGCGCGGAGGACGCTCGGTGCCTACGAGGCCCGTCTTGCCCAGATCGCGTTCATCCGGGAACGCGAGGCGGCCGCCGAGGAAGCAGTGCGCGAGCGCGGCCTGCGCGCCGCCGCCGGCCTTCCGGGCGACGTCCTCGAAAAACTCGAGCAGGCTCATGTCGAACAGTATCGCGTGGCGCTCAAAGCAGCCGCGGCACAGGCCGGTCTCGCGATCGAGGAGGCCCGCCTACTGGCCTTCACGCCCCACGGTTGCGGCGTACGGTCCCCAACCGCGCCCCGCCCCGCGCGCGTAAGCCCGCGGCTCAAGGATCAGCGCCCGCGCGTCGATCCGGTGGGCTTCGTTCCCACGTCACCGAGGACACTCCCATGAGAAAGGACTTTCATCGCGTCGCCGCGCCTTCGTTTTTTCCCGCGATCCCTTGGCGGATGTGGTTGCTCGCCCTCGCCCTCTCGTGTGCCGGGCTCGGGTCGAGTCCTGTGCTCGCCAACGGGGGGCAAGGGCTGGGCGTGTATTTTTGGGATACGAGCGAGGTCCTCGCCGGGGACGAGCGCCACCGGGACCTCTGGCACGCGCTCAAAGCGAGGGGAGTCAGGGACCTCATGCTGTCCTTCACCGCCACGCAGATCGAGGCCCTGGGTGGCGAGCCGGCGCGCGGCCGGCTGCAGGCCTTCGCCCGCACGGCCGAACGACGTGGTTTCGGCGTGAGCCTCCTGCTCGGCGAGCCGAGCTGGATCCTCCCCGAGCACCGTGGCGACCTCATCGCCCTCTTGAGGTCCCTGAACGGCCTCCCGTTCGCGGGGGTCAACCTCGACCTCGAGCCGAACCAGCTCGACGAGTCGGGCTTGGGGACTACGTACCTTTTAGAAGAGCTCTTGAAGACGCTCGCGGATGCCAAGCTCGCCAGCCCCTGGCCGGTGGGGCTCAGCATCCATCCGCGCTACCTGGCCGCGCCGCTCGGCGACATCGACTTCGCGACGGCCCTGGAGCGCCTGGGGCTCGACGAGGTGGTGCTCATGACCTATGTGGTGTCGCGCGAGCGCGTCCTTCAGATCGTGATGCCCATTCTCGATGCGCATCCCGGACTGCGCTTCGGCGTCGCGCAGAGCGTCGAGACGTTCCTGGCCCCCGAGGAGAGCCATGCCGGGATCGGTTATTCCGAGTTTCAGCGGCGTATGGCGGCCTTGGCTGAGGGCCTCGCGCGGCCGAACCTCACGCGCCTCTATGTGCAGGACTGGGATGCCTATCGCCGCATGCCGCGATGAAGGTCCGATTCCAACCCAGCGCCCGCCAGGGGCCCGAGGAAAAGCAGGCGCCCAAGATCCCCTATGCGCCGGCCAAACGGCCGCTGCCGCGCTGGCGCTGGTATCTCACACTCGCGCTGGTCACGAGCCCGCTCGTCTATCTCATCTCGACGGGCGTCTATGGCAAGGTGTTCCTGGTGGCGCCGGGGAACGTGCTCCTCAAACAGTACCTCCTCCATGCCACGGCCTCGGGATATGTGAAGCGCCTGCATGCGGAGATCGGCGGGGACGTCACCATCGGGCAAAAGCTCGTGGACCTGGTCGATCCGGTGCTGGAGGAGCGGCAGGTGAGGCTCAAGAGCGAGCTGGCCTCTCTCAGGCCCACGGTGTCCGGCCGCTCGCCCGATCTCGAATCGGTCCTGGCGGAACAGATCCGCTTGGCCCAAGGGGTCGTCGCGCAGCACCGGGAGCGGTTGTCGACCCTGCAGCGCCTTTTTGCCCAGGGGGCCGCGACACGCGGCGAGGTCGCCGAAGCCCGGGGTCTCGTGTCCCAGGCCGAGGGCGATGTGAACCGCGCCAGGATCGAGTTGGCAGAGGAACAGCGGCGCGCCAGCGCGCCGGATGACTGGCAGCTCGCCGGCTCGCAGGACCGCCTGCGCGCCGAGCTGGACGTGATCGCCTACCAGCGCTCGCAGCTCCTGCAGGCGGCGGGCTATCCGGGCCGCGTGACGGAGGTCTACGCGGCGGAGGGCGAGTTCGTCACCGTCGGGGCCAAGCTCATGCAGATCGGTCTCCTCACCGATCCCGAGATCGTGGCCTATGTCGAGCCCAAGCACGCGCAGCGTGTGCGCGCGGGGAGTGCCGCGAGCGTCACCTTCCCCGACGGCAGCGTCCTCGGTGCGCGGGTCACCGCCCGGCCTTTCCTCACCCGCCGCCTACCGCCCGAGCAGGTGGGAAGCCTGGGCGTGCGCACGATCTCGGTCGTGGTGACCCTGGCGCCCGAGACCAACTGGCCAAAAGAACAGCTCATCCACGGGCTGCCACTCGAGGTGCGGTTCCAAAACGGATGGGAGGCGGAGTGGCGGCGCGCGGTCGTCTCGGTGTGGTCCGATCGGAGCGGAACGCCCACGGCCCTTGCAGAGAGATCGATCCCATGACCCAGGATCGCACCCCTCCCGAAACGATCCCGGCCGAGGTCGTAGGCGTATAGCTTCGGGGACAAGGAGCAGTGA
>JBOIDT010000039.1:0-22488 GCA_050740755.1 Gammaproteobacteria bacterium
CGGCCACGCTTCATTAAACCCAAAGGCTCAACGCCTTTATCAATCGAAAAGCGGTCCCTTCCTGAAAACAGGAAGGGCAGTTTCGCACGCCTGTGTAAAGCTAGCTACTGTGATTATGATCGGTCCCAGGAGGTTCTAACGACGCCCTGATGAAGAAGGGATTGAAACTGGGAATTCCGTTCCATTTCCCTCACCTTCCTCGGTTCCAACGACGCCCTGATGAAGAAGGGATTGAAACGCCGAGAAATGATTGATTGGATTTCCGGCAAGAGGTTCTAACGACGCCCTGATGAAGAAGGGATTGAAACATGAGAAAGCGGGTCGCTGCAGCTCTCCCGCCCGGGTTCTAACGACGCCCTGATGAAGAAGGGAGTGAAACGCTCTCGAATCCGCCCATTGCGGGTTTCGAACTCGTTCTAACGACGCCCTGATGAAGAAGGGATTGAAACTATGTCTTCCCGACGGTTGTGAAGGTACGGAACGGGTTCTAACGACGCCCTGATGAAGAAGGGATTGAAACTTGGCCGTCTCGGCCGAAATCCGTACCGTCCGAGGTTCTAACGACGCCCTGATGAAGAAGGGATTGAAACGGAGCGGCACGCATTTTACTCGTTCCCAAGCTCCGGCTTGGGAATCCGGTCGGGAAGCTCCAGCTTCCCGGAATGCATCCCCACGTCGGAACCTCGAAACGCATCAATCACCAGACAAGATGGTCAACGGAATGCTTCCTGCCAGAATCCCGCCCTTCGATAACTCGCCATGCCTCGAAGCCGTTACCGTGCTCGCCAAGGATCAATCATGCCCGCACTTCCTGACCGCGACGGTCAACCACCGGCTGCCGCTGTTTGCCCGGCCGGAAACGGTGCACATCGTCCTCGACTCATGGCCCTTCCTTCAGCGCGAGGCGGGACTGGTCATTTACGGTTACGTCATCCTCGAAAACTACCTGCATCCGCCCGGAATTATTCCGGGCAGGAAGGCTTGATCGAGGCGGAGCGCGTCTGGTGATGCGGGCGTGAAGCAGGAGCTTCACAAACGGGGTTCCCAAGCCGGAGCTTGGGAACCAGGAAAACTCAGGTCACCGACAGGTTCGAACGAGGCCCTGAAGATGAACGGCCAGAGTCCCAAAGGGACAAAGGGTCTGTCCGAACGATGGCCTGATGAACAAGAGATTGAGACGGCGCGCACCAGCCGATTCGCTCCCGTGCTTCGTCATGGCTTCGCCATCGGAGAACGTCGCGGAGCTATTCGGGACGTTGGCGAAGTGAAACGGCTCCGCGGTCGCGCGAGAGCGGCGGTAAAGGGATCCCGCATCCTCGCCGCCTTCCGACACCCTCCTCCCCAAGCTCGTCGCCGGCGAGCTGCGGGTGAAAGACGCCGAACGCGTGGGAGAGAGTAAGATGAAGGCATCCATGACGATGAGGCCCCGCTCATGATCACAAGCCGTCACGCTCGGCTGGCCCGCATCGAGTACTTGCGGGTCGAGAATTACCGCGCGCTGAAACGCGTGGAGCTCAAAGACATCATGCCGGTGACGGCGCTGCTAGGGCCGAACGGCAGCGGTAAGTCCACCGTGTTCGATGTATTCGCCTTCCTGTCGGAATGCTTCGATTTCGGGTTGCGTCGTGCCTGGGATCGCCGCGGGCGGGCCAAGGAACTGAAGACCCGGGGCAGCGAAAGTCCGGTCGTGATCGAGATCAAGTATCGGGAGCCGGGGCTCCCAGTCATCACCTACCGCCTGGCTGTGGATGAACGCCGGGGTGCGCCGGTCGTGGTGGAGGAGTGGCTACAATGGAAGCGCGGCAGCCACGGCCGGCCGTTCCGGTTTCTTGACTACAGGGAAGGACGGGGAAAAGCGATCAGCGGCGAGCTGCCGGATGAGCAGGACACTCGCCGTGAGATCCCGTTGAAGTCGCCGGATCTGATCGCCGTGAACGCCCTCGGGCAGTTTGCCGATCACCCACGTGTGGCAGCGCTGCGCGATTTCATCACCGGCTGGCACGTGTCCTACTTTTCTGTCGATGAGACGCGCGGCCAACCGGAGGCGGGTCCGCAAGAGCGGCTCTCCCGCACCGGGGACAACGTGGCCAACGTCATCCAGTACTTGGCCGAGCAGCACCCTGATCGGCTGGAGCGCATTCTCGAAGTACTGGGCGCGCGGGTGCCACGCGTCGAACGGGTGCTGGCCGAAGCCATGCCGGACGGGCGCCTGCTGCTCCAGATCAAGGACGCACCTTTCGATCTCCCGGTGCTCGCGAAGTTCGCGTCCGACGGCACGCTCAAGATGCTGGCTTATCTGGTGCTGCTCTACGACCCCAACCCACCGCCGTTCATCGGCATTGAGGAACCGGAAAACTTCCTGCATCCGCGCCTGCTGCCTGAACTCGCAGAAGAGTGTCGCGCGGCCGCCGAGCGTTCGCAGTTGCTGATCACCACACACTCGCCCTTCTTCATCAATGCGCTGACGCCAAAAGAGGTGCGCGTGGTCTATCGAGACGAGGGGGGCTACACGCAAGCGGTCCGCGCGGCCGATATCCCCGGCGTACCGGAGTTCATGGCGGCAGGCGCGTTGCTCGGGCACCTCTGGGTGGAGGGGCGGTTCGGCATGGGCGACCCGCTGGTCAACCAAGGTGCCCCCTCGGTAAAACGCAAAGGCGGCGCATGATGGCGACGCATCTGGAAGTGATGGTGGAAGAGCTGTCCATGGAGGCCTTTTTGCGTGCGTTGCTACCGCGGCTTCTCGGAGCGCACACGACGTTCGAGGTGTATCCGTCCCAGGGCAAGGCCGATCTTCTGGACAAGCTGCCGGCCCGTCTTCGCGGCTATGCGAGCTGGTTGCCCGAGAGCTGGCGCATCGTGATCGTCGTGGATCGTGACGATGACGACTGCCGCGCGCTCAAGGCTCGGATGGATGGGATGGCCGTTCAGGCGAACCTTTGCACCCGCTCCGGCTCTAGCGGCCAGGCTTGGCGGGTCGTGAACCGGATCGCCATCGAGGAGTTGGAGGCGTGGTACTTCGGCGACTGGAAGGCGGTACGCGAGGTCTATCCCCGGGCCAGCGACTCGATTGCCAGCAAGGCCCCGTTCCGTGACCCGGACGCGATCGCGGGCGGAACATGGGAAGCGTTCGAGCGCGTGTTGCAGCCGGCCGGATATTTCAAAAGCGGACTGCGCAAACTGGAGGCCGCCCGCGCGATCGGTGCGCGCCTCGACCCTCAAGGCAATCGCTCCCGGAGCTTTCAGGTTTTTCGTGATGCGCTCTTGGAGGCGGTCGCATGAGAAGGACAACACTGCCCCCGATGCAGGGGCACCCCCTTGTGGGCGCCCCTACCGCGGCGGTGATGCCTCGGCCTTCACGGCCATGGCGTGCCATACGAGTACGAAGGGGGGAAAAATAAGCTCGAAGACCAGCGCGATCAGAACGGGTATTCGCGGAAACCCGAGCGCCACGATCGGAATAGCGCGCGCAACCCCGGCGACGAAGACCATCGTCATCAGGATCCGAAACAATTGCACCTCGCTCCCGAGCCGGGACTGGATCCAGAGGATCAAACCGCCGAACCCCAGGTATATCGCCGAGAGGTAACGATACTGGCCGTCCGAGTCCGAGGAGAATTGGCAGTCGGGTGCCAGCCGCTCCAATCCGGAGGAAATGCCGCTTATCCCGATAGCAATGGGCACCAGCCCGAGAAGCCCCAGGAGGATCCGTAGCCGCATGAGATTCATGATGAACCCCCTATGTCATTGGCATTTTTCCAGGAGATCGACCGGTGGATAGGGTCCCGGGGCTCCCCCGCTCGATGCATGAAAGGTCCCGGAAATGTCTCTTCAGGTCGCCATCGCCGAGTGTAGCGCACCGGTCGCGGCGAAACCACAGATGACGGCAAGGCCCCGCTGTCCCCGAATGTGACGTCGATGAGCTAAGATGGCCGGCCTCACGCACGCGAACGAGACCGCTCGCCTTGTCCTCCGAATCGGGCCATGAAGCCGAAGGGGGTGCCGATGTGACGGCGCACGCTGGAACGCTCTATCTACGCGGGGCGTGGACGACGCAGCACCTCGGCGGCCTTCCCGATAAGATCGGCGCGCTGATCGCGGATGACCCTCGCGACGGCGATCCCATGCGCGTGGAGGCCGGCGGGCTCACGGCACTCGACACCGCCGGTGCGTGGGTCCTCTACGGGCTCCTCCGAGGGCTCGAAGCACGCGGCAGCGAGGCGCGGATCGACGGACTCGAGGACGGGCACCGGGCGCTCCTTAACCTCGTCCGGGACCGCGCCCCCGGGCCCGCCGCGCCGCCGGGTCCCTCCGATCCGGGGGCCCTGGGCCACCTCGGGCGTATGACGATGGCGCACCTCGACGAGGCCCACGCCATGACGGCCTTCATCGGCGAGGTAGCGATCGCGCTCCTAAAGCACGTGCAGCACCCGGCACGCCTGCGTACGCGCGCGCTCCTCGGCACCCTCGAGCGCGCCGGGGTGGGCGCCATCCCCATCGTCGCGCTCCTGTCCTTCCTGCTCGGGATCGTCATCGCCTACCAGGGCGGTCTCCAGCTCCAGAGTTATGGGGCCAACATCTTCATTGCCGAGCTGGTGAGCATCACGATGTTGCGCGAATTCGGCCCCATGATGACCGCCATCATCGTGGCCGGCCGCACCGGTTCGGCCTACACGGCGGAGATCGGCACCATGAAGGTCACCGAGGAGATCGACGCCTTGACCAGCATCGGCATCCCGCCGCTCGACCTCCTGGTGGTGCCCAAGCTCTTCGGTCTCCTGATAGCCTTACCCCTGCTCACGCTGGTGGCCGATATGGCCGGCGTCCTCGGCGGGATGGTGATGGCGGCCGCCATGCTCGATGTCGGCTTCCAGGACTTCGCGGACCGCTTGCCGCAGCCGCTCGTGTACCGGTCGTTCCTCATCGGCATCGCCAAGGCCCCGGTGTTCGCCATGATCGTGGCCATCGTCGGATGTTTCCAGGGATTTCGCGTGTCCGGGAGCGCCGACAGCGTCGGACGCAAGACCACGGTCAGCGTGGTCCAGTCCATCTTCCTCGTGATCATCGCCGACGCCGCCTCTTCGATCCTGTTCAGCTTCATCGGGATCTGATGGTCTCCGCCCCCGCCACCGTCATCCAGCTCAGGGGCATTCGGACCGAATACGGCCCGGTGTGCATCCACGACGGCCTCGACCTCACGGTGCGCCGCGGCGAGACCCTGGCGCTCTGCGGAGGCAGCGGGTCGGGCAAGACCACCCTCCTGCGCGAGATGAACCTCCTCATGCGCCCCAAGGCCGGCAGCATCGAGGTGCTCGGGGTCGATGTCCTGTCCGCCGCCGAGGACGTGCTCGCACGGCTGCGGCGGCGCATCGGCGTAATGTTCCAGCGCGGGGCACTGTTCAGCGCCCTGACCGTCAAGCAGAATGTCGCAGTGCCCCTAAAGGAACACACCGATCTGCCGGCGCGCCTGATCGACGAGCTGGCCCTGCTCAAGATCGCCCTCGCGGGTCTCCGCCCGGGCGCGGCGTCCCTGTACCCGCGCGAGCTGTCCGGCGGGATGTCGAAACGCGCGGCCGTGGCGCGGGCCCTGGCGCTCGACCCGGAGATCCTGTTCCTCGACGAGCCGACCGCGGGCCTCGACCCGGTGAGCGCGGAGGCCTTCGATGCGCTCATCGTGCAGCTCAAGTGCTCGCTCGATCTGACGGTCGTGCTCGTCACCCACGACCTCGACACCCTGTGGCGGGTGACCGACCGCGTGGCCTTCCTGGCCGCGAAACGGGTCGCGGCCTGCGCGCCGATCGGGGAGCTTCGCCGACACCCGCACCCCGAGATCGAGGCCTATTTCACCGGTCCCCGCGGCCGGGCAGCCACGATGGCCGGATGGACCCACGCATAAACTACACGCTCGTCGGCCTGTTCGTGCTGGTCTTGGGCTCGGGCATCATCGCCGCCGCGATCTGGTTGAGCGGTCGAGGCGATGAGCGCGCCTACGAGACCCATGTGGCCTATATGAGGGAATCCGTAGCCGGCTTGAACCCGCGTGCGGCGGTCAAGTATCGCGGCGTCGACGTGGGGACGGTACGGCGCATCAGTCTGGACAAGGAAGGCCGGGTGCGATTGCTCCTCGACATCGAGGTAGGCACCCCCCTCAATGACGACACCGCCGCAGTGCTGTCGAGGCTCGGGATCACCGGGCTCGTGTTCGTGGATCTCAAGGCCATCGGGAGGACGTCGGGACGCGCCTGCCGGAAGATCGGGAAAACAAAGGAACGTTTCCCCGAGATCCGAACCTGTCCGTCCCTGCTCGCCGAGGTGTCTTCGCTGCCGATGGAGGTCAAGGCCGCAGCGCGCCAGGTCGAACAGGCCGCGGCGGGGATCCAGCAGTTCCTCGCGGCGCCGGACACGCGTGGCACCCTGATCCAGGTGCTCCATAATCTAGAGCGCATCAGCGGGATCTTGGCCGCGAACGACCAGGCGATCGCCGAAGCCCTCCGCCGGGTCAACGCCATCCTCGGCGACACCGCCGACGCCACCCAACGCCTGCCCGCCGTCGTGGAGCATGCCGGGGACACACTCGCCGCCGTCCAAGGCACTACCGCCAGCATCCAAACGACGGTAGCGAACCTCGACGGACTGATCGCAGAGCTGCGCGCGGACCTCAAGCGCGTGTCGGCCGGCACCGTGGCCCAGAGCGGACCGCTCATCGCGGAGATGCGCCAGGCCACCCTGGCCTTGAAGCGCCTGGCGGGCGATCTCGATCGACAACCGAACCTGTTGATCTACGGCCGCACGCGCCTCCCCGGACCCGGGGAATAGGCGGGACCGCACCATGCGCATGGATCGGTGGACGTGGCTCGTGCTCCTCGGGCTCGCCGGCTGCACCGTACTCCCGAGCCCGCCGGCCGCGATGCAGACCTACCTGCTCTCTGCGACATTTGCCGCGCCCCGGCGCGGCCCCGGCCCCATGCTGCTCATCGCCACACCCAGGGCCGCGGCCGGCTACGACCGGCCCGGTATCGCCTACCGGCGGTCCCCGACAAGGCTCGACTACTATGCCGCGAGCGAATGGGCCGACGAGCCCGCGCGCCTCATCGAGCCCCTCATCGTCGCCGCCCTCGAAGCCAGTGGCGGCTTCGAGGCGGTGGTATCCGCGGGCACCGGGCTCACCACGGAGATCAGGCTCGATACCGAGATCGTGCGCATCGAGCACGAGCTTGAGAGCGCGCCCACCCAGGGCCGTTTGACCCTGCGCGCCCAGCTCGTCGATGTGGCCCGCGGGCGGGTCATCGGAACCCAGATCTTCGATGCCTCCGTTCCGAGCCGGAGCGACGACGCCGAGGGCGCCGTCGCGGCCATCGATGCCGCCCTGGCGCGGGTCCTGGAGCAGGTGGTCGCCTTCTGCTTCAATAACACGGTCGATCGTGCCAAACGAAGAGGCCCATGATCGATCCTATCCCACGGGATGGCCTATCCCACGGGATGGCCTATCCCACGGGCGGCCCATATCGTACGACGCAATTCACTCGATGGCGTAGGACTCGCTGGGCTCTCTTGGCGCCTAGCTAGGACACCGGCCGGCGCACGACGAGCGCCCGGAAGCTGGCGGTCGCACGGTTGACGAACAGCGCCATCGTATGCGCCGCGCCGGCGAGGGGAAACTCACCGACCGGGCGACCGCCCAAGACGGCGCGCACACGATCCTCGTGCACCACGAGGCTGAACGGCACTTGTTCTTGCACCCCTTGATCGAGCGAAACGAAGCCCAAGACGCGAGAAGCCGGCCGCCCTTCTGCATCCACGATCTCCGCCAGAGACCCATAAAGCCTGTCCAGCTTTTTGACGGCGAGCACCACGGCGCCGCGTGGTTCGATCTCGATACGGACGCCGGCCTCTCTCGAGTCCTCCGTCAGGAGCGCGAGGCTACCGTCGATGCGCCATGGCGCCCGGCCGAGCTTGCGGGCCTTGTGCCCGGACCCAATCGCATTGATGCCGCCGCCCTCTTCCTCGACCATCCAGGTGGCCTGGCCGACGCTCGGATCCCAGCCTGACATCGGGTCCGTAAAGCCGGCCGAGATCAGGGCCTCACCCTGCGACTCGAATTGGACCTCGGCCGCGGAGGGCGGCGCGGTGTGCGGTGCCGCCACGGCCTCGGGCGGCCGCTCTCCGGACCCTGGAAACGCGGTCGGCCGCTCGTCGTAATCGATCAAGAGCACCCCCGCGATAACGATCGTGCAGAGCAACACGATCCCTGCCGTGATGGCGGAGGGCTTGGGTTTCCGCTCGAGGGCGACGGTGGGCTGCGCGGCCAAGGGCCGGTCCTGGAGCCGTTCGCAGAGTGCGATCACCTCACTATAGGACTCGGGCCGCTGCCCTCTCTCGGGGGCGAGGAGGCGGCGCGTGAGGCTCACCACACCGGCGCTCAGTCCTGGACAGAGCGCCTGGGGATCCGGCATCTCCGCTCGCATCTTGTCTACGATCAGGCACCCGGGAGCGGTGTCGGCAAACGGTTGTACACCGGTAAGCATCTGAAAGAGCACGCACCCGAGTCCGTAGAGATCGGCTCGGAAGTCCACGTGACCCGGATCGCCGAACTGCTCCGGGGCCATGTACCTCGGCGTGCCCACGACCTGGGTCACTAGGGTCAGCGGAGCCTGTCCCGCGTCCACGGCGCGCGCGATCCCGAGATCCGCGAGCATCACCTCGAAGGGAAAGCCTTCGTCGCCGGCGTGCCGCTTGAGGAGGATGTTCTCGGGCTTGACGTCGCGGTGGATGATCCCGTGCTCCAGGGCGTACGACAGCGCGCCGGCAATCTTTCGCACCACCCCCAGGGCCTGGTGCTCGGTGAGCGGGCCGTGTTCGATGAGCCAGCGGCGTAGATCGAAGCCGTCGATATACTCCATGGCGAGATAGAGCTCGCCCTCCTCGGTGACCCCGCCCTGGTAGCACTCCACGATGTGCGGATGGCGGAGCGAGGCGAGGATCTTCGCCTCGCGGCGAAAGCGCTGCGCAAAGCTCGAATCCGGAAGGTCCTCGCGCCCCTTGAGGACTTTGACCGCGATGGGCCGGTCCAGGTAGACCTGGCGGCCGGCATAGACAACCCCCGCGCCGCCCTGCCCTACGACTCGATCCAGCCGGATCTCCGGGATCCGCGGCAAGGACGGTTCGCTCTCAGGCTTGGCGGGGGGTTCGGACAGCGCGGGGTCCTGCTGGTCCTAGTACGTCGGGGGCCGCGGAAGGGCCGCCTGGGTGATTGACATCGGGCTCGAAGCGCTCGTTGACCCCCATGTGATCTGCGCTCGCGCGGCCGATTCCGCCTCCGGTGTCATCGCTGGATCGATCGGTAGCAGGACAAGGCGTCTAGCCCGATGGGATCAGGTCGAGCTGACGCAGCACCAGGTCCATGGAAGGGGGGACAGGCGCGCAACGCCTCTCCAGGCGGGCGGTGCGATCCAGGTCGCCTGCCGGCCGATAAGGCTCGACTCCAATGTGATATTGGGTCGGCGTCATCCCCCCGAATTGGGGGCTAACAGGTACGAAAAGCGGTCTCTGCTGCTACGGGTGCTCCCGAAACCAGCGCACCGTGTCGACAAGGGTTTCGTGCAGGGGCCGAGGTCGCCAGCCGAGGTCTTCGCGCATTCGGCGGGCGTCGTACCAGCCGTAGCGACCTATGAGCTTCGCAATGCTGGGCGGTACCGGCGGCTGTTTGCGGCGGATCCGGGACCAAAAGACGAGGACGGCGACCAGCACGCGGGGCAGCCACCGCGGCAGGTGCCAGGTACGTGCCCGGGTCCCGGCGATGGCGGCCACCTCCGCGACCAGGTCCTTCAGGGTGGGGTTGTGGGCACATAGGACGTAACGCTGGCCGGGACGGCCGCGCTCGGCCGCGAGCAGTGTGCCATCGGCGAAATCGCGCACGTCGACGCAGCCCACGCCCACGTCGACCGTGGGGACGAAACCCCCCGCGATCACACGCTTGATGAGGCTCCCGCCGGGGGCCGGGCCGAAGTCCTCCGGGCCGATGGTCAGGGCCGGCGCCACGACCACCACCTCGAACCCGGGCCGCGAGCGCGACAGCGCCAACTGCTCCGCCTCGCGGCGGGACTCCGCATAGGGCAGATCGATCCCGTGTACGGCCCACTCCGCGTCCTCGTCCAGGGGTGCCGGCTCACGGTGGACGCCGATCGTGAGGGCGCTGCTGGTCGCGACCACGCGCGTGACGCCGGCGGCCTGCGCGGCATCGAGCAGCTTGCGCGTCCCGACCACGTTGACCTCGTGCATGTCCTCGAGCGTCCCGCCGGGTTTGACCTCATAGGCCATGTGCACCACGGTGTCCATCCCTTGCACCGCCGCGGCCAGCTCGCCCGGCGCGGTGATCTCGCCCATGGGGTCCACCGAGAGGCGCTTGATATACGTGGTGTCGCTGCCCGGAAGCACCAGCGAACGCGGGCGGATCCCGCGCTCGTTCAAGCGTTTGATCACGTGGTAGTCGAGGATGTCCCCCCCGCCGGTGACCAGCACCTTGTTCATACCCCCACCCCCCTTGACGGAACAGCCGCCAGCCGGGACAGGGTAGGCAATTCCGTGGAGGTAGGCAATGCCTGGGGCCGGTCATCGCCGTCCTGCGTCACGCCATGCCCCCATCGATGCCGATCACCTGGCCGGTGATATAGCTTGCTTGGTCGGAGGCCAGGAAGGCGACCAGCGCCGCGACCTCCTCGGGCCGCCCGGCCCGCTTCATGGGGACCACCGCTGCGATCCGCTCTGCGGGGAAGGCTTCCCGGGTGGCCGGTGAGTCGATGATCCCCGGGGCCACGATGTTGACCGTGACACCCCGCGATGCCAGCTCCAAGGCGAGCGAGCGCGAGGCCCCGTGCAGCCCCGACTTGGCGGCGGCGTAGTTGGCCTGGCCGCGATTGCCGATGCTGCCTGCGACCGACGAGATGGACACGATCCGCCCCCAGCGCGTCGCCATCATCGGTAACAGGAGCGGCTGGGTGACATTGAAAAACCCGTGCAGCGACACGGCGATGACGGCGGTCCACTGCTCGTGGCGCATGCCCGCCAAGGGCGCATCGGCGTGGATCCCGGCATTGTTGACCAGGACCTGGATGGGACCGCCGTCGAGCACGGCGGCGAGCGCCGCTCCCGCGGCCGCGCGATCGGTCACATCGAAGGCCACGCTGCTCGCGGCCCCACCTGCCTCCCGGATCGCCTGTGCCAGCGCCGCCGCTCGATCCGCACGGCGGTGGGCATGGACCACGACGTCCATTCCGCTGTGCGCCAGCGCTTGGCAGACGGCCGCGCCGATCGGCCCGCTCGCGCCCGTGACCAGGGCGCGCTTCATCGCCGCCCCCCGGATCGATTCACGCGCCCTCGGGGTAATCGAGAAACACGGAGGCGCGTCCGGTCAGGATCTCGCGCCCGCCCGCCGCCACGCGAAAGCGATACATCGCGCGCTGCTCATCATCGAGGATCCGGGTGGCCTCGATCGACAGCGGGGCCGCGACCTCGTCGAGTCGCCCGGCTTCCAGCCTCAGTTCCCGGACCTCGCCCAGGAGACCGGTACGCGGCTGCCCGCGCCGCCCCGATGTCAAAGAGAGGTGCACGGCCATGGCCTGGGCGGCGTACTCCAGCCCGCAGATCGCCCACAGGACCCCCGCGCGCCGTAGCGGGTTGTCCGGGTCGAGGTGGGAGGTCGCCGTGCAGCGGATGCGCGTGTCATCGCAGGACTCCACGGCCCCCAGGAGACACATGGCGCCGGCATGAGGCAGATAGGCGCGCGGCTCGCGATGGGCCATCATGGCGAGATCCGGACGGCGAGGTGCCGGTCGCCCAGATACTCGAACACCACCCGCTCGGCCGCGCCGCGCGCGACAGCGGCCAGCAAGGGCAGGCCTCGGGCGGCTGGGTTGCCGCGGCGCAGGGCATCGAGAGACGGATCGGATAGGCGAGTCACCGGCGTGTCGCGGCCGCACAGGTCCACCGCCAGGCGCGCCATGGCGGGCCCGCCGCCGTCGAGCACGAGCGCTAGGGCGAAGGGTGCCGACAAGGGTCTGGCCGGGTACAAGGGCTCCGGGGGCGGCAGATCATAGGCCACGAACAACACCGGGTGCGCTTCCGCCGCCACCTGCGCGGCCGCCTCGATGAGCCCGGCCGCGAAGGTCGCATCGTAGGCGGCGAGCGCGGTCGAGGAGGCCCGCGACCCGGTGGCGATGGCAAAATAACCGGCCGCGGCGTTGTGCACCGAGTGGTGGAACAGGGTGGGCGAGAGGGCCCGCTCCGGGCTCGCGAGCGCGGCGCAGATCCGATCGAGGATCCCGTACTCGCCACCGGAGGAGGCGAACACGGTCGCCAGGGTACCGGGATCGACGTCGGTCGCGCGCATCGCCTCCCCGGCAACGGCCAGGGCATGGCGCACCAGGGCGCTGCACCGGCGGCGTTCGTTCGGGGGCAGGAGCGGGGCGACGGGGTCCGGGGCGGGCTCGCACCGGTGGAGACGCCGGCCGGCCAGGAGCGCGCGGCTGTCATCGGCATAGCCCGGAAGGCCTGGACCCAGGAGGCCGATGCCGCGCAGGTGGACCTCGATCATAGCGGAGCCGTCACAGCGGGGAGCAGGCGATCACAAGGACGCGCACGGGGGATCACAGGCGCCCGAACACCAGACTGCAGTTGTTGCCGCCGAACCCGAAGATGTTGCTGAGCAGCCGGCGGATGGGCCGGGCCTCGTTGGCGAGCCGGATCGCACTCGTCAGGACCGGGTCCAGCCGGGTGGTATTCAGGGTCCCCGGGATGAGCCCGCGGCCGAGACACAGGGCGCCGATCACCGCCTCGGCGATCCCCGCGGCCCCGAGCGTGTGACCGGTCCAACCCTTGGTCGAGCTGCACGGCGTGCCGCGGCCGAAGACGATGCTCACCGCCCGGTCCTCGATGAGATCGTTGGCCCGGGTACCGGTGCCGTGGAGGTTGACGTAATCGATGTCGCCGGCCGCAAGGCCCGCGCGTGCCAGGCCCTCGCGCATGGCCGCAATGGCGCCGAGCCCTTGCGGGTGCGGGTGGGACATATGGTACCCGTCGCCGCTCTCGCCGTAGCCGAGCAGCGCCACCGCCCCCGCGCTGCCGGCTAGGTCCACCCTCTCGAGGAGCGCAAAGCCCGCGGCCTCTCCGATCGACAGCCCGTCGCGCTCGACATCGCACGGCCGGCACGGTCCGGCGGCCGTCAGCTCCAGGGCCGAGAAGCCGTACAGGGTGGTGAGGCACAGGCTGTCCACCCCGCCCACGACGGCGGCATCGCACAGCCCCGCCCGCATGAGCCGTGCGGCGCTGGCGAATACCTTGGCGCTCGATGAGCACGCGGTCGAGATGACGGCCGCGGGTCCGTAGAGCCCGAGGTAGGCGCGCACGAAGGCCGCCACCGAGAAGGTGTTGTGGCGATAGGGATAGCGCTCGATGAACTCCGCCGGCAGGGCGCCGCACTCGGGATCGCGCCGCCGGTAGGCGTGCTCGGTCTCCAGGATGCCGGAGGTCGAGGTCCCGAGCAAGACGGCCACGCGATCGGCGCCGTAGCGCTCGCGGGCGGCCTGCGCCGCGGACTCGAAGCCGTCCTGTCGGAGCGCGCAAAGGGCCAGGCGGTTGTTACGGCAATCGAATGCTCGCCAGGCCGCCGGCAGGGGCTCGCCTTCCAGCCCGGCGACCCGCCCGATCCAGGTGCCGAGGGCCGCGTCCTCGAAATCGCACGGATGAAGCCCGGAGCGGCGCGCGCGCAAGGCCGCGTAGGTCGCCTCGCAGCCCCTCCCCAGGCCGCTCGTGAGGGTGAAATGGGACAGGACCAGCGGGCTCATCGGCCGGCATGCGATCATGGGCGTCGCCGCGCCGCGCGCGGCGCCGTCGACAGGACCTGGCCCAGAGCGGGGCGCGACGCTCATCCCCGTGGCGGCCGCCGCACCCGCGAGCCGCGCACTCTTCTCATCCCGGCAGGCGCTCTGCCGGGCGCCGAACGAGCGCGGCGCCGCCGAGTGGTGACGGCATCCTCTTCCCCCCAGTAATCGTAAAAATTGAACCAGTTATACGGCGCCATTCGGCAGTAGTGCTCGAGGCGCTCGGCGTAGCGTTCCGTCCAATAGCGAGCGGCACCGGCGCGGTCCGGGCGGGCGCGGTCGATGCGTTCCGCCAGGAGCTCGAAGTGGATCGCGTAGCGGTTCCCGCCCAGGTACAGACCGAAGAACAACACCACCGGCACCTCCAGGAGGCTCGCGAGCCGGAAGGTGCCGGCCGGGAAGGCCGCGGGCCTGCCGAGGAACGGGCACTCGACGACATGCGCCGGGTTCACCACGCGGTCCCCGAGGATCCCCACGACCCCGCCCCGAGCCAGACACTCCTGAACCCGCAACATGGCCTCCACCGTGCCGGCCGGGATCACATTGGTCACGGCCTCGGGATCCAGCCGCGCGAGCGCCGCCCGGATCATGGGCGCGTTGTCCTCGTGCATGACCAGCTTGACCTCCATCCCAACTCCCTTGCCGTACGCGCGCGCCACTTCGAAACAGCCGAGGTGCGAGCCGAGCAAGAGGCAGCCGTGCCCCTCCCCGAGACGCGCGGCGAGGACCTCCAGGCCTTCGGTAGTGATGTTGAAACGGTGGAATTGGCCGGTCAAGAGGTAGACCCGATCGAGGATGATCGAGGCGAAGGTGTAAAAGTGCCGGATGAGATCGGACGGGCCGGGGCGGCGCCCCAGGACGCGCGCCAGATAGCGCCGCGCAGCGCGCCGGGAAGGCCCCGAGAACACGACGAAGTACCAAACGATCGGATAGAGCAGGGCGCGGGCGGCGCTTCGGCCGAGGCCGAGCGCGATCCCGAAGATCGTAGCCAATAACAGCCGATGGCCGCGCTCGCGCTGTCTCCGCCAGCCGAGGCTCATCGATGCTTCGGCCGGAAGGCCAGCCGACCCGTGGCCACGGGGCGCCCGCCGGCCCTGCAGGTGAAGGCGAGCACCCCATCGGAAATGCCTTCCCAGTGCAGATCGAAGGTCTCGCCAGGCCTCAAGGGCGACAGAAACTTGACCCGCGGCACGGCGGTGAAGGCGATACGTTCGGGGGTGCCTTCCAGGACCGCGGCCATCAACTCCGTGAGGATCACGACCCCGGGGACTACCGGATCACCGGGGAAATGGCCGGCGATCGCCGGATGACCGGCATCGATCACGCAGGTCTTGTCAGCCCCCATGGATCGACCGCCTGCGACAGGTTTGCTCCAGGGTCGACAACCCCTCGCGCGGCAGCTTGCCGGTCTCGTTGCGCGGCAGGGCCTCGACAAGGTAAAGGGGTCTAGGCAGGAACGCGGGGTCGATGCGCTTCCTCAGCTCCGTCAGGACCTCCTCCCGGTCTTTGCCCGGCGCGACCACGAAGGCCACGAGCCGGGTGACGAGCGCCTGGCCTTCCGGTGGCAGGAAGAACGCCGCGTCGCGCACCCCATCGATGGCGTTCAACTGGTGGTCGAGATCGGCCAGGGTCGTGCGGCGGCCACCGATGTTGACCTCCTCTGCGGGCCGTCCGTGGAGGAGGAAGCGCCCCGCTCCGAGGGGGGTGATGCGATCGGGGAACGGGACGCGCCGGGGGAGATAGCTCGCCTCCAGTTGGTCTTGGTCGCCGTCCCGGCACACGCGGATGCCGTCGAGAGTCTGCCAGGTGGGGTCCGCCACCGTGCGCCGGGTCGCGACGCTGCCGGCCTCGGCACAGCCGTAGATCTCGTGGACGCGGGTGTGGAACATCGCCTCGGCCTCCTGGGCCCATGCGCGGGCGAGCGGCGCCGTCGCACACAGGATGCAGCAGAGCGCCGGCAAGGTGGGCCGCTCCATGAGGCAGGCGCGCAGGTGCAAGGGCGTCGTGACCAGCACGCGGGGGGCGGGTACCTGTTGAAGGGCGAGGCGAATATCTTCGGGAAACAATGGCTTGCCGGTATAGCAACGGAGGCCGCAGCGGAGCGGGAGCATGATGGAGGTTTCCAGCCCGAACATGTGGTGGTGCGGTACGGTCGCCACCACCGTGACGGCCGGCGGATCGGCGAGCCCGAAGCGCACTGCGGTGCGGCGCGCCACGGTGCTGAGCGCCCCCCAGGTCTTCCGGTTCGCTTTCGGCACGCCGCTGGTGCCGGAGGTGAAGACCACGGCAGCGGTGTGCTCACTGGGGATCTCCGGGATGCGCAGGTCCTGGCTCGGCCGATCGGCCGGGAGATAGTGAAAGGTGGCGAGCCCCTCTACGGTGTCGGGTCCGTCCGTCAGGCAGTAGCTCGCGGGGTACTGCTTCGCGAGCCCGGCCAAGGCCGTCGGTGCCCGGGTGGGCGGCAGGAGGGTGGTCTGCCCGCGCAGCAGGGCGGCCGCGAAGGTGACGAGGAAGTGGTACCGGTCCCGGGCGAGGTTGAGGGCCGCGGGCCGGTCCGGCAGCTCGTTAGCAAGGGCGATGACCTCTGCGAGGAACCGGGTTCGGGTATACGGCTCGCCCTCCGTGAAGGCCATCACCGCATCGGGGTCGGCAGGACCGAGCAAGGGGAGGGTGTTCATGGGTACCCATGCGCCTCACTTGGTACGACAGCGCGCGATGGCGCCACACAACGCCCGGAGCGACGAAAAGGTCTCGGTGATGTGGGGGTCGTCGGAGCGCAGCCGGTAACCGTAAGCGCGCGAGATGGCGAGAGACAGCTCCAAGGCGTCGATGGAATCGAGACCGAGACCGGTGCCGAACAAGGGCGCCTCGGGCTCGATGTGCGTGGGCTCGATCTTGAGGTCGAGCGTCTCCACGATGAGGCCGGCGACCTCCGATTCCAGAGGGGTGACATCCGCCAAGATCACTTCCTCGAAAGGGCATTTCACACGGGTATTGTGTTTCTTCGCGCACGCCTTCTCATGGCGCTGGATCACGCTATTATCGCAAGATAAGCTGTCGCCATCCACAACGGGTGTCCCTGAATACATCCGGTCCCGTCGTTGAACCTGGGAGTGACCGCCATGCCCGCACGCCACCCGAGATCGCATCCGCTCTTGAGCGTCATCGCCATGGGGGGCGCCATATCCTTGTTCGCGGCCTACCTCGGCTTCTGGGACTACGTGAGCCCGACGGAGAATCAGGATATGTGCATCGACGTCGAAGAAGGCGCGACCGACCTCTACATCGCCGGGCTCGCCCTCATCGGCGGCCTGATGACGCTCTACGGGCATTTCCGGGGCCCTCCATAGCAGGGGCGCGCATCGCGCCGATGCGAACGATCCCGAAAAAAAAGGCCCCGCTCGAGGCGGGGCCGGGTCCTACAATCCGGTGCGAGGGTCAGCGGGACCTGCCGCTTCCCTGAACTCCTGTCATCGCTCGCACCGGTGCTTGTGCCCTCCCTTGCAGACGTCCGTCCCTGGGCCGCCATCCAACCGGTCCCTGATTGCTCATCAGGGTGTCATTCCCTGTGCCACCGAACAGCTTATCCGTGCCCCGGCCGCCGAATATCCTGTCCGCGTCGGAGCCGCCGTCGATCCAGTCCTTACCGTTGCCTCCGAGCAGACGGTCGAACCCGCTACCGCCGCATATCGTGTCGTTGCCTCCCTGGCCGTCTATGCGGTCGTTCCCTGCTAGACCCACGAGGACGTCGTTCCCTGGCGTCCCGAACAAGAAGTCGTTGCCCTCCGTTCCCACGATGGTGGCCGTTTACCGTTGTAAAGCGGCAGCGGGGTCGCCCTGGGTCGCGACGGAGGCCGCGTTGGTCACCGTATACGAGGGGCGTGCGAATTGGAGGCTCGTCATGTCCGCCAGCCCTTCGATCCTGGCGATGGGGAATTGCCCGGACACCAGGCGCCCGAGCACCCGGAGGTCCTGCATGCCCATCTCTTCGAGATCGGTGACCAAGCCGCCACCCTCGGCTGTGGCGATGGCCTCGATCTCCACATAGCCGTCCTGGACTCGAGCCAGCCCGTCGCCGGGCCGGAAGGCTGGGCCGTCCCCGAGGAGCCCGGTGCGGTGCAGCTCCTGATGCGCCTGGTACTCCTGATAGAGCGCAAGAAGGGAAGACCCCACCTTGCCCGTCGTGGGATCCTTCGTGGTGCCCTCTGTCGTCTTTCCGTGGGCCTGATCCGTGTGCAGCTCGACTCCCTCTCCTTGCACCATTGCCGGATCCGCAGGCGCGGGTGCGGCCAGCGCCAGGGCGAGCGCGCAACAGGCGGTCTGGGTCTTGTGTCTCTGTCTTCTGTCCATCGAGTTAGCTTCTTGTTTCACTATGATCGTCGGTCCCGTGATTGGGCATGCAGCGGCGGTAAGAAGCAAATGACAGGCCATATAGAGATTACGGCGCCTGGTGATACGGTATGTGTTTGCTTATACGAGAGTTACGTCTTGGACCCGCAGAGGTCTCACGAGCGCCGGGCGACCACCGGCACCGTCGCCCCCTTGCGCCCTGGGGCGCTAGGCAGCACCCTGGCGCCTGAATGACACACGACTACGACCTGTTCGTGATCGGCGCCGGTTCCGGGGGGATACGGGCGGCGCGCGCGGCCGCGGCGCTCGGGGCCCGGGTCGCGGTCGCCGAGGAACGCTACTTCGGCGGCACCTGCGTCAATGTCGGGTGTATACCGAAAAAACTCCTGGTCTACGCCGCACACTGCCGCGAAGGCATGGAGGACGCGCGCGGCTACGGTTTCTCGTGCGAGCCGCCGGGTTTCGACATGGGCCGGCTGGTGGCCAACAAGGATCGCTATGTGGCGCGCCTGAGGGACTTCTACGACGGCCTCTTGCGGGAGCGCGGCGTGACCCCGATCGAGGGTCGCGCCGTGCTGGTCGATGCGCATACCGTCGCGATCGGCTGTGCGCGTCATCGCGCCCGTTACATCCTCATCGCCACCGGTGCCTGGCCCGAGGTCCCGGATATCCCGGGACGCGAACACGCCATCACCTCCAACGAGGCCCTGTCGCTGCCGTCCTTGCCGGGAAGAGTGGTGATCGTGGGCGGCGGTTATGTCGCGGTCGAATTCGCCGGGATCTTCCATGGACTCGGCGCCAACACCACCCTCGTGCACCGCGGGCCCGGGTTGCTGCGGGGGTTCGACGACGAGGCACGCGCCTTCCTGGCCGAGGAGATGAAAAAGAAGGGCGTCGACCTGCGCTTCGACACCGGGGTGCGGGAGATCCGATCTCGGGGGCCCGGGGTGCACGTGGTCCTGTCGGACGGGCGGCGCATCGGGGCGGACCGGGTGATGTTCGCCACCGGCCGCGCCGCGGTCGTCGCGGATCTCGGGCTCGAACAGGTGGGGGTCGTCCGCACAGAGCGCGGCGCCATCGCGGTGGATGCGAACTACGGCACCTCGGTGCCGTCGGTCTATGCCATCGGCGACGTGATCGACCGGGTGCGGCTGACCCCCGTGGCCCTGGCCGAGGGGACGATCGTGGCGCATCACCTGTTCGGCCAGGGCGTGCGCGAGCTGGACTACGAGGGCATCCCGACCGCGGTCTTCAGCCGGCCGGTCCTCGCGGCCGTGGGGCCGACGGAGGCCGTGGCGCGCGAGCGCTATGCCACGATAGAGGTCTTCAAACGCAGCTTCACGCCCCTGCAGCACGCCCTCACGGGGCACGGGGAAAAGGCCTTCTTGAAGCTCATCGTGCACCGCACGGGCGATCGCGTGCTGGCCGCCCACATGGTCGGCCCCGAGGCCGCGGAGATCATCCAGGGGATCGCGATCGCCATCCGCGCCGGGGCCACCAAGTCCCAGTTCGATGCCACGCTCGGCATCCACCCGACGGTGGCCGAGGAATTCGTGAGCCTGCGCCCGCCAGACCCTAATTAAACTTGGGGCGCACTATCAAACCCGCCCGCCACCGACCTATTTCTGGAATCTGGCCTTCCATTCGCGGTAGGGCATGCCATAGATGATCTCGCGCGCCTCGTCGTCGCTCAACGCCACCCCGCGTTCCTCGGCCGCCGCGCGGTACCACTTGGATAGACAATTGCGGCAAAAGCCCGCCAGGTTCATGAGGTCGATGTTCTGGACCTCGTTGTGGGTACGCAGATGCTCCACGAGCCGCCGGAACGCGGCGGCTTCGAGCTCGGTGCGTGTGCCCTCGTTTTCGATTGCCATGGCGTTACCTCCTCGATACGGCCAGCACCGCCATTATAACGAGGCCTCGTGACGGAGCAGCTCAGGCCGGGCCCGCGCCCCACGCGCCCAGGAAGGCGCGGAGATGCGGGCGGGGCTCCTGCTCCAGTGCCTCGCGCAGGGTACGGCAGGCGAGATCGTAGCCCTCGCGGGTCTGGCGCCCGCGCATCAACTCGTAGCGCAGGTAGATGAGGTAGGTGTTGAGGACATCGGTCTCGCAGTAATTGCGGATGGACTCGATATCCCCGGAGCGGAAGCGCCCCCACACATCCGCCCCGGTCATGCCGAGCTTGCCCGGTAGCCCCAGGAGGGTCGCGACATCGTGCAAGGAGGCATAGGCGCGCGGCTCGTAGCCGGCCAAGACGTCCATGAGATCGGTGTGGCGCTCGTGGAAGCGGTTCAGATAATTGTTCCAGCGGAAGCCCGACTCGTTCTCCCCGATCTCCCAGTAACGGGGTGCGGAGACGCCGTGGATGAGCGCCCGATAGTGCAACACCGGGAGATCGAACCCGCGACCGTTCCAGGACACGAGCAGCGGGGTGTAACGCTCGATGCCCTCGAAGAAGCGCTCGATCAGCTCGTGCTCCCCCGAGCCCGGCTCGCCCAGCGACCAGATATGCAGCCTGCTGTCGGTGCGCAGGACCAGCGAGATCGCGGCCACGCGCTGCAGGTGGTGGCGCAGGAACTCGCCCTTGCCCCCGGTCTCCTGGGAGCGCTTGGCGTGCATGACATGGGCGACCTCGTCGTCGTCGAGGTCGCCGAGGCCGTACAGCCGGCGCCCGCCGTCGACGTCGGGCACCGTCTCGATATCGAATACCAGTACGTTCACGGGACGCCCCGATGCGCTAGTTCGGCCGCCGAGGGCTTCGGCCTTCGCGGCGGCTTGCCGCGTACTCGCCGCCGCGACGTTCGCTACGCAGGGAACAGGTTGGTCGAGAGATAGCGATCGCCCCGGTCACAGATGATGACCACGATGACGGCACCCCGCACCTCGTCTGCAAGCCGGAGCGCGGCGGCTACCGCCCCGCCCGACGACACGCCGGCGAAGATCCCCTCGCGCGCGGCGAGCGCCCGGGTCATGGTCTCGGCCTCGTCCTGGCCCACGTCGATGACCCGGTCGACCCGCTCCGGCTGATAGATCCGCGGCAGGTAGGCCTCCGGCCAACGCCGGATCCCCGGGATGCAGGCCCCGCTCCTGGGCTGCACGCCGACGATCTGGATGGACCGGTCCTTCTCCTTCAAGAACCGCGACACGCCCATGATGGTGCCGGTCGTGCCCATGGAGCTGACGAAGTGTGTGATGGCCCCATCGGTGTCGCGCCAGATCTCGGGCCCGGTCCCCTCGTAATGGGCGCGCGGATTATCCGGGTTCGAGAACTGGTCCAGGATGCGCCCGCGCCCCTCCCGCGCCAGATCCAGTGCCCGGTCGATGGCCGCCTCCATGCTGCCCGCGGCGGGAGTCAGCAACATCTCGGCGCCGAAGGCGCGCATGGCGCCGCGCCGCTCCACGCTCATGTGCTCGGGCATGACCAGCACCATGTGGTAACCCTTGATGGCGGCCGCCATGGCGAGCGCGATCCCGGTATTGCCGCTGGTGGCTTCGATCAACGTGTCTCCCGGCCGGATCTCGCCACGCTCCTCCGCACGCCGGATCATGGACACGGCCGGCCGGTCCTTGACCGAGCCCGCGGGGTTGTTGCCCTCGAGCTTGGCGAGCACCAGGTTGCCCGCGGCCACCGGCAGGCGCTGCAAGCGCACCAGCGGGGTATTGCCGACGAACTCTTCCAGGGTCGGCGTCTCGAGCCCCGGGGTCATTGGAAACGGATAGGCCATGGCCCGATCTTACCGGATCTCGGCGAGCGCCTGCACGTGGGGGCGTCGCGAGCAGACTGCCGGCGGTGCTACAGCGGCGGGTCGCGCGGGAATGACGCGCGCATTGCGTCGACGTTGACGGGCCACTAGCTAGGATACTTCAACGGCGGCCGGGGCCGGGGCGGCGTGCGCGCCCGCGAGCTCGAGGCCAGGGTACCGTAGCACGGCAGGTCGGGTCGAGGACCGAACCCGAGCATGCGACGCTGAACAATTTTCTCGACAACGTGGATACCGCGATGGCTACCCCTATACGGAGTGACGAGCGTTCATCCGGGCACCTGCCACTCAAGCTGGAATTGCGACCCGTGGTTGATCTTCAGGACGATCAGTTCTACGAATTCTGACGGATCTTCCCCTGGCGAAAATCAATAAGCCGCTGGAAGCTAAGGAGAAGTTATAACATAGGGCGATAGGTGTAGTCATGTATATGCGTATATCGTATTTGACATGTATATGTTGTTCTGCTAACATGTCGGCATGTACATAGCGACCGTGCCCAACCG
>JBOIDT010000040.1:0-22377 GCA_050740755.1 Gammaproteobacteria bacterium
CCGTCGACGACCTGCGCCTGCCGCGCTACCCGGGCTCCGCCTGGCGCGGCGTCTTCGGCCATGCCTTGAAGCGCGCCGTGTGCGTGACCGGCCTGCCCGCCTGCCCCGACTGCCTCCTCTACCGGTCGTGCGCGTACCCCTACGTCTTCGAGACGCCGCCTCCGCTCGGGACACAGAAGATGCGCAAATACCCGGCGGCGCCCCATCCCTTCGTCCTGGATCTGGAAGAGGATGGCGGTGCCGTGCCGGCGGGCGCCGCTTACACGCTCGGGCTCACGCTCATCGGCCGGGGCAACGCCTACCTTCCCCAGATCGCCTTCGCCCTGGGGCAAGCGGGGGAGCAGGGACTGGACGGACGGCGCGGTCGGCTCGCCCTCGAGGCCGTCGCCCAGGAGTCCGCGCCCTCCGGAGGGTGGCGGACCATCTACCGTCCTGGGGGTGGTCTCGAGGCGCTGGTTCCCTTCGTCTCCGAGACCCCACCCGTGCCGGAGAGCCTGCGGATCACCTTCCAGACGCCCCTCCGCCTCAAAGGCAACGACAGGCCCGTCTCCGCCGCGGACTTCACGTTCGGGGCACTCTTCTCGAACCTCCTGCGCCGCATCTCCATGCTCAGCTACTTCCACTGCGACACCCCGCTCGAAGCCGACTTCGCCGGGTTGACCGCGAGCGCCCGGGAGATCTCGCTCGCCGGTGCCTCGCTGTCCTGGCACGATGGGACCCGCTACTCCTCCCGGCAAGGCCGGGAAACGCCGATGGGCGGGCTCCTCGGCGAGATCGCGCTGGCCGGCTTTGGCCTCGAGCCCTTCTGGTCCTACCTCTGGCTCGGCCAGTACGTGCATGCCGGGGCGGCCACCAGCATGGGCCTCGGGCGGTATGCGATCACCTCGGCAAGCTTGCCGGGTGGGACGTCCGGGGAGCCTTAAGCGAAAATCACGGGCATGAAACCCCGGCCAAGCACTTCCAGGGACGTGCAGCAGGATCGGCGCGCCACCGCGGTGCGGCCGAACGTTTCAGAGGGCGCGTTTTCATCTCCGCTCCCCGCACGTGCCGGTATCCTACTAGATCCGCGTATTCCATCTTCGTATCCTCGCCGCATATTCCTCGCGGTGACGGGCCTGTCACCTCAGATTGTCACCGAGACGCTCTATGCGTTGGCCGTCAAACCGCCGGAAGGAGCACTGTTGTTTGTACCCACCGAGGTCCACATCATCACCACGGCCCAAGGCGCCGAGCATGCGCGGCTCAACCTTCTTTCCCAGCAGATCGGCTGGTTTCATCGGCTGCGCAAAGATTATGGGCTGCCCGAGATCGCGTTCGATGCCGAACGGATACACCAAATCCCGTCGGGCAACGGCAGCCTGCTCGAGGACATCCGCACGCCGCAGGACAATGAAAGAGCGGCAGACTTCATCACCGAAGTCATGCGTAGCCTGACCGCAAACCCACAGAGCGCTTTGCACGTTTCCATCGCCGGCGGCCGCAAGACCATGAGTTACTATCTCGGTTATGCGCTGTCCCTCCTCGGGCGGGCGCAGGACCGACTCTCGCATGTGCTCGTCTCGGCGCCGTACGAGAACAACCGCGACTTTTACTATCCGACACCGTGCGAGTACGCGATCCACGTCACGCAGAAAGGCAAGGAGGTCGCCTACGACTGTCGCAAGGCCACCATCGACCTGGCCGACATCCCGTTTGTGCGGCTGCGCGAGGGCATGCCCCGGGGCCTTCTCGACGGCAAGGCCACGTTTCTGGAGACGGTGGACGAAGCACAAAGGGCGCTACCCCCGACGTGCCTGGTGCTGGACCCGTCGGAACGTGCCGTCATGGCGGGCGGGGAGCGCCTCGCCTTGAAGCCCGCAGAGTTCGCTTTCTACTGGATGCTCGTCGCCCGCTGCCACTCGGGGCGCCCCGGCGCACATTGGAGCGAGGAAGGCCTTAGCGAGGAACTGCTCGAACGCTACAAGACTACCGTTAATCCTTTCACGGGGGCTTTCGAGCGTGCCGAGGCCACCGTCGGGAAGAGATACACCAAGGAGAACTTCGATCCGACCAAGTCGCGCATCAACAAGGCCCTCAAGGCGGCACTCGGTGCGCGCCGTGCCGAACCGTATCTCATCACAGCACTGGAGCACATTCCGGGCACGAAGTACAAGCGCTTCGGGCTAAACATCCCGGCGTCGGCGATCAATGTTGCGAGTGGCGATCGACACAGGCAAAATAGCGTCGTGACAAAAGGACCGAAACCATGCAAGGGCGGGATGACGTGACGGTGGGCTATCGGCGCACCGCTCTGCAAGGCGCTGCCCTGCCAGGAGCGTCGGCCAAGTCCCAGCTCTTCCGTCGTTAAAGGATGAAAGCTCGACGCGGGAAGAGAGGCGAGTTTTTCGGGCATTGCACTCGGGGGGATGCCGCATGAGCCCGTCCTCGTTGCCGGAGCCTCTCCGGCCTTATTTCTGGGACACGGATTTCGACATGCTCGACCCAGTTCAACATCGCCGCTTCATTGCCGAGCGGCTTATGGACAAGACCACGCCGGAAGGATTGCGCTGGTTGCTCGTGCATTACTCCCGCCCGGAACTGCGTGACATCGCGACGACGAGCCATCGCTTGTCGGCGCGCGACCGCGACTTCTGGAGGCTCTACTGCAGTGCGGCTTGAAGTCCTGACCTCCGAAGCCGCCCGGCTCGCCCCGGTGCTTTGTGGCGCGCTTTCAGCGTTCCCCTTCACGCTCGCCGGTGGGACAGGGCTCGCCCTTCAACTTGGTCACCGCGTGTCGGTGGATTTCGACTGGTTTATCCTTCCCGAGGCCTTTCCCCGCGGGCTGGCGGAGCGCCTCACCGCAACCGGGCTACCGATCGAGATCATCCAGGACAGCACCGACACCTTCGAATGCGCGCTCTCGGGCGTCAAGTGCAGCTTCTTCGCATTTGGCCCGACCTTCGCGCGGCCAGACATCCGCCTTCATGGTTTGCCGGTCGCGCCGGTGCCGGATATCGGCGCCATGAAACTGATCGCCGTCATCCAGCGCGGGGCCCGCAAGGACTTTCACGACCTCTATGAAATTCTGAAGAAACTCGAGTTGCGCGCCCTCGCCCTGCGCCTGCGCGTGATGTACGCGAGATCGCTCCCAAACCCCGTGCATCTCGCCAAATCGCTTGTCTATTTCGCTGATGCGGAAGGGGAACCCGAACCCCGGATGCTGACCGGCGCGCACTGGCCCGAGGTCAAGCAGTTCTTTTCCGACCACGTGCGCGATCACACCGATGCGCTGCTCGGAGAGCTGGCCAGGCCATGACCGACCAGCCGCGCAGGAACGAACCTACCCGTGGCCAACTCCCTTCGAGCGAAATCCCGTGCCGCCCCGAGGGGGCGAGTCTCAGGGATGAAACGAGCGATAACGACGGGTATCGAGAAGACCGCGGCAAGCTTGTCGAATAGGACAACGACGCATGCATCCCCTGATCGAGACCCACCGCGACGCGATCCTGGACATCGCCCGGCGATACGGGTTCACCAACGTCCGCGTATTCGGTTCGATGGTGCGCGGCGATGCCGACGAGAACAGCGACGTGGATCTGCTCGTCACCCTACCGCCGGGCGTGAGCGGCCTCGCCTCGGGCGGCTTGTTGATGGACGTACAGGACATCACCGGCAGAAAGGTCGATATCCTTACCGACGGCGGGCTGAACCCCGCACTGCGCGACATGATCCTCAAGGAGGCACAGGCGCTATAAAACCGAACAAGTTTTCCGACAAGGCATTGCTCGATCACATGCGTATGTGCATCGATCGCATTGAGAGTTACACCGGGTTCGACCGGGAACGGTTTTTCGGCTCGACGCTCATCCAGGATGGTGTGATTCGCAATCTCCAGACCCTGCCGAGCTCAGCCGAGCTTGAGCAAAGCCATCGCGAACTCCGAGCCTGCGGTCGCGTGGCGGCAGATCGCGGGCTTCCGCAAAAGGATGACCGATCGTGTTAGATTGGGCTGACACTGACCAATCGCCCGATCTGGCCCGGGGGACGCTCCAAGACTTGGTACGGCGCCCTCGCCGGGTTTGGAAATGGTTGGATGCGGATGCGGGCTTTCCAGAGGTTCCGGGTCTGAACAGGGTAACCTGGCTTGAAGCTGCCGGACCTTCGGCATCCGGCCCGGCAGGGCTGACCAGTCGGACATAACGTATTTCAAGAGCAAAAACAGAGAGACGCTGGTGGTGGTCGATCCCGAAGACGATAAGCTCGTGGAGGACTTCCTCTGCTATGGGGCAGACTTGATGTGGCCCTATTTTGACGACGACAAAACGCTTCACACACAGCTGAAGCTCGTGACGGAAGCCTTGCGCAGCGACGATCAGCTATGGGAAGAGACGGGGAGAGATGCGTTCAAGGCTTTGGTGCATGGTTTGGACTTCAACGCGGGGTACTCAGCGGCACGAAAATGGGCTGAGGTTGTCGAGCCGCTATTTCGTGCCCTGTGCTCAATGGTGCCAGATCTCGCAAGTAAGCTTAAGGGACGGAAGGACCTTGGCACTTTATTGGGCATGGCGGGGGTCGTCGTCTCAAAGCGGCCTGATGAAGCAGAAATTCCAGCGTTGCTCGCCGCAGCTCGGGCACATAGTCCAATGGCTGCCGAGACGTATGAATTATCGTGTTTTTCAGCAACCTACTACCGCCATAAGCACGCCCATGGCCGTTGGCCAAAAATGGGATGGCGGGAACGCTTCGAGATTGCTGAATCGGTCCTACTGACATTTCTAAGCATCATAGACAAGCATCCGGTCATCGAGCGAGTCATCGTTTTCCGGTAAGCGCGCTCGGTCACCCGGCAGGTTGAAGCGATGGTTGAACCGAAATCGGATTTTCGCTGGTCGTGGAGGCTGGCGGCCGAATCCGGGGAGAGTGGCTCCGCCGAGCTCGCCGCTGTGATCTTGGATCGCGTCTGGTCCCAGCCGATACGCCTCGTTATCCGTGGTCCCCGCGGCGTGGGTCTGAGCCGCCTCGGCGGGCTGCTGACCAGCCTCTCGGTCGACGAGGCAAACGAAGACAAATCCGTCCTCCTGGTGACCGCAAGACCGGAAACCGGTTGCACATCCGAAGCCCTAGAGGATGATGCCTTTATGGCCGAATTGCTTGGCGGCAAAGATGGCTGGTGGCAGTCCTGATGGGTGCGGACCGCGCTCGAAAGGGGTTGGCTCGGCATTGTTCTCGACGGTCTCGAACGGCTTGACGGCGTCGCCCTGCCGGGTTTCATCAAGCGTTTCGAGGGCATACTTCGGAAATGGCCGCGCCTCCGGCTAGTTACGCTGAGGCCTGATATCTTGCCCGTCACCGCGTCTAGCGACTGTCCCAATGTTCTTGGCAGGCTCGCAAGGGACGGAGAAATACGCGTTGAAGGTCGCATCCACGGTGAGATTCCACCTGAGAGCCTTCGGCGGCTATTAGGCCATCCCGCTACACTGGCCTTTTGGCTAAAGCGCGGGACCGCCGCACTTGCGGCAATCGCGCCGGATAATGCGGTTCGCACCCTTATCGATCAGGAACTAGCTTTCGATCATGACCAGCGGTGGCCGCCCGACCTGAAAGCGGCATGGCGGAAGGCCGCTTCTGTCGTGGCCCTCGATGCATTGTTTTGGTTCGCTGATGCGCTGGACGAGGAGGCGGACGAAACACGCATACGTCAGTTGAAGCGAGAACGCTATAACCGAGTTCTGATACGCGCTTTTCGTGATGTGATTGGTTGGTATGATCCGGGCATAGAGGGTACCTTTCGCTTGAATACGCTACTTCAAGCCGTCAACTCCGCGCTGATTGATGCAGACCTGGTGAGACCAAGCGAGAACGTCGGCCCGGCCTGGCTCGCGCACCCGTCGATCGAAGAATGTACGCGCGCCGACGATTACCAGGCGTGGGTACGAAGCAAATGGGATGAACTCGCGCCGATGGAGCGCGTAGCGGTCATTAATGCCGCTCTGGAGCCGAATTCGTAACCCATTCCCATTTTTTGATGTGGTAGGTAATCTCCATGACAGATTTGACATTGCCTGGCTACCAGCGCTTGAAACCTCCTGATGGTTGGATTACCTGGGAGATCCCGCTGGAGGTCATTACCCCCTTGTATGGCGGAGGCGCACAAGCCCGCCACGCTGACGAGCAAACCCCGGTTCGGGCGCCGTCCATCCGGGGACAATTGCGGTTTTGGTGGCGTGCGCTCTACGGCGGGGTCTACGGCGAGGCGACCTCGCTTTACGAGCGCGAGCGGGCGCTGTTTGGCGGTCTCGGCAAACCCGAACAGGTAGAACGCTCACGCATCGGCGTGGAGGTTCGTGACTTGCGGCGGAGCGACTTAACCAAGGTAGACGTGACGTTGCGCGACCCTGCCGCATACGCCCTTTGGCCGGCCCGCGCAACCACGCAAGGCGGCCCGCAGCCGCCTGCCGAGCGGTGGGCGCCCGGCATAGGCTTCACGCTGGTCGTGCGCATGACGCCGGGCGGGGACGCGGCTACCGACCGCCGCGAGGTCGAGGGGACCCTGCGGGCCTGGCTGCTGTTCGGGGGTATTGGCGGACGGACACGCCGCGGGTGCGGCGCGCTTGGAATCAGCGATGAAATGGCACGCACACAATGGCTGCCCGAGTCGCTCGACCCGGGCACAATCCGGGCATGGCTCTCGCCCGGCAAGGCCGCCGGGCAGGGGTATCCGTCGCTCGCCGGCTCTCGGGTCTGCATCGGCCGCCGTTTCCGATCACCGGCGGATGCCTGGCACGATTCGATTAATTGGTTGCGGGATTTCCGCCAAGGGCATTCGGCGCGGGTCGACATTGCCGACCAGGGTCCATACGCCCGGCAATACCCGCCGCACGCCCAAGGCCGTGCCGGGCGCTCCCGCTGGCCCGAGCCTGATCTGATCCGGCGGGCCTTTGCGGCCTATGACCATGTCCCCCTGATTGAGGACGGACCGTACGCCTGGCCCCGTGCCCAATTCGGCCTGCCGATCCAGTTTCGCTTTCAGAATCGGGATCGGAACAGAAACTTCTACAAGAACCGACCTCCGCCGCCGGGAACTCTGAACTGGAAGGACGGCAAGGAGATGCACCAGCGGCTCGCCAGCCCGCTGATCGTCAAACCGATACAGGCGCGCAACGGCAGGTTTGCAGGTGTTGCCCTGTGGCTGAAGCGAACGCTTCCACCGGGGGCGATCGTGGGCGTGCGCAGCAACAAGGCTGGAGATGATTTGCTGGGGCCGGCGCCCCTGGCGCAGATGCCCGAGTCGCCGCTCTTCACGCCCTTGTCGGGCAAGCCGAGCATGGAGGAAGCCTTCATGGACTGGCTCCAGACCGTGCAACGTCTGACCGGAGGAACGCTATGAGCCACACGCTTCTGCTCGTTGCCATCGGCCCGGTCCAGCAGTTCATCGGGCAAGCGCGTCGGATGCGGGACCTGTGGTTCGGCTCCCACCTGCTATCGGAGATGTCCCGCGCCGCCGCGCGCTCCCTGGCAACGTCCGGCTGGACCCTGATCTTTCCGGCGCTAAACGCCGGCGACCCCGAACTTGCCCCTTGCGATGGTACCGTCCGGGAGGACGAGCATCGCAATCCACCGCTTGGCATCGCCAACAAGGTCGTGGCCATCCGGGAAGATGCGGACGACCCGATGTCCGAAGACGCCGCACGTTCCGCCCGCCGAGCCGCCGTCGAAGTCTGGGAGCGATTGGCGGGCCAGGCGCGCAAGAACGCAGGGAAACTGCTCGCCGCCGATCTCCGCGAGCATGAGTTACCCGAGGCCGTCGTCGAATCTTTCCTCGAATTCATCGCCGGCTGGTCCGCCTACGAGGCCGAAGGGGACTTCGAGAACGCCCGATCCGAGGCAGAACAAGCCGTGGCGGCACGCAAGTCGCTGCGGGATTTCCGTCAGTGGCAGGGTGGAACGTTTCGCAAGTCGAGCCTGGATGGGCAGCGGGAGAGCATACTAACAGACCGCAAACACCGAGAGTCCCATAAGCGCCCCGCCGGGGAGGCCGCAAAGCTTCGACTGAGGGAGCGTGAGCACCTGGATGGGATCGGCTTCGTGAAGCGGGCGGCGGGCCACCCGGAGCAATTCGTACCGATCGCCCGGGTCGCCGTGGAGCCCTGGCTCCAGGCCCTGGACGAGGCGGCGAAACAGAGCCGTAGGCTCTTCGATGCGTTCAAGACCCTTGAAGAGGAGTGCCAGCGGCAACAGGTGCCGTACACCCAGCGCGGTGTCACCCGTTGGCTGCAAGGTGCTTTCCCCTACGACGGCGAGATCTTCTTCGAGGGGCAATGGCCCGCGCTCGACAAGGAGTTGGGACTAAAAGAGTTCGGTAAGGCATACGTCAAGCCGCTCTTCCGTAAACGTTTGTCGCTACCCGAACCCCACCCGTATGTTGCCTGCCTGTGCGCCGATGGCGACCGCATGGGCGCGGCGCTCGGGAGCCTGAGGACACCGGACCTGCAACGCAAGCTGTCGGCTTCGCTGGCTGGCTTCTCGAAGGGCGTGCGCGATATTGTCGAGGATCACCATGGGCTTCACATCTATGCCGGAGGCGACGACGTCGTGGCCTTTCTCCCGGCGGTGTACGCCGTACCTTGTGCAGAGGCGCTGAGGGAAGCCTTCATGAAAGCGGTTCGTCCTGCTTTTCTTGGGATGCAGGACGAACGCGGCGAGCCGCCGCCGACACTGTCGATTGGGGTCGGCATCGGCCACTTCCTCACCCCGCTGGGTCAACTGCTTCACTTTGCCCGCGAAGCCGAAAAATACGCCAAGCAAGGCGATCGACTCCCCGAGGGTGACCCCGGCCAGCGCAACGCCCTCAGTGTCATCGTCGACAAGCGCAGCGGCGACAGAATCCGCTGGCGCGCCCAGTGGGACCGAGGTCCTCGGCCCGGCGAACGCCTCGCGCGCATCAAGAAATATTTCGTGGAGCGGCGCATGCCGACAAAGCTCCCGTATGAGCTGAAGCGCATCCTCGTCGCCCTGGAAGATGCCAAGGACGACGACCGAACCGCCCGAGCCTGGCGGCACGAAGTGGCGCGCATCGTGGCGCGCAAGCGATCTGAAGCAAACACTGAGGGACTGACGCTTGCGGACATCGATTTGGATTTGCCGTCGCCCGAAGACGCCGAGGTAAATACCCTGCGCGAGAAGCTTCGGGAGTGGGTGGGCGCAGCCATGGTCGCTCGCGCCCTGGCGGATGCCGAACGCAATGCCGAGGCAGTGAAGGCGAGAGGGAAAGACCTGGAGATGCAAGATGGCGATTGATCTGGTCTTGAGCCCTCGCGACGGGCTCACGCTGAAGGATGCCCGCGGCTTCAGTCTGGCCGGCGGAGTGACGGCCGGTGGCCTGCCCTGGCCTGGCCCCGCCACCACGGCAGGCGCTGCGCGTGCCGTGGTGGGCCGGCTTCAAGGTCTGTCCGAGACCTATGGCGACGACAGGGACGCTTGGCAGAAACTCGTTGAGGAGATCAACGTGGTCGGCCCGGTCATTGTCTCCCGCCTCCTGGATGGCGATGAGTGGTCGCCCCTGTGGCCGCCACCCCAAGACGCAGTGCGCCTGCCGCACCCGAGGGCCGGCCGGCATGGCGAGCCCGACGGCGAGCTGCATTGGCTCGAGCCGCGGCCGCGTGGCACCGCGCGTTGGCGCGTCCGTGGTCTTTGGACAGGGGACACGGCTGAAGCGGGGGCCATCGAGAACCTTTGGTTACCGTTGCCGGAGCAGCGACAAAAACCGCTGTCGCCACGCCTGCTTTGGTCGCACGAGGAGCTTGTGGACTGGCTACGGGATCCCCGCCGGCGGGACGAGCGGCAGTCGCCGCAGCCCGAGGAGCGGGTGGACATTCATCTCACCGTCGATGCGCGTACTCTCGCGGCCAAGGACGAACACCTGTTTGCCCATTCGACCTACGAGCCTCTGGTTCGCTTGGGGCACAACGAGATACACGAGCTCGGTATAGCGCTGCGCATCCGTGGGGTGGGAGAAGAGTTCGACCTGACCCAAGCAGTGTGGCGCATCGGGGGCGAAGCCCGTTTCGCCAAGGCCAGCCGACTCTCCCCGGAGGTATTGGGACCGGAAGAGCGCTTGACTCGGCGCTGGAAAGACACGCGGTTCCTGCGGCTGTTCCTGGTGACACCAGCGCAATTCGACGCGGGTTGGCGCCCTGATTGGCTCAAGCCGATCGCAGCCGACGGCGGCTTCCGGTTCGAGGGAACCCTTCCTGGCCTCGACCGCCACGTGGTGTTGCGTGCCGCCATCGTGGACCGCGCCACCTGGATGAGCGGTTGGGACCTGGCCTGCCGGCAGCCCAAGAAATCGTTCGCCTGCGTCCCGGCCGGCGCGGTTTACTACGTCGAGTCCCTCGCCGAGCCGTTCACGGCGGACGACATCGAAGGCCTGTGGCTATCCGGCATCCAACGACCGGGCGATGCCGCTGCCCGCGACGGCTTCGGCCTGGTCCTTCCCGGCGCCTGGCCGATCACCGCTTGAAATCTGAATCCATCGAGGATCGACATCATGCAGCGACCCTATTTCATCCATGCGCTCTCGCCGCTACACCCGGGAACGGGCCAGGCGCAAGGCGCCATCGATCTGCCCATCGCCCGCCTGCGGGGCACCGGTATCCCTTATCTACCGGGAAGCTCGGTGAAAGGCGTGCTGAGGGACGCCCATACCGGGAGAAAAACCGGGCAGGAGCCGGAGAAGGATATCCTCACGGATGTATTCGGACCCCCGGTAAATATGGACAAGGACGACACCCGTCATTCGGGTGCGGTGGCCTTCGGGGACGCCCGCTTGCTTGCCTTGCCGGTCAGGAGCTTCTACGGCACCTTCGCCTGGGTGAGCTCCCCCCTGCTGTTGCGACTGGCGCGACGGGATCTGTCCTGGTCGCACGGCATTCCGGAGCCTTCGACGAAAGGTCGATGCGGTGCTGCTGGAGTCGCCAAAGACACCGTCTTGTCCATAGGCGACTACATCTTCCTGGAAGAGATCGAATGCCAGGTCGATGCCAGCGAGACGATCCAAACCCTGGTTCAAAAATGGGCCGATGACCTCGCGAAATTGGCGTTTCCCGATGATGCGGAACTCTTTACGGAGCGCTTCGCGGTGGTGGACGACGAGACCATGACCTTCCTTTGGGAATGTTGCACCCAGGTGGATGCGCGTGTGCGAATCAACGAGCACGGGGCGGTTCAGGAAGGGGCCCTCTGGTATGAGGAAAGCCTCCCCGCCGAAACACTGCTCCTCGGGGTGGCGGTCGTCATCAAACGGGACGAGAAGCCCGAAAGGTTCCTCGATTTCTGTTTGGGCGAGGAACGCGTGGATCTGCAATTCGGCGGCAAGGCCACGGTCGGTCGCGGGCGTGCCCGGCTGGTACCGGTACGGGGAGAAAAGATATGAGCGTCGGGCTACGCAACAACACACTCGAACAGCGCCGCATGACGCTGGCCTACCGGACCCTCGAAAAGCTGGCGAAAGATGACCGAGAGACCTGGAAACGCGCGGCCAGCGGCCTCGGTCCGGAGATCCAACGCTCGGGCCTGCTCCAGGCCTTGGCCTTCCTCCATCGGGGGCCGAGCGAAAAGATCGCGGAGGCGCTCTGCGCGATGATCCGTGAGCACCTCTGCTCGCTCGGCCATCTCCAGGAAAGGCCTTCTAACCCGAGCTTTCTCGTCGAGGTGCGTGACCTCGATCGCGCGGCCTACATGCGGGTGACGCGGGAGACCCTGGCCCTCGCGGTGTGGCTCAAGCGTGCGGGCGAGATCCTGGCCAAGGACAAGGGGTAGGGAAAATGCGCAGTCAACTCGTAAACGCCCTAGGCAAGAACGCCCGCCCGGCGAGTGCCCATCCGGGCCTCGTCTACGAGCGGTACGCTCCGCTCGTTTATGTCAAGCCCGATGAAAAAGCGCCGGACATCGGCAAGGTTGCTCCTAAGGCTCAGGAAGAACTGCTGCATGAAGTCAGCAATATCCCCGTCAGTCCTGCATACCGGGCCGCGTGGCGCCGCTGGTATGCCGCCTTGGAACAGTCTGGGGCGGTCACGCGACAAGTCGAGGCCACCGGCCGGCTACTCATCGGTCATGGCAACCCGGCGCCGACCGAGGTGGGGCTGACCCTGCACCATGTCTATGGGGTCCCGGTGCTTCCCGGTACCGCGCTCAAGGGGCTGTTGAATCACTATCTCGCGAGTTGGGGTAAGCACGTCGACCTTGGCTGGAAAGGGGTGAAATACGATGAGAAGGGGCGTCCGGTGGGGGCTCCGGGCGCCTATCATGGCGCGTTGTTTGGCGTCCCCAATCTCCCCCTTGGAGAAGGACGCGAGCAGGAAGGCCGGTCCGGCAGGCTGGTGTTCGAGGATGCCTGGCTGATACCGGGTGACGACGACCGTCCGCTGTGTGCCGATGTGCTCACCCCGCATCAGGAAGACTATTACCGAAACTTCGGCGCGGAACCGCCGAACGATTGGACCGATCCGAATCCAGTGACCTTTCTGACGGTCAAGCCGAAGACCCGGTTTCTGCTGGCGATATCGCCTTTGGACCCGGATCCCAAGGGTGCGGACCTGGCGATGTCGCATTTACTCGACGTCCTCGATCGATGGGGAATCGGAGCCAAGAGTAGAGCTGGTTATGGGCGGCTTCGCCGTGTCGATACGTCCCTCGAAAACAAGACGAAAACAACTGCAAGGCCTCCAGTAGCCGCGCCGGCGTCTGCTCCTGCGTCTCCCGCATTACAGGCACTGGAGGAAGCCGTTGCTTACGTGGCCGATCCACCGAATCGCGATGAGGCGCCACCGATCGCTCGACGCCTCGATGAGCGTGTCACGGATGGGCTGCTGGAAAAGTTGAATCCCGATGAGCATGCACGGGCGCGGCAGATCCTTGATGAGCTGACGAAACATGCGGGACTCAGGAAACGCCGGCAGCAGAGGCTCGATGAGATCATGAATAGGGTGACCAAATGAATGCGCGTATTGTGCTTTTCTTGGGAGTGATGTCTGGACGTGGAACAAAAGCTGAAAAAGCCCGATACGCACTGGCACACCAATTCAAATCGGCGCCGGATCAGCCTCGTCTTCTTCCTTGGTCGGTATTAGTGGCAGATGCCGAAGCGGCGCGCCCTGGTGGACGGGTGCAGGTCGTTGTGGTTGGCAGCCAGAAGACGTACCACGATTGGGAAAGCCACCTAAATGGCGATGCAGAAAAAGCGGGCTACAAGGATCGAAATCATCTCCCCATAGGCTTCCTTCGTTACAACGACCAGATGTTTGCGCCAACGAACTCTGGGGCTTTCTGGGGCTTCTTCGATGATCTGCGACAGGTGCTGGGCGGAGAGCCGATATCTACCTTGAAAGAATTCCGCGTGATTGATGATAGTCCCACAGCAGCTTTCTCCGAGCCGGCGGACTACGTGCTAATGGATATCACGCGAGGCTTCCGCGCCGCTCCTTTCATTGGGGCGTCAGCATTGGCGTTTGTGCGGGCGTCGGATCGCCGCCACCGCCAAGCCGAAAACGGTCGCAGACACCTGCAACACCGGATCTATTACGCGGCTCGCGAGGCCGAGACGGATGGAATTACACCCGTATGGGACTTGACGCCCTTCGTTGACGGGGTTGAACTAAGCGATGCACTCGATGCGTTTACGCGCCACGGGCGCGCCGACGACCTGTCGGACTTTTTCCGCGAGTCGCAGAACCAGGCGGCAAAGGATATCGCTCCGCTGATGCAGCAGTTCGCCAACGACCTCCTACTGATGCGCATTCCGAACCTACTAACGGAAAGCGCTCCGGCGCTTCAGAAGACTCTTTCCGACTCTATCGAGAGTCTGAAGGAGGCTTTCCCCCCCGTCGGCGAGGAAATCGACAGCTTCAAGAGGCAAATCGACGACCTCGCGCCGAATGGCGAAAAAGCGGATCCGGTAAGTGCCCCTGGACTGAACGCCGCAAGCATTTTCGCCCAGCGCCTCTGGAATACAGGCCGATACGCGGAGCTCTACAACCTGCTCAGAGAGTCGCTGCTGACGGCGTTCAGTGTCGTCACCGTTTCCGGAGACAAGGAGCAGCCCGGCAATCCACTTTTCGACAAGCACCGCCAAAAGATCGAAGAGAAGTACAGGAACCTACGGCCTCAAGGTAAGCCGAAGCCGGCTGCCGCAGTGGCGTTCATTGATCATCTACCGCCGATAGCTCAGCGCATCGCTGACCAGTTTGGTGAAGTCGCAGAGCATCGAAACGATGTGGCTCATTGTTCCATGCGCTCCGAACCTCGGACGCAGGAGGAACTGCGTAAGGCACTAAAGTGCAGCCTCGACACCTTTCGCGAACTCGTGGCCTCCTTGAAAGTACCTCCAAGAGGCTCCTAAGCCGGCGTAGCCGGAACCAAACAGGAGCTATGAACGCGGACAATAGAAGTACCTCGGCTGTACGCGCATTTTTTGGATGTTCCGCCGATTCGCATCCGCGCCGAATAATCCTGCATATGCAGGTGCGTTCGAAGTGAACCCAGTGCGTTCAAGCCGTTATGGCGACCGTATGATAGCACCGTTACCACGATCGCGCCAGCAGAAATCTTCGCCAGTTCTGTCAACTCCTGGGTGATAAGTGACTAAACGAAAATAGCGTACGACCGCCGATGGGACCTTCGAATTGCACCACCAGTGGCCGGTGGTTTCGCTTTTTCGTGGGGAATTCCTTCGAGTTTCACGCAACCATGCTCTCTTCAGCTAAACGGTGACCGCCATGAATATTCGAGATGCGATGGACAAACTGGCAACCCTTCCCCCTCAGCAGCAAGCGGAGGTGCTCGATTTTATCGAGTTTGTCAGCTCGCGCCGGCCGGCGAAGGCGCGCGGGCGCAAGCTCAGCCCCTTGCGGGAGGAGCCCTTCATCGGCATGTGGGAAAACCGGGAAGACATGGCGGATAGCGCCTCTTGGGTGCGCGAGGTCCGAAAGAAGGAGTGGGGCGTGTGACGGCCTCGGTGCTGGCCGATACGGATATTCTGATCGATGCTTCGCGAAAGCTGATAACCGCGGTAGACTTTCTCGACGCGCTAGAACGGGAGGGGTCGGTGGGGATCTCCCTGATTACCAAGCTGGAGCTGATGTCGGGCTGCCGCAACAAGCGAGAGCTGCGGACTACAGAGCGATTTCTCCGGCGTTTCGTCCTCATCGGTCTCGGGCAAGATGTCGGCAATCACGCGGAGCGACTCTTCCGTCAGTACCGTCTGAGCCACGGACTCATGATCCCGGACTGTTTGATTGCTGCGACCGCCATCGCCCTGAACCTACCGCTGGCCACCAAGAACCGCCGCGACTTCCTGTTCATCGACGGCCTGATGCTCAGGCCATACGGCGAGGAGCAATGAAGAGTGATGCCGTTTCCCGGACTCGCGCGTGGCGGGTGCATTTGCGCCTGGCGTACCCAGCGTATCGTCAGCCCCGTTACGGGAGGAATCACTGCAATGCACCGGCAAGAGAGCTTTACCAAGAGGGCGACGCGAAACGGTTTGAATGCCGATCCACGTCGCATCGAAGGTTTGTGCTATACCGACATCCTAGCCTTCCCCCCTCCCAGGGGGAAGGGATCGAAAAGAGTCTAGAATATCGAATATCGTTGATTACACATCAGTTCCATGCGCATCACAGAGGAGCAACGCCGCGCGGTCCTCGAGGAGATCCGGTGCACGTTCGGGGCTGCCTCCCACAACTGGCTCTTCGGCTCGCGCGCCGACGATCACGCTCGCGGCCGCGACGTGGATTTGTTTGTGGAGGCCGAGGCCGTGCCGCCCGAAAGGAGCGTGTCCACCCGGCTCGGTGCGGGAGTCGCCCTGGAAAAGGTCTTCGACGATTCATCGGTCGATCTCCTGGTTCGCTACCCCGGAGAAGCGGAGCAGCCTATCTTTCGGATCGCCAAGATGACCGGGGTGCCGCTATGACGCCAAGTGCCGAACCGACACTCTTGGCCCTCCGTGCCGGGCGGGAGATGCGCCGGCTGCGAAACATCTAAGCGGCCAAGCGTCCGATGACCACCTACTTCGTCACGCGCCACCCAGGCGCCCGCGCGTGGGCAGCCGAGGAAGGGGTCCTCGTCGACGAGACGATCGAGCATCTCGACCCCCAGGCGCTGCAGCCGGGGGACATCGTCATCGGGACCTTGCCGGTCAACCTCGCCGCCGAGGTCTGTGCGCGTGGGGGGCGGTATCTGCACCTCACTCTGGAGCTACCGCCCGAGTGGCGCGGCGCGGAGCTGAGCGCCGAAGACATGCGGCGGTTCGGTGCGCGGGTCGAAGAGTACTGCGTGAAGCGCATGCCTACGCTCGGCATGTAACATCGTCCATGCTACACTTTAGTATGGGTTTCGAGTGGGGCCCTGACAAGGCATTATGAATCGAGCAGCTCACTCCGAACAGGAGGACGACCTGCGCGCCGAGTATGAGTTCACGGGTGGCTTACGGGGCACGCATTACCAAGCTTATCGAAGGGGAACCAATGTGGTATTTCTCGACCCCGACGTAGCGCGCGTACTCAAAGATTCCGCGTCGGTGATAGAACCATAACTCGTGATAAATCCAGATCTGAAAATACCGGCCAATGAGCTGCGGGCCTTATGTGCCCGCCATGCGATCCGGGAGCTCGCCATATTTGGTTCGGCCGTCACAGAGAACTTCATGGCGGAAAGCGATGTGGATGTCCTTGTGGAGTTTCAGCCGCATGCCCGCGTTGGTTTTCTTACGCTATCCCGCTTGCAGCGAGAGCTCTCCGCGCTCTTCGACCGGCCGGTCGATCTTGTGCCCAAGTCGGGGCTGAAGGCACAAATCAGAGAAGGTGTGCTTGCGACAGCAAAGGTCGTATATGCGGCGTGAGGAGCTTTATCTTGCCGATATCTTGGATGCCGCGGACGCGATAACTCGGTTCATTGCAGATGCGGATGCCCAGACCTTTGCAGAGAATGACCTTCTCCGCAGCGCAGTCTTGAATAAATTGGCGATCATCGGAGAAGCCGCCGCCAGGTTGTCGAAGGAGTTTCACGACCGTCATCCTGAGATCGAGTGGACCGACATCATCGGCTTTCGCAACATCGTAGTACATGCCTATTTCTCAGTCGACTGGAACATCGTGTGGGTGGCGGCGACCGAAGAGGTACCCTATCTTCGGCAGAAGATCGCAGAGATCATCGAGGACCAGCATTCGGGTTGATGAGGCGGATACCTGATTCGGGCAGGCAGCGTATACAGCTTGAGATCCTGACGCGAATTACCCTCCACGACCGAGCCGTTGCTACGCCTCCTGCGCCCGCAAGCTTGCCGAACCCTTTCCTGCACCGCAATCCACTGTAGCCTTCTCCCCTTCGCCGGACGTATCCGGCGTCCAGGAGACCCATCATGTTTCGAAAGCTCAGTTGGGCCGCGCAGCTCGCCGCGGGTGTCGCGCTCTTTGGGATCTCGTTTCTCTTGGAGGGTTTGGTGCTGGCCGCTTTTCTCGGCAACGCCGCCCTGGCTTTCACCTTGACCGCCGCGCTCGAGGTCAGCAAGGCCCTGACCATCGTCCTCTACCGCTTCATGAAGAACCAGACCGTCACGGCCTACCCGGCGAGCACGCGGGCGCTGGTCCTCTCCTTCCGTGCGGCGCTGTTTCTGCTGTCGGCCGCCTGTTCCGTCATGTACCTTGCCGAAGAGCTGGACCGCCCGGGGCTCGAGGGCGCGCGTGCCGCGGACCTCCGGCGTCTCGATGAGGAGCACAACGCGGGGCTCGCGCGACTTCGCGAGGAGCATGACAGCGAGCGAAGGCAAGCGTTACAGGGCCTCGAAGGGCGTTATCGCGAGCAGGCCGGCGCCATCGCCGAGCGCTACGTCCCGGCCATTCGTGACCTAGAGCAAGCCCGGGATCGCGAGATGGGGATCGCCGTCAAGGGCCAGTTCGCGGGGCCGCGCTACCGGGAGATCGAACGCCGGCTCGGCGAGGAAAAGGCTGCCTACGAGCGTGAGCGCGCGCGGCTCGGCGCGGGAGAGACGCGGGAGCAAAGATGACTCGGCGACACCCTCGCCATACGCTACGGCGCGGCCCAAGAGAAGGCCGAAGAGGCGTATCACCGGCGCCGCGAGGTCTTGGCCCACGACGACTATGTGGGCGACGACCGGGTCGAGAATCCCCTGGTCGATGCGTTCATTACCGTGACCAACCGTGTCCTGGGCACGCATCTCCACACCCTGCACTTCACCTTCTCGCTCTTCCTGAGCTTCCTGATCGAGCTCGGGATCTGGGTCGCCTTCGAGAACCTGACGCTCGCCCATCTGCCGATCTTCATGGCCGAGCAGGAGGTCGTGGTGAGCCTCGGACAGAAGCGCGCGGCCACCGAAGGCGATCTCCGCGGCTTCCAGATGGAGGAGGAACTCCTGCAGGACAAGGTCTCCGCGCGCCGCGAGGATATCGAGCGGCGGATGTATGAAGGTCTCGCGGCCACGGGCAGGTGACAAGCTTGCCGATCCGGCAAAACCCCACGGCTTGAAGTCCAATATCCCGCACCTGGCGTCGCCAGGACCGTTAATTAATCACAGGAGACGACACATGAGTGAAAAGACCTCGGTATCCGGCGGCCCGATCCTGGACAGGGAGGCCGACCTCTTGAGGAGCTACGTCGCCGACAACACGGCGCTCGTCGGCTCCGCGCTGACCCGCGATCGGGGCTTCTTGAACCGGCTCTTTCCCGGCCCCGAGGACCGGCTGGTGCGCGATCACGGACTGGACCAGATGAAGGCCGGTTTCGACTACCGGCGGCAGGCGTTGCGAATGGCGATCGACACCAAGCTGCAGGCCATCGAGGAGATGTGCAATCATGTCCTCGTGACCGGCAAGAGCGAGATCCGGCGCCAGCGCCAGGAGTTCTTCGCCGAGCAGCGCTTGAAGCTCGAGCGCGCCATGAACGACTGCGCCGATCGCTTCAACGACGACATGGAACGGCGCCTCGATTCCCTCTCGCGCTGCGGCAATCCGCATCTGCGCCAGCGGGAGGAGGAGCGCCTCTTGCGCAACATCGATCAGTTCCACGCGATGCTCGAACAGTTGGCGCGCGGCTTCATGGACATCATCCAGGAAGGCGTTTCGCGATGAAGCGCCGGCCCGCCGTCATCGCCTACGACATCGAGTGCCACCGCACCCGCCGGGAGGTGCACCGCGTGCTGCGGGAATGGCGGCTGGACGGACAGAAGTCGGTCCATGAATGCCGGCTGGCGGCGCCCGAGGCGGAGGAGCTATTCGTACAGCTCGCCGAGGCCATCGATCGCGACCGCGACCGCCTGCTCCTCGCCTGGCTCGCGGGGCACCGGCCGGCCCTGGCGCGGGGCCGGGGACGGGTCGATGCCCTCTCGCGCGAGCTCCTGAGGATCGATTGAGCGATGGGCACGGAGACGGGGAGCTGGTATCTGCTCGCCTACGACATCGCCGATCCCAGGCGTCTGCAGCGGGTGCACCGGTGCCTCAGCCGCACGGGGATCCGGGTACAGCGCTCGGTGTTCTTCGTCTTCGCCGCCCCGGCGAGGCTCGCGGCGCTCCTCGACGAGGTCGAAGGCCTGATGCACAAGCGCGAAGACGATCTCCGGGCGTACCCGATCACCCAGCCCGGTGAGCTCTGGTTCCAAGGCCGACAGGTCCTCTCCGGCCCGCTCTTGCGTCCCGGCGAGGCGCCCGCCGCGAGCCATCCCGAATCTCACTCGCCCGGTGTGCTGCGGAGGCTGTTCGAGAGGCTGAGAGTAAGCGATGGCGGGCGCTGAGCTGACCCTGCTCCTCGACCGGAGGGACATGCGGGTGCGCCTGGAGGCGCCCTGCGCATCGAGCGGGCCGGACTCGCGGTCGAGCGCGTCCCGCTCGGGGTGCTCGGCAGCGTGATCGTGCACGGCAGCCCGCTCGTGAGCTGTGATGTGTGGCGAGCGCTCGCCGAGCGCAACGTCCCCGCGGTGCTCTTGCCGGCCCGCGGCCGCGGCGCCGCGGCCTGCCTGTCCACCGCCTTCTCGAACACGATCCGCCTGCGCCGGCGCCAGCATCGCGCGGCGGGCCGGCCGGACCTCCGGCTCGCGGTCGCGCGCCGGCTGGTCGAACTCAAGATCCGGGCGCAAAGACGACTGCTGGTGCAACTCTCGGACAGGGCCGGAGCTACCGGCCCGGAACAACCGGCGGGCTCGGGGTGCGGCATCGGGGACGTGGTAGCGGTATTCGACCGCAACCTCGCGGCCGTGGCGGAGGTCGGGAACACGGCTGCGCTGATGGGTCTCGAAGGCGCCACGGCGGCGGCCTGGTGGGGTTGGCTCGCGGCCGCGCTCCCGAAGCGCTGGCGCTTCACCGGGCGCAACAGGCGCCCGCCCCGCGATCCGGTCAATGCCCTCTTGTCGCTCGGCTATACGCTCTTGGGCGCGGAGATGCTGCGCCAGGTGCACGCGGACGGTCTCGATCCGGCGCTCGGGTTCTTGCACGGCATCGTGCCCGGACGCGAGTCGCTGGTCCTGGACCTCCTCGAGCCGCTGCGCCCGAGCATCGACGCCTTCGTCCTCGACCTATTGGACCAGAAGCTCTCTCCCCGGCACTTCACTTTCAGCCGCACGGATGGCTGCCGGCTCAACAAGGACGGCCGCAGCCTCTATTACTCCGTCTGGGCCGCGCGACGCGGCGCCTGGTGGGACCTTTGGCCATCGAGAGATGGGCCCACCGGCACGCCAACAGCGATCCCGTTGGACGCCGAGCAAGCAACTGCGGGAGGCGCCGAAGAAGGCCTCGATCTCGGTGATACCGCAAGCCTGCCGGGCCAATGCCGGCGTATCGCGCGGATGCTGCGGACCCTGTTGGATCTGATGGATCTGCCGGAGGAACCGGTCGATGGGTGAGCTCTTCGAGCGGGTCCTGTCGCCGCAGGTGATGGATCTGGCCTGGCGCCGCCTGCGATCGGACAAAGCGGTATGGGAGCCCGGCATGCCCCGCTCCGAGATGGAGCGGAATCTCGTGATGCACCTGTTGGATCTGAGAGACGAGGTCAGAGACCGCCGCTACCGGCCCGCGCCCCTCCGCCAGTTCCCGGTCCCCAAGGGCGATGGCCGCCTGCGCATCCTCTCGGCCCTGAGCCTCCGCGATAAGCTCCTGCAGCGCGCCGTCCTGACCGTGCTCGAGCCCACGGCCGAGGCGCTCTTCCACCACGACAGCTTCGGCTACCGCCCCGGCCGGAACGTGGATATGGCCCTGCGCCGTGTGCAGGAGCGCGTCGCCTGCGGGCTCATCTGGTTGGTGGACGCCGATATCCGGGGCTTCTTCGATCGCATCCCACACCGCCCCCTTCGCAAGATCTTGAAAGAGCGGATCCCCGATCGCGACGTTCTCGGGCTCATCGACGCCTGGCTCGCCATGGGACCCTCGCAGGCGAGCATCTTCGAGGCCCGGCGCGGTATCCCCCAGGGGGCCATCCTCTCGCCGATCCTGTGCAACCTGTATCTGCACGAGCTCGACCGGGCCTTGTCAGACAAGAACCTCCCCTTCGTTCGTTACGCCGACGACTTCATCGTCTTCACGCCGGAGCAGAAGACCGCCGAAAAGGCCCTGCGCTTCGTGGCCGACCGGCTTCGGGACCTCGGGCTCGATCTCCACCCCGAGAAGACCCGCGTGATCGAGAGCGGTCCCGGTTTCAGTTTCCTCGGCCGGCCCCTACCCCGCCCGCCCAAGCCGGCAGCCTCCAAGGCGCGAGAGCGATGACCCCTGTCTTTGAAGGCTGGAACGGGGTAGACTCTGGCCAGGAAGATGTCCCTCGGGATGACAAGCGTAGCAGCGCGACACCTAACTCCGATGTTCAACCTGCCTGTGGATAACTTGACGCGTATCCCATTGACCGAAATACAGTTTTGTCCATGGGGTGGGTTCTAACGACGCCCTGATGAAGAAGGGATTGAAACTCGGATAGGCCTGGCTGATAACATCATCAAGCCATGGTTCTAACGACGCCCTGATGAAGAAGGGATTGAAACCACTGTGCTTCGGACGCTTTCCTCTCCATACTTGGTTCTAACGACGCCCTGATGAAGAAGGGATTGAAACACTCTCTGCAGAGCTCTTCCAGAAGCGCCTGGTGTTCTAACGACGCCCTGATGAAGAAGGGATTGAAACGACAAAGAGCAGTGCACTTATAAGCATCGGGCGTGTTCTAACGACGCCCTGATGAAGAAGGGATTGAAACTCTTCGCCCCCGTATACTTTCCACGAAAGTCGAAGGTTCTAACGACGCCCTGATGAAGAAGGGATTGAAACGACAAAGAGCAGTGCACTTATAAGCATCGGGCGTGTTCTAACGACGCCCTGATGAAGAAGGGATTGAAACTCTTCGCCCCCGTATACTTTC
>JBOIDT010000041.1:0-6116 GCA_050740755.1 Gammaproteobacteria bacterium
TCCCGCGCAACGTGCGCCTGGCCGAGGCCCCGAGCCACGGGCTGCCCGCGCTCTACTACGACCAGACCTCGAGCGGGGCGATCGCCTATCTGGCGCTGGCCGGGGAGATGCTGCGCCGGGACGGCGCCGAGAACGGGGCCGCCGCGTGAGCGCCAAGAAGCGCGGGCTGGGGCGCGGTCTCGACGCCTTACTGGGCCTGGCCGGGGATGCGGTGCTGGAAGAGGCGGCGGCGCCGCGGGCGGTCGAGCACATCGCCATCGACCGGATCCGGAAGGGCCGCTATCAGCCGCGGCTGGAGCTGCGCCCCGAGGGTCTGCAAGAGCTGGCGGACTCGATCCGGGCGCAGGGGGTGGTGCAGCCCGTGGTGGTGCGCCCCCTCGAGGGCGGGCGCGGCTACGAGCTCATCGCCGGCGAACGCCGCTGGCGCGCGGCACGGCTCGCCGGCCTCGACGCCATCCCGGCCTTGATCCGCGAGGTTCCGGACGCGGCCGCGCTCAGCATCGCGCTCATCGAGAACATCCAGCGCGAGGACCTGAGCCCGCTCGAAGAGGGCACGGCGTTCTCGAAGCTGGTCAAGGAGTTCGGGATGACCCACCAGGCGGTCGCCGAGGCCGTGGGCCGCTCGCGCGCCGCGGTGAGCAACCTCCTGCGGCTCCTGGATCTGGAAGCAGACGTCAAGACTCTCTTGGAACGGGGTGAGATCGAGATGGGTCACGCGCGTGCCCTCCTCGCCCTCTCGGGCGGGGTGCAGATCGAGGCCGCGCAGCACATCGTCGCGAAGGGGCTGACCGTGCGGGAGGCGGAGAAACTGGTGCGCCGCGCCCTCGAAGCGACCCCCGCGGCGGAGCCGGTAGCGAAGAGACCGACGGATCCGGACGTCACGCGACTCGAAGGGGACCTGAGCGAGCGGCTCGGCGCGCGTGTGCGATTGCGCCACAACGGCCGGGGGCGCGGCAGCCTCGTCATCCACTACGGTTCGCTGGACGAGCTGGACGGGATCCTGGGACACATCCAGTGACCGTCGGGCGCTTCAACGGCGGGTACGCCCCGCGCGGGTGAGGTGGCAGCGCCTGTCGGTGATGGCCAAAAAAAGAAAAAAAAGAGGGTCCCATCGCGTGAAGCGCGTCTACACCGCCCGCCACCCCATCGATGCTCACCTGGTGCGGGGCCTCCTGGAGGCCGAGGGGATCCCCGCCGAGGTGCGCGGGGAGGTGCTGTTCGGCGCGCGCGGGGAGATCCCGATGACCGAGGACACCTTGCCCTCCGTCTGGGTGCCCGACGAGTGGGCGGCGGCCCGCGCGCTGTCGATCGTGCAAACGCATCAAGAGGCCACGGCGCCGGCCGCCGGTCCGGCCTGGCGGTGTCCGGCGTGCGGCGAGGAGTTGGAACCGCAGTTCTCGGCCTGCTGGCGCTGCAGCCCCGATGTCGCGTGACGTCGTTGGGGCGCCGGTCGGCGTGGTCGCGGCCTTGCCGGCCGAGGCTCGTTGCCTTAGCGGCCGGGACGGGCGCGGATGTCCCGATGAAAGTCTTCGAGTGTCCCTCTCGGGGATGGGACAGGCGCGCGCCTGTCGGGCCGCGCGCTCCCTGGCCGGGCAAGGGGTGTCCGCGCTGGTGAGCTTCGGCACCGCCGGGGCCCTGGCGCCGGGGCTCGGGGCCGGCGATGTGGTGCTCGGCACCGCGGTACTATTCGACCGGGAGATCATCGAAGCCGATCCGGACTGGGCATCGCGGCTTGCGGGACGGCTTGACGGACGGGTGCGCGTCGAGCAGGGAAGGATCGTGCACGCCGAGGCCGTGGTCGCATCCCCTGCGGATAAATCTCGGCTGTTTCTATCCACGGCCGCACTGGCGGTGGACATGGAAACCGCCGGGGTCGCGCGGGCCGCCGCCGAGCACGGACTCCCGTGGCTTGCGATACGCGCCATCGTCGATGCACAGGGCGTGTCGATCCCCCCGCTCGCCCTGGACGCGCTCGGCGCGGATGGCCGTCCCCGCCTCGGCAAGCTCTTGGCCGGCATCGCGCGCGCGCCCGCCGGGATCCCCCGGCTCCTGCGCCTCGGCCGGGATTTCCGCGCGGCACGCTCGGCCCTGAAGACCGTGGTGCGCCTGGCAGGGCACGGGCTCGGCTACGGCCCCTGGCCCACATTGGGCGGAGAGACCCCTTCAGCGGTTAACGGGAAGGGGCCGGAGGCCGGTTAACGGCAAAGTGGGCCATGCCTACGACACGAGAGTCGGCGAGATCTGGCGTCGTCGCGGTCGCACAATCGGAACCGCCGTGTCGGGCGGCATCTCGTCCCAGGTTCGGCCATCGAGCACACGCCCCGCCTGCTTCTTGTTGTTGCCGCCCCACTGCTTGAAAAAGAACGGCACCTTCGCTCGCCGGCATTGGTCGCGCAGGTCGATCGCCCACGCGGCATCCATCGGCCGTGCCTTGGGACCTGATTCGCCGCCCACGATCGCCCAGTCGATGCCGCGCAAGTCGAGGTTGTGGAGAGGACCGAGAAGGGGCTCGACTGAGAGGAACTTGATCAGCGCCCTCGTGGCGCGAAGGTCGTCGATGCGCGAGCGGTACTCGTCACTCTCGACGCTCACCCCCATCCAGATGTTCGGCGCCCACTCAAGCTTCGGATCCAGTGCAGCGAGGCGCGCGGACCGCTTTGTGAGCACCTGGAATCTATGCCAGTGCGCGCAGCGCATGACGTCGAAGACCCGCTGGATGTAGTCGAGCGGGACGTCCTTGTGGAACAGGTCGCTCATAGAGTTCACGAAGATCGTCTGCGGCCTCTTCCAGCGCAGCGGCAGATCGAGCATGTGCGGCTGGAGCGTCAACCGGAAGCCGTGCCGGTAGTTTTGCTGAGCCATCGCCTGCAGCCGCTCGGCTATCCGCTCGGCGTAGCAGTACTTGCAGCCAGGGCTGACTTTCGTGCAGCCCGTGACAGGGTTCCAGGTCGACTCCGTCCACTCGATGCCTGATCTCAAGCCCATGTGAGCCTAGCTTCGTCGGTTCAGAGCGATCACCGGGGAACCCGCGGGAGGGTGACTCTTGTGAATACGCTCGTCGTGTCGTGTACTAAGTCCTCTGTCATCTTGAACCGCATCAGCGTTCCAGGCCGCCGAGATCCTCGAAGGGCATCGGCCGCGCGAGGCCATAGCCCTGTCCATAATCGACCCCTATCTCAGTGAGGGCCTGGGCAGCGGCATTGGTCTCCACCCACTCCGCCACCGTACGGATCCCCATCACCGCACCGACCTGACGCATCGCCATCACCATCGCCCGGTCGATCGGATCACTGGCGATATCGCGAACGAAACTGCCATCGATCTTGAGAAAATCGACCGCCAGGCCCTTCAGGTAACTGAAGGAGGACATGCCGCTCCCGAAATCATCGAGCGCAAAGAGGCATCCGCGGCTTCTGAGTGCCAGGATGAAGCGCGAGGCCTCGGTGAGATGCCGGATGGCCGCCGTCTCGGTGATCTCGAAGCAGATCCGCTCCGGATCGACGCCCGAGCCGCCGAGTTGCCGGTCGATGTAATCGCCGAAACCCTGTTCACTCAAAGACTGGCCGGACAGATTCACCCCGATCACGGTATCGGACTGTATCCCCGGGGCGGCGGACAGGCTGGCGAGCGTCTTCGCGAGGGTCCAGCGGTCGATGGACGGCATCATCCCGAAGCGCTCCGCCGCGGCGATGATCGCACCCGGCGCCAGGATCTGCCCCCCGGGACCCAGGCATCGCAACAGGACCTCGGCGTGCGGCCGCGGCGACAGGGCGGCCAGCGGCAGGATGGGCTGCGCGTAGAGGCAGAACCGCTCGTTGCGCAACAGTTCGTTGATCTCGGCCGCGCGCAAGAGCTCCAGATGCGCGGCCTCCGCCCCGGCGCTGCGCTCATAGAGCTGCACCCGATTGCGGCCGAGCGCCTTCGCCGCATAGCAGGCCACGTCGGCACGCGTCAGCAACACCTCGGCGTTCTCCGCATTCGGACTCACGGTGCAGATCCCGACGCCGGCGCAGGTCTCGTATTGCCGTCCGCCCCACGCGAACCCCAGCTCACAGACCGCGCCGGAGAGCTCCTCGGCGATCGCGACGGCCCGTTCGACCGGGCAATCCTTCAACAACACCGCAAACTCATCGCCGCCCACGCGCGCCGCCACGTCGGCGCTGCGAATGCGCGCCTTGAGCATCGAGGCCAGGCGGCGCAAGAGCTCGTCGCCCGCTGCCTGACCGGCGGTGTCGTTGATGATCTTGAACTGGTCTACATCCAAGCAGCACAGGGCATGCGGCGTCCCCAGCTCCCTCGCCTCGCAGAGGGCGGTAGCAAGCCGCTCGACGAAGGCCGAGCGGTTGACCAGCCCCGTCAAGGGATCGTATTCAGCCAGATGACTCAAGCGGGATTCGAGCGCCACCGTCTCTGTCCGGTCTCGACCGATGCCCCGATAGCCGGCGAAGCGACCCGCCTGGTCATAGTAGGGCTTCCCACCGAATTGCAGGACGCGCCCCTCCTTCCAGCGGGTGTTCCAGTCATGAAACCTCTTCCGGGTGGTGAGGATCGTCTCCAGATCGGCGCGCGCTCGCTGCGGGCTCTGATCCGTGTCCGCTCCGGCGCTGCGCAGGAGATCGGGCAGCGATCGGCCCGACTGCGCCGCACACGGACCGGTCGCGTAGGTGATCTTCAATGCGGCGTCCGTCTCCCAGAAGAAATCGCCGGCGGCTTCGGAAAAATCCTGGAATCGCGCCTCGCTGGTCCAGAGCGCGTCGCGCGCCCCGGCAAGCTCGGTCATCTTCTTATCGAGCTTGGTGGAAAGCCGCTCCAGGTGCAGGGCCCGGGTCGCCTCGGCGGGGACCTTACGCCGCGGCCGCGGGCGCTGTCGCGCGTGCTCGGCCATCACCTCGGTCAGGATCTGGAGGAGCGCCGAGGGCTCGACGGGCTTGACGATGAAGCGGTCGGCCCCGAGGCGCAAGGCCAGCTCCTCATCCCGGCGGCCGGTATAGGTCGCGGTGTAGAGCACGATGGGGATCGCCTTGAGCTTCGAGGAGCCGCGAACGAAGCGGCACAGCCCGAAGCCGTCGAGCCGCGGCATGAGGATGTCCGAGACGATGAGATCGGGGGGATCGCGGAGCGCCTGATCCACCGCCTCCTGGCCGTCGCGGGCGCTCTGCACCGTATGCCCGTCGCCGCTCAGCAGCACCTCCAACAGCACGCGGGAATCCTGGTCGTCTTCTGCGATCAGGATCTTCACGACGTCTCCTCCCATATCCGCGAGATCGGGTCCATCACCCGGCCTGGATCGATGGGTTTTTCGATTTTCACGTCCTCCTCAATCCGGCGCCAACACCCGCGGCAGGCGCAATCTGAAAGTGCTACCCTGACCGGGCACGCTTTGTGCCGTAACGGTACCCTGCAGAAGCTCGGTCGCGATCTTGCGGGTCAGATACAAGCCGAGGCCGGTGCCCGGGTTTCGGATCCTCAGTGGCGAGTCGATGCGCTCGAAGGGCTGGAAGAGCCGCACCATGGCGTCGGGCGCGATCCCCACCCCGGTGTCCCGAACCTCGATTTCCACCTCGAGGCCTTTCCTCTGCACCTCCACGCCGACCGTGCCGCGCTCGGTGTATTTCACCGCATTGCTCAGGAGATTCAGGATACATTGTAGTACGCGCTTGCGGTCCGTTCGCAAGGCAAGGTCCTCGAAAGGCAGGATTTCGAGCGCCAGGCCCTTCTCCCGGCCCTGGCGCCCGAGCCCCGTTTGCGCCTCTTCCAGCAACCCCCGGAGTGAGAAGTCCTCGATGTGGACATCGACGTAGCCGGCCTCTATCTTGGACATATCGATCGCGTCGTTGATGAGATCCAAGAGGTGCTTCGCGGCCCCATAGGCCCGACCCAGATGGTCCTCTTGCTTGGCGTTCAGCTCGCCGGAGAGCCCCTGGAGCACGATCCCGACGAATCCCAGGATGGCGTTCAAGGGTGTGCGCAACTCATGCGACATGGAGGCGATGAACATGGACTTGAGCCGATCCAGGCCCTGCAAGCGCTCGTTCGCCTCCGCCAGCTCCTGGGTGCGCGCACGCACGAGCGCTTCCAGTCCGTCATGGGCTCGCTGCAAGGCCTCCTCGGCGCGC
>JBOIDT010000041.1:6216-22024 GCA_050740755.1 Gammaproteobacteria bacterium
GCCGGCGACGTCCCGGTTGCGCCCGAGGGGCGTTTGACCTTGTCGTAGGCATCCATGAAGACCCCTTGTGCGTGGTATATCTGCCGAACGGCGTCATACAGGCGGCAATCGAACATGCGGCGAAACTCTTCGCGCGTCAGCTCGGTCACGGCGTATAAACACTGGTAGCCACGGTGCGCGATGGCGTAGTCTTGCATCGCCCGGACGGCGCGGCGGGAATCATAGGGCTCGCCCCTCAGGACCGGACCGGGCGCATACCAGGCGCCGATGTCCACGAACATCTCGTGATCCTCGACCCCCTCGTCCGGTTTCAAGAGGCCCTGTGGCTCGGTCCGGTGGATCCGGTGTGGACAGAGCCAGAGCGGGTAACACTCGAAGGTTCCATGAAAGAACTCGACCGTGTCCTCGAGATCCGCGATCGGCATCAGGACCTCCTGGCAGACGTGCTTGTTCTCATAATAGGCGCGGATCGTTTCGCTCTGTGTCAGCTTCAGGAACGCGATCTTGGGCGGCATCATCCATCCCAGGAGATAACGAAACACGGGATGATTGCCGAACGGGATGATGAGCTCCCCTTCCCAGAAGATGCTGCGCGTGTGACGGTGGTAATACTGTCTCAGGGGGATGTATTCATCGCCCGCGCCCCGCTCCAGAAAGGACTCGCAGTGTTTGTAGAACCAGGGTTTGAACCACCGGCCGATGGCATTGACCTTGGCCTCCTCCGGACCCTCCACGAAATCGCCGGTGATGATCACGCCGCGCTCGCGCCCGTACAGGATGCCTTCGACGAACTCCGGCGGGTCGTCGCGGCAGACGATGCGGGCGAACGATTCGCAGGCATCGTTCAAGCGGTAGGCCGGCAGGTAACGGACGTGTACCCAGGGCTTGCAGCGGATGATACGCAGCTCCACGGCCACGAGGATCCCGAGCGCCCCGTACGACCACGGCAGGGCGCGGAACAGATCGGCATGCTCTAAACGGGTGGCGCGCACCAGCGTGGCATCGCCGATGACCACCTCGCAGGCCTCGACGATGTCCGCGAACAGACCGTACCGGTGCGACGAGGCCTCGATGCCGTAGCCGAGGAGCAATCCGCCGACGGTGAGGTCGTCGAGCTCCGGCACGATCGGCAGGGTCCATCCCTTGGGGAGGAGGTAGCGGGTCAACTGGCCGATGCTGACCCCGGGCTCGACCCGAACGACGCACCGTTCCGTATCCAGCGCGAGGACGTCGTAGAGGGCGACGCGCACCGTGTTGTCACGCGCCTTATAACGGGCGACGCGGCTGGAGATGCTCATCCAGGGTTTGCGCGCCGTACACAGCGGCGGCCGGGTCCCCGCGGCGCGCCAGTCGCGCACCTGAGCCTGGATGCCAGAGACACGCCGCGCATGGACCTCCGGGGCGCCACCCCGGCCGCGCTGGTAGAAACCCCGCAGTGCCCAGAAGAGATTGAACGCCAGCGACAGGGGCAGCACCACCGGCACCACGAACAGCCAACGATATCGCACCAGCATGTCGGCCAGCTTGGTGGTCTTCATACCCATAACCCAGACAGCGCTCGCATCCATTGGTATTGCAGGATGGGCCCGACCTCGTACCAGAGGGCAAGCGTGCTCCGACACCGTTCGTGCACCAGGGATGGGAACGTCTCGCGCGAGGATCAACCGCCCGATGGTCTTGCACGCGAGCGTGCGGGTTTCCGACCGGTTCGAAAATGGCTTCCCCGGCTACGCCGTCCCTACGCCATGATGTGACTCCGCGGTAACTCTGTCAATGCGAGCCTGCGTCGCGAGGCCGGTAGAACGGCCCGCCGGACCGGATCCTCATCAAAACCACCCGGACGAAGCACTGGATCTCGTAGAAGATCCCCTTCATACAAAGTTCTTCATCCTCTCACATGATTGTCATATTCGCTTGTCAGAGTGTCTTCGCGTGTGCGCGACGCATAGCCGCCGCACGGATTCCGGCCTGCAAATTATTTCATCGCAGGCAGGAACTTCACATTTATACGAGGAGGTCATGACATGAGCGACAAAGAACGCTCGGCAAACGCGGTGCATCCCGCTATCTCCGAGCAGGGCATCGATCGCCGCACCTTCTTCCGCAGAAGCGCCCTGGCGCTGGGCGGACTGGCTGTGGCCGGTGGGCCGCTACAGGCGCTTATGGCCGGGTCCGCCCGTACGCAGACCACTTCCGGCTATGGTCCGTTGTTTGAGGCAGCAGACGAGAATACGGGCCTGCCGCTGATACGGCTCCCTCGACGCTTCCGCTACCTATCGTTCGGCTGGACGGGTGATCCGCTGTCCGATGGAACACCGACCCCAGCGTTACACGACGGCATGGACATCGTTGCGACGCGGCGCGGCCGGGTGGTTCTTGTCCGCAACCATGAGGTCGGCTTGGGTACCCCATTCGGGGACAGCGCCATCACCTACGACCCGCTGGCCGGCGGAGGCACGACGAATCTGGTGTTCAACCGGAGGGAAGGTCAGTGGGAAGGCCCGGCGGTGGCCAGCCTCACCGGCACCATCCGCAATTGTGCCGGTGGCGGGACTCCCTGGGGGAGCTGGCTGACCTGCGAGGAAAATTTGAGTACAACGGCCAATGCGACCCACGGGTGGATTTTCGAATCGCCGGCGTTCGGTCAAGCTTCCCCTGTGCCCCTGACAGCCATGGGCCGCTTCAACCACGAGGCGGTCGCGGTCGACCGCAAGACTGGCATCGTCTACGAGACGGAAGATCGGGGCACCGCCGGTTTCTACCGCTTCCTGCCCAACGTCCCGGGCCAGCTCTCCCAGGGCGGGCAGTTGCAGATGCTGAAGGTGGTCGGCGTCCAGCAAGCCGATCTCACCGGCAGTGTGGGAGTCGGTTCCACATTCCCGGTGGAGTGGGTGGACATCCCCTTCCCCGAACGCCTCAACTCGCCCGGCACCACGGACACCCTCGGGGTTTTCATGCAAGGCTTCGAGCGGGGCGGGGCCACGTTCAGCCGGCTCGAAGGCTGCTGGCCGGCCGGTCGCCGGATATTCTTTGTCTCGACCAGCGGCGGCGACCTCGGCGAGGGCCAGGTGTGGGAATACAGGACGTCGAAACGGCGCCTGCGGCTGATCTATGAGTCCCCTGCCGAGGCCACGCTGGACAACCCGGATAACATCACCGTCAGCCCACGCGGCGGCCTCCTGCTGTGTGAAGACGGCGACCTGGTAGGACAGCGGCTCATCGGCCTGACCCAGGCGGGCGACGCGTTCCCCTTCGCGCAGAACAACGTCATGCTCAACGGCGAGAAAAACGGCATCGTCGGCGACTTCCGAGACAAAGAGTGGGCAGGCGCCTGCTTCAGCCGCGACGGTGAGTGGCTGTTCGTCAACATCCAGACCCCTGGTATCACCTTCGCCATCACCGGCCCCTGGAAGAAAAACGTACTCTAGATCCAGATCTAGGTTGCATTTGAATTCATCACATTAGATTCCCCTCACCCGCAGTCGCTTCGCGTCTGCCGCCCTCTCCCCTGGGAGAAAGCCAGGGTGAGGGGACTTTTAAAAGTGGAGGAAAGTATGAAGAAGCGGCTCGTGCTGGTCAGGGTGCTCTCTGTTTTCCTGATGGCGCTACCGGCATCCCCGGCCCTGGCCCTGAAGTTCCAATTCGCCCTGCCACCAAATCCCCATCCCCCGCGGAGGGGGTCAGGGTGAAGGTTTCGCAATGACTTGTAGTGGCACAGGCCGGCGGCCTGTGTCGGGGAGAAAACGCAGGAGGCCAGGGATGGATACACGCTTCATCGTCATCTCACTGTCATCTCGACACATTAGGGTGGCGCTCGTAGCGCGCCTGACCCGAGAACGCGCCCGCTCGGGACCACCAACAAGATGCGGAAGCTCGATCTCATGCCAAGACCCGCACCCCTAAGCTCACGCGACGCCATGCTGAGGCGTTTCCTCGTTCTGCGCATTGCACTTGGCCTCGTGTCGGCGCTCGCACCCGCACCCCGGGTCGCCTGCGCCGCCGGCCATGACGACGGGCATGTCTTCCAGCGCATCGCCACCTTTCCGGTCTTCCTGAACACCGATGAGGGCGCGCAGACCGGCGCGGAGATCGTGAGCGCGAGCGAGGACGGAAAGCTACTTATTTACACCGATAGCCAATCCGAGCGCCTCGGCTTCGTCGATATCGACCAAGCCGGCACCCCGAAAGCTCAGGGCGTTCTGGCGATGTCGGGCGAGCCGACCTCCGTTGCGGTGTCGGGCCCCTACGCCCTCGCCGTGGTGGACACGAGCCCGAGCTTTTCCGACCCCTCGGGCGAGTTGGTGGTGGTAGACCTGGACACGCGCGACATCGTGCGCCGCATCGATCTCGGCGGCCAGCCCGATTCCATCGCCGTGAGCCCGGATAGACGCTACGCCGCCATCACCATCGAGAATGAGCGCGACGAGGAGGCGGGCGACGGCCGCCCGCCCCAATCGCCGCCCGGTTTCGCGGTCATCGTTGATCTTCAGGGGCTGCCGGCCGATTGGGGCAAACGCACGGTGGACCTCGTCGGCATCCCGGCGCTGTTCCCGGACGATCCGGAGCCCGAGTTCGTGGACATCAACGATCGGAACATCGCGGCCGTCACCTTGCAGGAAAACAATCATGTGGTCTTGATCGATCTGCCCACGGGGAAGATCCTCAGGCACTGGGACGCCGGTACCGTGGACCTTCGGCAAGTCGATGTCCTCGAGAACGACCTCATCGCGCTCGATGGCGAACTGAATGAGGTGCCGCGCGAGCCCGATGGCGTGGCTTGGATCTCCCCTTTCCGCCTAGCCACGGCGGATGAGGGCGACCTCGACGGTGGGAGTCGGGGATTCACGATCTTCGATCGCAAGGGCGAGGTGCGGTTTGCTGCCGGTAACGCCCTGGAGCATCGGGTGACCCGGATCGGTCATTACCCGGAGGACCGCTCGGAGAACAAGGGCAACGAGCCGGAGGGTGTGGAGTACGGGCAGTACGGCCATGACCGGTTCTTGTTCGTGGCTTCGGAGCGCTCCAACGCCATCGCCGGCCCTGGCCGCAGATCGATGGGACCCCCACACGCTCTATACCGCCTATGACGGCTTCTATCGCGAGAGCCGCATCTTCACTCTGGATATCCGGAGATCGCCGGCCGTGATCACCGGCGAGCGGATGCTACGCCGGGGTGGTGAGACGGTCGACCTCGACCTCGAGGGCATCTCCCAACGTCCCGACCGCGGGTTCTGGGCGGTCTCCGAGGGTGCCGGCTCGGTGGACGATCCGGACCGACCGGTGAGCAGCCTGAACCACTTGCTCAAAACTACGCCTGAGGGGGCGATCGTCGCTGACATCGGTCTCCCGGAGCCCGTCAACGCCCTGCAGCGTCGCTTCGGCTTCGAAGGCGTCGCCTCGGCCGGCCGAGGGGCGAAGGAGCGCGTCTACGTCGCCTTTCAGCGTGAATGGGTGGGCGACTCGGATAACCGGGTGCGGATCGGGCGCTACGACACCGCGACGGAGGAGTGGAGGTTCTTCTACTATCCCCTCGATCTGCCGACCTCACCGGCCGGCGGTTGGGTCGGACTGTCGGAGCTGGTCGCCCTGGGCGGGGAGACCTTTGCCGTGATCGAGCGCGATAACCAGGCCGGCACCCATGCGCGCATCAAGAGGATCTATAGGTTCTCGATCGCGAGCCTCGAGCCAAAGGCGCAAGGCGGGGCGTTCCCGCTCGTGGAGAAGACCTTGGTGCGCGACCTCATGCCGGACCTCGAACGACCGAAAGGCCTGGTGCTCGAAAAGGTGGAGGGACTCGCGGTGAACCGATCCGGACGTGGCTTCATCGTCACGGACAACGATGGGGTGGTCGATTCGAGCGGGGAAACTCAGTTCTTGAGGCTCGGGAAGATCGATTAGCCGCACCGACCGGCCTGACGCCCTCGACCCGGCTCTCGAGATTTCGGGCTGTAGAGGCCATTCATCGGCCCGAAGCGCCAAGTTTGGGGAAATTTTGGCGTCTTGGGTGGATGCAGACCAACGGAGACGGTCGGGTCAGGTGTCGCGAAGCGGGCGGCGAGCTTCGCCGACTTGTCGATCCGTCCGCTCAGCGCGCGAACCGCTCGAACGGCCGGAACGCGAACGCGTGCTGCTCCAGGTACCCCCGCGGGTACGCCTCGGCGAGCCCGTACCCGGCCGGCTTCTTCGCCGGCCGGTACGCGGTCCCGAACATCCAGTCCCAGATCGCCAGCTTCGTCCCGAAGTTGCTCCCACCCCGAGGGTGGTCGATCGCATGGTGCCACCGGTGCATCTCGGGCCCGTTGATCACCCACTGCAGTCGGCCGCTCCGCACGTCGACGTTGGCGTGGATCCACATGCCCCAGACCGCGCTAATCGCGCCCTTGATCAGAATCGCCTCGACCGCCGCGCCGAGGAGGATCATCGCGCCGAACTCGATCGACTGGTTGATCAGGATCTCGAACGAGTGCGAGCGCGAGCCCGCGATCCAGTCGACGTGGCGCGCCGAGTGGTGCGCCTCGTGCAGCCGCCACAGCCACCGGTTCCGGTGCTGCAACCGGTGGAACCAGTAGATGTAGAGGTCGTGGCTGATCACGAAGAACGCGACCTGCGCGGCGATCGGCCACCCGCTCACCAGCCCGTGCCGCGACGCGCCCGTCCACCCGTCGATCCAGCCGATCAAGAGGTTGATCACCACGGCCAGGAAGTAGCTCTGCAACAGCGCGTAGGTGACGAGGTCGATCCAGAAATCGTCGCGCAGGAACGGCTGGCCGCGGTCGTACGGGCGTCAGCGCTCGAGCGCGATGATCGCCGCGGCGCCGGCGACGATCACGATCGGGGCGAGGATGGCCCAGGGCATGTCAGGACGCGGCCATGGTCAGCAGGGGCATAGCAAAATCGCGGAGCTCGGTCGGGTCCTCACCGATCTCCGGATCGCAGGGGAACCTCCCGAGATCACTGTACAGACGGGCCGTACCGGCGTGGTGATTGCCCGTCCCGATGCGCATAGCGCCGCAAGCCGTCGTGAAGCCTAGTGGCTCACTATGACAGCGGCGTGACATCCCAAGCGCACCGGTGTTCGGACTGTCATAGGACTGTCATGAAACTGCCATAAGGTGCCCCTAGCATGGGGGCACCTTTAGAGCCGTCGCCGCGTGATCCCTGCGCAGTGGTTCCAGAGGCGCTCGCGAGCCATGCGCGCTACGTGCTGTGCGGCCCGGGCTCTTGCACGCATGTCCAGAGATCGGCGCGGCGATCCTGCCCGCGCACTCCAGGAGCATGCCGATTCGTAACGGTTCTTAGTTTAGAGAGGAGCGTTCCGTGATGATCAAAAAAAACCTCGCGATGGGCGCCGTAGCACTCGGATTGGCGTACAATCCCGCCGGTTTTGCCCGCGACTATATCACCATCGTCGGCTCATCGACCGTCTATCCTTTCGCCACGACGGTCGCCGAGCAGTTCGGTAAGGCCGGCGCCTTCAAGACCCCCAAGATCGAATCCACGGGTACGGGCGGCGGCGTGAAGCTTTTCTGTGCCGGTGTGGGGGTGGACCACGCCGACATCGTGAATGCCTCGCGGCGCATCAAGGACTCGGAGGTCAAGGCCTGCGAGCAGAACGGCGTCACGGATATCCTGGAGGTCAAGATCGGCTACGACGGGATCGCCATCGCCAACTCAAAGGCCTCGCCCCAATATAAGCTGTCCCTCAAGGATGTTTACCTCGCCCTGGCCAAGGACATCCCCGATCCCAAGGGCGGACGGACCGTGCTCCCCAATCCGCACAAGGCCTGGAAGGAGGTCAATCCCGAGCTGCCCGACGAGAAGATTGAAGTCCTCGGGCCGCCCCCGACCTCCGGTACACGCGACGCGTTCGCCGAGCTGGCGATGGAAGGCGGTTGCAAAGAGTTCGATTGGATCAAGGCGCAGAAGGACCAAGACGAGAGCAAGTACAAAGCCCTGTGCCACACGGTGCGCGAGGACGGCGCCTATGTCGAGGCGGGTGAGAACGACAACCTGATCCTGCAGAAGATCCAGGCCAACCCGAATGCCTTGGGGGTCTTCGGTTACAGCTTCCTGGAGCAGAACACCGACAAGGTGAAGGCGGCCGTGGTGGATGGCGTGACTCCGACCTTCGAATCGATCGCCGACGGATCCTACGCGATCTCCAGGCCGCTCTACTTTTATGTCAAGAAGGCGCACATGGACGTCATCCCCGGGATGAAGGAGTACCTGGCCGAGTTCACGAGCGACAAGGCCTGGGGCGATGAAGGCTATCTGGCGGACAAGGGCCTCATCCCGCTGCCCTCGGAGGAACGTACCAAGGTCGCCGCCGACGTCAAGAGCCTGAAGAACCTGTCCTTGTCCGGGCTCTGACGAGAACAGAGCACCGCGAGGACCGCGACGGTCCCAGACTCCGCCCCGAGTCTCGACGATCCCCGTGCAACCGGTAGCCCTCGCCGTGGTCCTGCTCGTGCTGGCGAGTGTCGCCTATTACCTCGGCCGAGGGCGCTCGTTGCGCGTCGCGAACGGAAGCCCGCGCGTCTTGCATTCGCTGCCGACCTATTACGGTTTTTACACCGCACTCTGGTGCGGAATTCCCGCCTTGCTGTTGTTCGCGGCATGGATCTTCTTCGAGCCCACGATCGTCACCAGGCTCGTGCTCGCGGAGCTCCCCAGGGAGATGCGCGAACTGCCCGAGCACCGGCTCGATCGGCTCGTCAACGACATCAAGAACGTCGTCGCGGGCAGCGTCACGGCCCGGGGCGCCGACGCCGACGTATCGGCGGCCGCCGCGCGCTATCGGCACCTCCAGGGACTCAGCGATGCGGCCTTGGCGGTCTTGGTGCTTTCGCTCGCGGTCGGCGGCGGGGCCTACGCGTTGCGCGGCATTCGTGCCGATCTGCGCGCCCGCAATCGCGTCGAGGCGGTCATCCGGGCCTTCCTCATCGCAAGCTCGACCATCGCCATCTTTACCACCGTCGGCATCGTGCTGTCCGTCTTGTTCGAAGCCATCCGCTTCTTTCAAGAGGTACCGATCACCGAGTTCCTCTTCGGCCTCAAATGGAGCCCTCAGGTGGCGATCCGTGCGGATCAAGTCGGCGGTTCGGGGGCCTTCGGCGCCGTGCCGCTGTTTACGGGGACCTTGCTCATCTCGGGTATCGCGATGGCGGTGGCCGTCCCCATCGGATTGATGTCGGCAATCTACCTCTCCGAGTATGCCAGTCGCGGGTTTCGCACCATCGCGAAACCGGTGCTCGAGGTCCTGGCGGGGATCCCGACGGTGGTGTATGGCTTCTTTGCCGCGCTGGTCATCGCCCCCCTGATCCGGGACACGGGCACCGCCATCGGCTTGGACGTCTCCTCGGAGAGCGCGCTGGCGGCGGGGCTGGTGATGGGCATCATGATCATCCCCTTCGTGTCTTCCCTCGCGGACGACGTGATCAATGCGGTTCCACAGTCGCTCCGCGACGGCTCCTACGGCATCGGCGCGACGCGATCCGAGACCATCCGGCAGGTGGTGATCCCGGCGGCCCTGCCGGGGATCGTCGGGGGCGTGCTCCTCGCGGTCTCGCGCGCCATCGGCGAGACCATGATCGTCGTGATGGCCGCCGGCCTCGCTGCAAACCTCACGATGAATCCGCTCGAAGCGGTCACGACCGTGACGGTGCAGATCGTCACCGTGCTCGTGGGCGATCAGGAGTTCGACAGCGCCAAGACCCTTTCCGCCTTCGCCCTCGGTCTGGTGTTGTTCGTCTTGACCCTGGGCCTCAACATCATCGCGTTACACATGGTGCGGAAGTATCGAGAGCAGTATGAATAGCGCGGCCGGCACCCTGAAACCCAAGACCGAGGTCCCTGGGAGAAAGAGGGCCATCGATACCGTCCGCGCCGGTCTGGTGCGGCGCTACGCGCGCGAGCGGCGCTTCCGGTTCCTCGGACTGCTCGCGGTGGTGACGAGCTTCGTCTTCGTGGGGCTGCTCTTCATCAGCATCATCGCCACGGGTTATCAGGCGATCTGGCAGACCCGGATCCGGCTCGAGGTCAACCTCGATCCGGAGGTCATCGATCCGGAGGGCAAGCGCGACCCCGCGGCCCTATCCGCGGCGGATTACGGAGGATTGGTCAAGGGCGCGCTCTATGAAACGTTCCCCGAGGTCACGGCGCGAGCCGACAAGCGGGCGCTCTCGGATCTCGTGAGCAGTGGCGCCCCCTTCGAGGTCCGGCAGAGGGTGCTCGAGGATCCCAAGCTCATCGGCACCAAGCAAACCGTCTGGGTCACGGCCAGCGACACCGTCGACATGTTGATGAAAGGCCACGCGGAACGCGATGCCGAGGGCCGGGCCGCGGGGCTCCAGGCCCGACAGGTCGCGTGGATCGACGACATGGTCCGCAAGGGCCGGATCGAAAAGCGCTTCAATTCCACCTTCTTTACGGCGGGCGATTCTCGCGAGCCGGAGCTCTCGGGGATCTGGGGCGCCACGGTGGGCTCGTTCTACACGCTCCTCGTGACCTTGCTCCTGGCCTTCCCGATCGGCGTCGCGGGCGCGATCTATCTGGAGGAATTCGCCCGCAAGGGCCGCTGGACGGACCTCATCGAGGTGAACATCAACAACCTGGCGGCCGTGCCCTCCATCATCTTCGGGTTGCTCGGGCTTGCCGTGTTCATCGGTTTCGTCGGATTGCCGCGCTCCTCGCCGTTGGTCGGCGGGATCGTCCTCGGCCTCATGACATTGCCGGTCATCATCGTCGCGAGCCGCTCGGCGCTCAAGGCCGTGCCGCCCTCCATTCGCGACGGCGCGCTCGGGGTGGGCGCATCGAAGGTGCAGACGGTATTTCACCACGTCGTACCCCTGGCGCTACCCGGTATGCTGACCGGCGCCATCATCGGTATGGCGCGTGCCCTGGGAGAGACTGCACCGCTCCTCATGATCGGCATGGTGGCCTTCATCGCCGACACCCCGGGCGGGATCATGGACCCGGCCACCGGATTGCCCGTACAGATCTACCTCTGGGCCGACAGCCCGGAACGGGCCTTCACGGAGCGCACATCGGCCGCGATCATGGTGCTCCTGGTCTTCATGGTCTTGATGAACTCGGTCGCGATCGTGCTGCGCAGGCGTTTCGAGCGCCGCTGGTAACGGGAACCTGCTGCAAGGTCCCAAAGGAGGATCCGATGAATGCCGTCATAGAAGAGTCAGAGGTTTCGCAACGGAGCGGGGCTGGGGTCACCGTGGCCGCTCCGGTGAGGACCAGGGCGCCGATAGACCGGACGGATCGCGCGACGGTCGGCGAGCCGTTCGTGGAGAACCCGCGCATGACCTGCCGCAATGTCGATGTTTACTACGGTGACAAGTGCGCGATCCATGATCTCTCACTCGATATCGGTAGCAATGAAGTCATCGCCATGATCGGCCCCTCGGGCTGCGGGAAATCGACGTTTATACGCTGCCTGAATCGCATGAACGACACCGTCGAGGGCTGTCGCGTAAGCGGCGAGATCAAGCTGGAAGGGGCGGACATCTATGGTAGGGAAATGGACGTCGTGCCCTTGCGCGCGCAGGTGGGCATGGTCTTCCAGAAACCCAATCCCTTTCCCAAGTCGATCCTCGAGAACATCGCCTACGGCGTGCGGATCCATGGTCTCGCGAACGACAAGACGGATCTGGAGGAGATCGTCCAGAAGAGTCTCGAGCGGGCGGGGCTGTGGGACGAGGTCAAGGACCGGCTAGCTCAACCGGGCACGAGTCTGTCGGGCGGGCAGCAACAGCGGCTCTGCATCGCGCGCACCATCGCCGTCGACCCCGAGGTGATCCTGATGGACGAACCTTGCTCGGCGCTGGACCCCATCGCCACCGCGAAGGTGGAGGACCTCATCGACGAGCTGCGCCAGAACTTCACCATCGCTATCGTTACCCACTCGATGCAGCAGGCCGCGCGTGTCTCCCAGCGCACGGCCTATTTCCACCTGGGTGATCTCATCGAGGTCGGGGCGACCGACCAGGTGTTCACCAATCCCCGGCATCCTTTGACCGAGGACTACATCACCGGTCGATTCGGTTAAGATGCGGGAGGACTTGTTCCTTATGAACCTGGAACTCGAAGGGCACACGGTGCGCCGCTACGACGCGGACCTCACTCATTGTCACCTCCGGGTGCTCGAGCTCGGCGGGATCGTGTTACAGCAGCTCGTCGAAGCGCTCGGTGCCTTGCAGAAATGGGATGTTGCCGAGGCTCGGGCGGTCATCGAACGGGACGAGGGCGTGCGACGGCTCGAGAAGGCGATCGACGCCGAGCTCGTCCAGGTGATCGCCAAACGCACGCCCGTGGCCAGGGACCTGCGGGCGGTGATCGGGATGTCCAAGATGGTGGCCGATCTGGGCCGTGTCGAGGAAAAGGTGCTACAGCTAGCCGAGTTCGCCGCAAGCGTGTTCGGCGAAGAGACCAGTAACCCGCCGGACGCGCTCTTGAAGGACATTACGGCAATGGGGCGTGCGGCCTTGGCGCACCTGCGTCAAGCCCTCGAGATCTTCGATCGCGGGGATGCCGCGGCGGCAGAGGCGGGACTCGGCGCGCGCCAAGAGTTCCTGTCGTGGTTACGGTCCGATCTGCGCCGGCTCACGACCTTCATGATGGAGGATTCGCGCCTCATCGGACAGGTCATCGGCGTGGTGCTGGCGCTCAGCGCACTCGAACGTATCGCGGAGTACACGGTGAATCTCCGCCAAAACGTGATCTATCAGGTCACAGGGGAGGATCTGCGCTCGCCTGTCGCACCGCGAGATGCCATCGCCAAGGTAAGCTGATCGCATCGCTGTGGCTCTTTTCACGCGGCCTTTGGACGAACCCTGCCGGGACGAGCAGAGCGGATCCCGGCAGCGGCCGGGACGAGTCCTGGGCGTCCGCGTGTACGGGCAAATCCGAAACCGTTTTCTCAACAGGACTACAACAACCGCCTCCAGTGCAGTAGCAACAGCGCCATCAGGGCCACCCCGGCCATCCCCAGCATCACCCACCAGAACGCCGACCCGTCTTCCAGGCGTTTACAATCACCCTGATCGACAGTAATGTGACGGTTCCGTTACGTTGCTTAGGGCCGTGCTCCGGAAGCGACAGCGGACGGCCTTGGGCGCGGCGCTCACGTCGACGGACAGGCGGTGAGGCGCGGTTCGGCAGGTTCGCCCGAGGCTCGGTGGTGATCGCTGAACGTGAGGACGCCATGTGGATACCCGAGCAGTCCCCGGTCCCGATGGGCGAACGCGTGTACGTGTATCGCGCCAGGAAAGGCAAGGCTTGTTGACCGAGGTCGAGCTGGGGTCGCGCACCCCAGGCGAGGTCGAGATCGAGGCAGGCCTGACGAAAGGGGAGGTGGTCGTGACCGAAAGCCAGACCACCCGGGACGGCGCGGCCATCGTCTCTGGCGCCGGGAGGGACCGCGGAGCAAGGCTAGCGCCCATGGTCCTCTCGGATCTGTCCATCCGGCGCCCGATGCTCGCGACGGTCATGAGCCTCATGCCGGTGCCTCTGAGCGTCATGCCTGCGAGCGCCTTTCCCTGCGCGACACCTCTGTCTTCTTCGGTGGTACGATCGTGAGCAAGTGCTCACCGTGCGCGCATGAAGTTAACTGACTACCACGCCAAGTATTTCGCCCACGAGCTGACGCGCCGGTGCCCGCCGGACAGCGCCGAGAAGCTCGCTGGAGCGGTGGCCAGCGCCCAAGTGGACCTGAACCCGCATCAGGTGGACGCGGCCCTGTTCGCTTTCAAGTCACCGCTTTCCAAGGGAGCGCTTCTCGCGGACGAAGTAGGTCTCGGCAAGACCATCGAAGCCGGCCTTGTGCTTTCGCAGAAATGGGCGGAGCGCAAGCGGCGTATCCTGGTCATCACGCCTGCCAACCTGCGCAAGCAGTGGTTTCAGGAGTTGACCGAGAAGTTCTTCCTGCCCTGCCGCCTCCTCGAAGCCAAGTCCTACAACGCCACCGTCAAGCAGGGCCAGACTGGTGGACTATTTTCGCGAGGAGGGCCGCATCATGATCGCTACCGAGGCCGGGGCTGAGGGCATCAACCTCCAGTTCTGCTCCTTGGTGGTGAACTACGATCTGCCCTGGAACCCCCAGCGCATCGAGCAGCGCATCGGCCGCTGCCACCGTTACGGCCAGAAGCACGATGTCGTGGTCGTGAACTTCCTCAATCGCAAGAACGCCGCCGACCAACGCGTCTTCGAGCTACTCGCCGAGAAGTTCCACCTCTTCGAAGGCGTCTTCGGCGCCAGCGACGAAGTGCTGGGCGCCATCGAGTCCGGTGTGGACTTCGAGAGGCGCATCGCCGCCATTTACCAGCGCTGCCGCAAGCCCGACGAGATCCAGGGCACCTTCGACCAGCTCCAGCTCGAACTGAGCCTGGAGATCAACGAATGCATGACCCGCACACGCCAGCAATTGCTGGAGCACTTCGACGACGAAGTGCGCGAAAAGCTCAGGGTGCGCGACGAGGATTCCAAGGCGTACCTCAATCGCTACGAGCGCCTGCTGATGCAGCTCACTCGGCATGAGAGAACGGCCACGCTGAATTCCTGGGCGACGCCACGTTCCGGCTAAAGGCACTGCCCTTTCCCGATAACGCGGACGCCATCCCCCTTAGGCCTGTATGAGCTACCGCGCCGTACCGGCGAAGCGCACCTCTATCGCCTCAACCATCCACTCGCCGAGGCACTTATGGCGCAGGCGAAAGGGCGCGACCTGTCGAGGGCAGAGGTCCACTTCGACTACGGCCAGCACGATGGCAAGGTCACGCTGCTGGAGCCGCTAATCGGCAAGTCGGGCTGGCTTACCCTCTCGCTCTTCAGTGTCGAGTCCCTGGACCAAGCGGAAGACCATTTGATCCTCTCTGCCGTCACGGACGATGGGCAAACGCTGGAGCAGGACGTGGCGGCACGCCTATTCACACTTCCCGGCACCATTTCCTCACTCGTGCAGGGAAAGGGTCACCTCGATCCCCCTCTCCCTCCGGGCCCTCCGGGAGAGGGTTGGGGTGAGGGTGCTCTATTGCAACTGATCGGCGCCCAGACCCAACAACACCAAGCCGCCATCCAGCGCGACATCTCCGAGCGCAACGCCCGCTTCTTCGAGGCGGAGGCCGACAAGCTCGACGGCTGGGCCGATGACCTGAAAGTCGGCCTGGAGCGCGAGATCAAGGAAATAGACCGCCAGATCAAAGAAGCCCGCCGCGCCGCCACCACCACCACCACCACCGCGCTCACGCTGGAAGAAAAGCTCGCCGGTCAGAAGCAGATCAAGGCGCTCGAAGCGCAGCGCAATCAGAAGCGGCGGTCGCTATTCGACGCTCAGGATGAGGTGGATAGGCAGCGCGAAGGACTAATTGCACACATCGAAGGGAAGCTGCATCAGCAAACGGAACTGCAGCAACTCTTCGAGATTCGATGGAACATCCAATGACTGTCGGCAACCTTGGACGAAGCTATCGCGTGCATTGTAGACGGCGGCGGCGACGGCGGGATTGATGCGGTCTTTCACTCCGTGAATACGCACACCCTATGGGTCGCGCAATCGAAGTTCATCACCACGGGCAGGGGCGAGCCCGATCTGGGTGACGTCACGAAGTTCAAGACTGGCCTAGAGAACCTGCTCCAAGGTAATTTCGATGCTTTTCGCGCCAATACGGCATGGAGTCAGTTGATTCCGCAGCTTGAAGCGGTCTTCACAGACGGTGGTCTCCAGGTTCGCGCCGTTCTGGTGTACTCCGGTATCAATCTAGTGTCCGAGGATCGGCGGCGGCTCTTCGATATGAGGTTAGGA
>JBOIDT010000042.1:0-21941 GCA_050740755.1 Gammaproteobacteria bacterium
GATCGGCCGTGTTGCCCTCGAAGACCCGCACGGCCAAGGGCTCGCCATCGGCGGCGGTGAGCAGGCCGACAAAGATCTGCTTCTTCCCGCGTTTACCGTCGCGGTTGTAGCCGTAGCCCGCGAGCTCATTCTGCTCGCCTTCCAAGTAACTGGACGTCACATCGTAGAGCACGAGCGCCGGTGGCTGACCACATTGTTTGAGATACGTCTCGTATAGACCGTTTTCGATCCGCGTCTGTTCTTCCTGTACCTCCAAGAAGCATTACGTCCCTGTAATCCCGGTTCTTCCTGTACCTCCAAGAAGCATTACATCCCTGAAGAGGTCCGTTTTGAGATGGGTCGCGCGGCAGACAGGCGGTGCACCTCTGCGCCGGCAGCGATGCGGATCTCGCCTCCCCATCCGCAGCGCCGCCGCGCTCGCCGATCCCCGGCTGTGCGACCCGACAGGCGACGCACCGGGGACGCACGGCGCGGATCCAGGCCGTCAGGTCCGGGCCGGCGCGGCTTGTTCCCCTCCGTTCCCGCTGTCCTCGCGCGGGCGGTCGAGCAGCTCCACGAAGGCCATGGGCGCCCGATCCCCCGGACGAAAGCCGCATTTCAAGATCCGTAGATAGCCGCCGGGCCGCTCCCGGTAGCGCGGTCCGAGCTCGCGGAACAGCTTGGCCACCACCTCCTGGTCGCGCAGCCGCGCGAAGGCCAGCCGGCGTTTGGCGACGCTGTCTTGCTTCGCGAGTGTGATCAAGGGCTCGGCGGTGCGCCGCAGCTCCTTGGCCTTGGGCAGGGTGGTCTTGATCGCCTCGTACCGAAACAGCGACACCGCCATGCTCTGCAGCGTCGCCTTGCGATGGCTGTTGTCGCGGCTGAGCTGCCGCCCGCTATTCAAGTGGCGCATGGAGGTTCCCCCATAGCCTAAGCCTGGACCTGCTGCTCTTGCCGGTGTAGCCCCGGCGGCGGCCAGTTGGTGAGCCGCATCCCCAGCGAGAGGCCGCGTGTGGCCAGAACGCCTTTGATTTCCGTCAGCGATTTCTTGCCGAGGTTGGGGGTCCTCATCAACTCCACCTCGGTGCGCTGGATCAGGTCACCCACAAAATAGATGTTCTCGGCCTTGAGGCAATTGGCGGAACGCACGGTCAGCTCCAGATCGTCGATGGAACGCAACAGGATGGGATCGAGCTCCAGCTCTCGCGCCGTGACCTGTAAAGGCTCGGCCCCGGCCAGGTCCAGGAACACCGCGAGCTGCCCTTGCAGGATATGAGCGGCATCCCGGATGGCCTTCTGCGGCTCGATGGCGCCATTGGTCTCGACCTCCATGACGAGCTTGTCGAGGTCCGTGCGCTGTTCCACACGGGCATTCTGGACCTCGTAGGCCACGCGCCGGACGGGGCTGAACGAGGCGTCCAATCTCAAACGGCCGATGGTACGTTCCTGTTCTTCCTCGCCGACGCTCGCGCCGATCGTGGCCGGCGCGTAGCCACGGCTACGCGTGAGCTTGAGGGTCAGGTGCAGCTCACCGGACTCCATCAAGGTCGCGATGTGGTGGCCTGGGTTGACGATCTCGACGTCGTGGTCGAGGGTCACGTCACCCGCCAGGACGGCGCCCCTGCCTTTCTTGTTGAGGGTCAGGACGGTCTCGTCTTTCGCGTGCATTCGTATGGCGAGGCCCTTGAGGTTCAACAGGATATCCGTGACGTCCTCCTGCACGCCGGGGATGGTCGTGTACTCGTGCAGGACGTTCTCGATCGTGACCTCGGTCACCGCGCAGCCCGGAAGTGAAGACAACAGGACCCGGCGCAAGGCGTTTCCCAGGGTATGGCCGAAACCGCGGTCCAGGGGCTCGAGCGTGATGCGGGCGCACCTAGGTCCGATGGTCTGCACCTCGATCTGATGCGGGCTCAATAAACTCGTTGGGTTCGCCAACATGCTGCGATTCCTCCGCTCGGCTACTTGGAATACAGGGCCACGACGAGGGACTCGTTGATATCCGGGGGCAGATCGCCACGCTCGGGTACGAATTTCAAGACCCCTTGCATCTTCTTGGCGTCCACATCGACCCAATCCGGAAACCCGTACTGCTCGGCGACGGTCAAGGCGTCCTGTATCCGGACCTGCTTCTGGCTCTTCTGGCGAACGGCCACGATGTCGTTGGCGCGGACCTGATAGGAGGGGATGCTCACCAACTTGCCGTTGACGGTGATCCCCTTGTGTCCGACCAGCTGCCGGGCCTCGGCGCGCGTGCACCCGAAGCCCATGCGATAGGTGACGTTGTCGAGGCGCGATTCCAGGATCTTGAGCAGGTTTTCCCCGGTCGCGCCCTTGCGCCGCGCCGCCTGCTCGTAATAGCGGCGAAACTGTCGTTCCAGGACACCATAGGTGAAACGGAGCTTCTGCTTTTCACGCAGTTGCAGCGCATAGTCCGACACCCGGCGCTGGCGAGTCTCACCGTGCTGCCCGGGCGCCTTTTCCCAGTGGCATTTGGACTCCAGGGGACGCGCCCGGCTCTTTAAGAAGAGATCGACGCCGTGGCGGCGACTCTGCTTGCATTTCGGTCCGGTATACTTGGCCATGGTGGTCCTGCCTAGACGCGGCGCCGCTTCGGCGGACGGCAGCCATTGTGGGGGATGGGTGTCACGTCGGTGATGTTCGTCACCTTGAATCCCGACCCGTTGAGGGCCCGCACCGCCGATTCCCTTCCCGGACCGGGCCCCTTGACGAACACATCGAGACTCTGGATCCCGAACTCCTGCACGGCCGCCGTGACCTTCTCGGCCGCCACCTGGGCCGCGAACGGGGTGCTCTTGCGCGAGCCCCGAAAGCCGCTCGCCCCGGCCGTCGCCCAGGCCAGCGTGTTCCCCTGCTTGTCGGTGATCGTGATGATGGTGTTGTTGAAGGAGGCGTGGATGTGGGCAACCGCATCGACGACCGTTTTTTTGACCCGCTTGTGGGGGCGCTTGGACTTGTTGGCCATGCCTAACTCTCTCTTACTTGCGGACCATGCGGCGCGGGCCCTTGCGCGTCCGGGCGTTGGTGCGCGTGCGCTGGCCGCGCACCGGGAGACCGCGCCGGTGCCGGATCCCGCGGCAGCAACCGAGGTCCATCAAGCGCTTGATGTTCATCGACACCTCGCGCCGCAGATCGCCCTCCACCGGGTACTTGCCGACCTCGCTGCGCAGGGCATCGAGCTGCCCCTCGGTGAGGTCCTTGACCTTGGTCTTTGGCGGTATCCCGGCCGCACCGCAGATCTTGAGCGCCCGGTTGCGACCGATCCCGTAGATATGGGTGAGCGCGATGGCCGCATGTTTGTGGATGGGGATGTTGACCCCCGCTACGCGCGCCATATTCGTCGTTCCTCGAGAAACATGAATGGATACAAGGTCAGCCTTGGCGCTGCTTGTGGCGCGCCTCGCGGCAGATCACGCGTACGACGCGTTTTCTCCGCACGATCTTGCAGTTGCGGCAGATCTTCTTGACCGATGTCCGGACCTTCATCGCACACCTCCTTCGACACGTAGCTAACGCCGGCCATACCCCTTGAGGTTGGCCTTCTTGAGCAGACCCTCGTACTGATGGGACATGAGATGGGCCTGCACCTGGGCCATGAAGTCCATTACCACCACCACGATGATCAGCAAGGAGGTGCCGCCAAAATAGAACGGCACGTTGAATTTCAAGATCAGAAACTCCGGCAGCATACACACCGAAGTGATATAGATTGCCCCGGCCAAGGTCAGGCGCGTCATGACGCCATCGATATATTTGGCGGTCTGTTCTCCCGGCCGGATCCCCGGCACGAAGGCCCCGGATTTTTTCAGGTTGTCCGCGGTCTCCTTGGGATTGAACACGATCGCGGTGTAGAAAAAACAGAAGAATACGATCCCCCCCGCGTACAAAATCACATAAAGCGGTTGGCCCGGCGACAGCGTACTGGCGATGTCCGACAGCCAGCCCATCCCCTGGCCGCTACCGAACCAGCTGCCGATGGTGCTCGGAAACAGGATCAGGCTGGAGGCGAAGATCGGCGGGATCACCCCGGACATGTTGAGCTTGAGCGGTAGGTGGCTGGTCTGCCCCGCATACATCTTGCGACCGACCTGGCGCTTGGCATAGTTCACGGTGATCCGGCGCTGGCCCCGTTCCACGAAGATCACCAGCGCGGTCACGGCGATCACCAGGAGGAACAGCGCGATCAAGGTCATGACATGGAGCTCGCCCGTGCGCGCCAGCTCCAGCGATCCGCCCACCGCCGAGGGCAGGCCCGCCACGATCCCGGCGAAGATGATCATCGAGATCCCGTTCCCCACCCCGCGCTCGGTGATCTGCTCGCCCAGCCACATGAGAAACAGGGTACCGGTCACAAGCGTCGTGACGGCCGTGATGCGAAATCCTAGGCCCGGGTTGATCACCAGCGCCTGCGCCGCAGCCTGCTGTCCTTCGAGTGCGATGGCTACGCCCAGGGCCTGGAAGGTGGCGAGCCCGACGGTGCCGTAGCGGGTGTATTGGGTGATCTTCCTGCGACCGGACTCGCCTTCCTTGCGCAACTGCTCCAGTTTCGGATGCACCATGGTCAGGAGCTGCATGATGATCGATGCCGAGATGTACGGCATGATCCCGAGCGCCACGACCGAAAACCGTTCCAGCGCCCCACCCGAGAACATGTTGAACATATCCAGGATGGTGCCGCGCTGCTGATCGAAGAGCTGGGCCAAGGCGATTGGATTGATCCCGGGCACCGGGATATGGGTGCTGATCCGAAACACCACGAGCGCCCCGAGCAGGAACAAGAGCCGCTGCCGCAACTCCGTGAGGTTGCCGAGCCCCGCCAGCGACGAGGACAGGTTGGAGCGCGCCACGGCCATCGTCTCAATCCTCTATGGTGCCGCCCGCGGCCAGGATGGCGGCGCGTGCGCCGCGCGTGACCGATAGACCCTTGACGGTCACCGGCTTTTTCAGATCGCCCCATTTCTTATTGTACTGCACGATCACCTTGACCGTGCGGGCGCGCCGGTCGACGAGTCCCGCCGTCTTCAAGGCGCCCCGATCGATGATGTCGGCGTGGAGGCGCGCGAGGTCCCCGAGGCGTACTTCATCGGCGAACCGGGCGGTCCGCGAGCGAAAGCCGAACTTGGGCAAACGCCGCTGCAGCGGCATCTGTCCGCCCTCGAAACCCACCTTGTGATAACCGCCGGCACGAGCATACTGACCCTTGTGGCCGCGTCCGCAGGTTTTTCCCAGTCCCGAGCCGATGCCACGGCCGACACGCTTACGCGCCGTCTTGGCACCCGCGGCCGGTTTGAGGGTATTGAGCCGCATGTCAGACCTCCTCGAGCTCCAAGAGGTAGGCCACCCGCCGGATCATGCCGCGGATCTCCGGTGTGTCGAGGAGCACCCGACTGTGGCCGATGCGACGCAGCCCGAGTCCCGTGACACAGGCCTTGTGGGCCGGCAGACGCCCGATGGTGCTCCGCCGGAGCGTGATGCGCAGCCGCCCGGGTGTGGATGGATCACGGTGCTCGCTCATACGATCTCTTCCACCGACTTGCCGCGCTTCGCCGCATACCAGCTTGGGTCCTTGAGATCGCTCAAGCCTTGCACGGTGGCCCGCACCACGTTGACCTTGTTGGTGGTACCGATGCACTTCCCCACCACGTCCTTGACCCCCGCAACCTCGAATACCGCGCGCATCGCGCCACCGGCGATGATGCCGGTGCCTTCCGGGGCCGGCTGAAAATAGACCTTGGCGGCGCCATGCCGGACCGTCACCGCATGCTGAACGGTGGTGTTGTTCAAGGCGATGCGGCGCATATTGGCGCGCGCCTTCTCCATGGCCTTCTGGATCGCCACCGGGACCTCACGCGCCTTGCCGCGCCCGAAACCCACTCTTCCGGCGCCGTCACCCACGACCGTCAGTGCCGCGAAGCCGAAGATCCGTCCGCCCTTGACGACCTTGGCCACCCGCGCCACGTGCACCAGCTTTTCCAGTAACCCGTCGCCGGGATCGGATGGGTTTTGTCCCGCCATGATGGTTCTCACCTAGACCTGTAAACCGTGCTCACGCGCGGCATCCGCGAGCGCCTTGATTCGGCCGTGATACTTGAAACCCGCTCGGTCGAATGCCGCCCGCTCGACACCCTTGGCCCGGGCCCGCTCGGCCACGGCCTTGCCGACGATCTCGGCCGCCGCGATGTTGCCGCCGAATGGGACGGCCCCGCGCAGGGTCTTGTCGAGCGTCGATGCGCTCGCCACCACCTCCGCGCCATTGGGTGCAATGAGTTGCGCATAGATATGCCGCGGCGTGCGGTAGACGCACAGGCGATGGACCACGAGCTCTTTGATCTTGGCACGCACTCGCCGCGCCCGGCGCAAACGGCTCTGTTTCTTGTCCATGGCGCCCCTCAGGCCTTCTTCGCTTCTTTGCGGACGATCACCTCGTCCGAGTACTTGATCCCTTTGCCCTTGTAGGGCTCCGGGGGACGGAAGGCGCGAATATCGGCCGCGACCTGCCCGACTTGCTGTTTATCGTTGCCCTCCACCAGGACCTCCGTCACGCTCGGGGTTTTAATCGTGATGCCCTCGGGTATCTCGAGCTTGATGGGATGGGAATATCCCAGGGTCAGATTGAGGGTCTTCCCCTGCACCTGTGCGCGGTAGCCGACTCCATTGATCTCGAGCTTTTTCTTGAAACCACTGGATACGCCCAGGACCATATTGGCGAGCAACGCCCGATAGGTCCCGGCCATCCTATTGGCGGCCCTGGACTCGGAGTGCGGCGCTATTGTCAAAGCGCCATCGCCCATGGTCACACCCACGAGCGGCGACAAGGACCTCGACATCGTGCCTCGTTGCCCTTTGATGACCACCGACGCGGCACCGATCTCGGCGGCGACGCCGGAGGGCAGAGGGATGGGATTCTTCGCGACCCTGGACATGATTGGCCTCTAACGATGGACCTCAGGCGATGGACCTCAGGCGATGTAGCAGATGATTTCCCCGCCCAGGCCCTGGCGGCGCGCCTCCCGATCGGTCAGGACCCCGCGCGAGGTGCTGAGGACCGTAACACCCAAGCCTCCTCGCACCTTGGGGATCGCATCCTTGGCGCGGTACACGCGCAGCCCGGGACGGCTCACGCGGCGGAGATCCTCGATCACGGGCCTGCCCTCGAAGTACTTGAGCGTGATGGTCAGCGTTCTCAGTGCCTTGTTCGCTTCGCTGCGGAAATCCTCGATATAGCCTTCGCGCTTCAGCACCTCCGCGATCGCCACCCGCTGTTTCGATTCGGGCATCGACACCTCGGCCTTGCGGGCCGCCTGAGCATTACGAATGCGGGTCAGCATATCGGCGATGGGGTCTTGCATGGTCATGGGAGCATCCTACCTGGCGTCCACGTTCGGAACCCGTCACCAGCTCGCCTTGACGAGCCCCGGGACATCGCCGTTCATGGCCGCGATGCGCAGCATGTTGCGGGACAGTCCGAACTTGCGATAAAACCCGTGCGGGCGCCCGGTCTGCCGGCAGCGGTTGTGGAGGCGCACCGGGCTCGCGTCGCGCGGCATTTTCTGGATCTTGATCTGAGCCGCCTGGCGTTCCTCGAAACCCAGGGACTTGTCGTTCGCCTGCGCGAACAACTGGGCGCGCCGGGCTGCGAAGCGCTTGACCGCGCGCAAGCGCCGCCGCTCGCGATGGATCACCGAGGTCTTGGCCATATTGCTCTTGCTCCTCGCCCTCAGGCCCGCAAGGGAAAATTGAACGCCATGAGGAGGGCGCGCCCCTCGTCGTCGTTACGCGCGGTGGTGGTGATACAGACATCGAGGCCGCGGATCACGTCGATCTTATCGTAATCGATCTCGGGGAAGATGATCTGCTCCTTGACGCCGAAGCTGTAGTTGCCACGGCCATCGAACCCACGCGCCGGCAGCCCCCGGAAATCGCGGACACGCGGCACGGCGACGTGGATCAAACGTTCGAGGAACTCGTACATACGTTCGCGCCGCAGGGTCACCATACACCCGATGGGCCAGCCGTCTCTGATCTTGAAATTCGCGATCGACTTGCGGGCCTTGGTGATGACCGGCTTCTGGCCCGCGATCCGTTGCAGGTCGTCGACCGCGTGCTCGATCACCTTCTTATCGGCGACGGCCTCGCCGACGCCCATGTTCAAGGTGATCTTGCTGATGCGCGGCACCGCCATGCGGCTCCGGTAGCCGAACTTTCGGGTAAGGTCCCCGACCACCGTATCGCGATAGTGTTCGCGCAACTTATTGGCCTTGCCAGGCCCGGGCATCGCCCGCCCTGTCTTATAAAAGTCCTCAGACATCTACGACCTCGCCCGTCGACTTGAAATAGCGGACCCTGCGGCCGTCATCGAGGGAACGGATCCCGACCCGGTCCGGCTGCTTGGTCTGGGGATTGTACAAGGCCACGTTCGAGATATGCACCGGGGCCTCCTTCTGGATGATCCCGCCGGCCGTCCCGGCCCTCGGATTGCCGCGCGTGTGCCGCTTGACCGTGTTCGCGTTCTCGACCACCACCCGATCGATACCGATCAAGCGCAATACGGCACCGCGATGGCCCTTGGATCGGCCCGCCGTCACCACCACCTGATCTCCCTTCTTGATCTTTCGCATCGCCGCCGCTCTCACAACACCTCGGGCGCCAGCGAGATGATCCGCATGAACCGCTCGCTGCGGAGCTCGCGCGTGACGGGCCCGAAAATGCGCGTCCCGATGGGCTGTAATTGCTTATCCAGCAACACCGCGGCATTGCCGTCGAAGCGCACCAGCGAGCCATCCGGCCGTCGCACCCCCTTTCGGGTCCTCACCACCACGGCATCGTAGACCTCGCCCTTCTTGACCTTGCCACGCGGGATGGCCTCCTTGACGGCGACCTTGATGACATCACCGATCCCGGCATAGCGACGATGCGACCCCCCCAGCACCTTGATACACATGAGGCGCCGGGCGCCGCTGTTGTCGGCGGCATCGAGCGTCGATTGCATCTGGATCATCGGGTCCCCCGGAGACTCGCCGTACAGGAACGTGGCATCAGGGTTCCGCCGCGCGCACGAGGACTTGGTTGAGCCGCCAGCTCTTGCGCTTGGACAGCGGCCGGCACTCCTCGATGGCCACCAGATCGCCCGGCGAGCACTCGTTCTGTTCGTCATGCGCGAGCAGCTTCGTGGTCCGCCGTATGTATTTCTTGTAAAGGGGGTGCAGCACTCGCCGCTCGACCGCGACCGCGATGGTCTTCTCCATCTTGTTGCTCACCACCTGGCCGACCAGGGTCCGGCTCGTCTTCGCCTCTGCGCTCATTACCGAGCCCCGCCGGGGCTTGCGGCCCCCTGTTTATCAAGTTTTTTATTAAAATTTGGGGCTTCGTTCAAAATCGTCTTTACTCGCGCGATATCCCGCTTGACGCCCTTGAGCCGGTGCGGCTTGACCGCCTGCCCGGACCCTTTCTGCATGCGCAGGTTGAAGTGCTCCCTGACGAGCTCCAGCAAGAGCTTATCGAGGTCCTCCCGGGACTTGCCCCGCAGTTCACTGGCCGCGCTCATAACAGCGTACGGCTCGCGAGCGCGGTACCCACCGGGAGCTTGGCGCCCGCCAGGCGAAACGCCTCGCCGGCGATCTCGGCCGATACCCCCTCCAGCTCGTAGAGGATGCGTCCCGGTTGCACCAGGGCGACCCAGTACTCGACATTGCCCTTGCCTTTCCCCTGCCGAACCTCCAGGGGCTTTTGCGTGATGGGCTTGTCCGGAAAAACGCGGATCCAGAGCTTTCCGCCGCGCTTCACGTAACGCGACATGGCGCGCCGTGCCGCCTCGATCTGGCGGGCCGTCAGGCGCCCCCGGGTCGTGGCCCGGAGCCCGTACTCGCCGAAGCTGACCCGGTTGCCCACGCCGGCGAGCCCGCGATTGCGACCCTTCTGTTGCTTACGGTACTTGGTCTGCTTGGGTTGCAGCATGACGGTGTTTCAATCCTCTATACTTGGCCTCTACTTGGCGACGACGGCATCGGCCTGCCGTGTCTCGGTCGCCTCGCCCCGGCCCAGGACCTCGCCCTTGAAGATCCACACCTTGACCCCGATGACCCCGTAGGTGGTCTTGGCCTCGGCGAAGCCGTAGTCGATATCCGCGCGCAGGGTGTGCAGCGGGACACGCCCCTCCCGATACCACTCGGAACGCGCGATCTCCGCGCCGTTCAAACGACCGGCCACATTGACCCTGATCCCTTGCGCACCCAGGCGCATGGCGTTGGTCACCGCCCGCCTCATCGCGCGGCGGAACATGATACGCCGTTCGAGCTGATTGGCCACGCTTTCCGCCACGAGATAGGAGTCGAGCTCCGGCTTTCGGATCTCCTCGACGGTGATCTGAACCGGGACACCCATCATACGCGACACCTCGCGGCGCAAAGCTTCGATGTCCTCGCCCTTCTTGCCGATGACGATCCCAGGTCTCGCCGTATGAACGATGATGCGCGCATTGTTGGCCGGGCGCTCGATCTGGATCGCGCTCACCGAAGCGCTCCGCAGTTTCTGCTTCAGAAACTCGCGGACCCGGAGGTCGGTGTTGAGATAGTCGGCGTACTTTTTCGAATCCGCGTACCAGCGGGACGACCAGTCGCGGATCACGCCCAGACGAAATCCGGTCGGATGTACCTTTTGACCCATGCGTATCTGCCTATAGCGTGCTTATTCGGCCACCTGGCCTATTCAGCCACCTGAATGGTGATATGGCTCGTGCGTTTCACAATCCGGTTGGTGCGGCCACGGGCACGGGCCGATACTCGCTTGAGCGAGGCCGCCGGGTCGACGGTGATCGACCTAACCTTGAGCTCGTCGATATCGGCACCATCATTGTGCTCTGCGTTGGCGATGGCCGAATTCAGGACCTTCTTGATGATCCCGGCCGCCTTTTTATTGCTGAAGGTCAGGACGCCGAGGGCCCGATCGACCGGCAGCCCCCGCACCAGATCGGCGACCAGACGGGCCTTCTGGGGCGATATCCTCACGTTACGCATCTTCGCGGACGTCGGCATACGAGCCTCTTATATCTACCCTTGGCCTAGGCGCTCTTGGCCTTGCGATCGGCCATATGGCCGCGAAAAGTCCGTGTCACCGCGAACTCCCCGAGCTTGTGGCCGACCATGTTTTCCGTGACGTAGATCGGCACATGCTGACGGCCATTGTGTACGGCGATGGTCAGCCCCACCATATCGGGGATCACCAGGGAACGGCGCGACCAGGTCTTGATCGGCCGTTTGTCGTTATTGGTCCGCGCCTTCTCCACCTTGTCCAGGAGGTGATGGTCGACGAACGGTCCTTTATGCAATGAGCGAGGCACTCTGACCCCCGACTAACCGAGCTTGTTTCGCCGACGCACGATCATCTTCGTGGTGCGTTTGTTCTTGCGCGTCTTGTGTCCCTTGGTGGGCTGGCCCCAGGGACTCACCGGGTGGCGTCCACCCGAGGTCTTGCCTTCCCCGCCGCCGTGGGGGTGATCGACCGGGTTCATGGCGACGCCGCGCACCGTGGGCCGCACCCCGCGCCAGCGTTTGGCGCCGGCCTTCCCGAGGGCGCGCAGGGAGTGCTCCGCATTCCCGACCTCACCGATCGTCGCCCGGCACTCCAATAGCACCTTGCGCATCTCCCCCGAGCGCAGTCTCAAGGTCGCGTGCGCGCCTTCCCGTGCGATCAACTGCACGGAGCCCCCCGCGCTGCGCCCGAGCTGCGCGCCCCGCCCCGGCTGCATCTCAACGCAGTGGACGGTGGTGCCTACCGGGACGTTGCGCAACGGCAGGGTGTTGCCGGGTTGGATCGGGGCGTCCGTCCCCGAACAGAGCGTCGCACCCGCCTGCACACCCTTGGGCGCGATGATGTAACGCCGCTCACCGTCGGCATACAGGAGCAACGCGATGTGCGCCGAGCGATTCGGGTCATATTCGAGGCGCTCGACGTGTGCGGGGATGCCGTCCTTCCTCCGCTTGAAATCGATCAGCCGATAGAGCTTGCGATGACCACCCCCGCGGTGCCGAACGGTGATCCGACCTTGGTTATTGCGACCGCTCGCGCTCTCTTTTTTTTCCGTGAGCGGCCGGTACGGGTTGCCTTTGTGCAGGCCCGGCGTCACGACCTTCACCAGACCGCGGCGGCCGGGGGAGGTCGGTTTCACCTTGATCAGCGCCATGTCCGCCTACTCGCGCCCCATGAAATCGATGTCGTAGCCTTCCTTCAAGCAGACATACGCCTTCCTGAGCCCCGAGCGCCGACCACGCTGGCGCCGAAAGCTCTTCTGTTTGCCTTTGATATTGCACACGCGGACGTGCTCGACCTGGACCCCGAACATGAGCTCGACCGCTTGCTTGATCTCGGGCTTGGTCGCGTCCTTCACCACGCGAAAAACGAACTGTTTCTGGGGCCGCTCACCGAGGTGGGTGGCTTTCTCCGATACCCTGGGCTCGACCAGGACTCGATGGAGGCGCTCCGCATTCATGCCAGTCTCGCCTCCAAGGTTCGCAGCGCCTGCTCCGTGATCAATACGGACTCATGAGCAACCAGGCTCACCGGATCCACGGCCCCCGCCAGGCGAATATCCACCGCAAAGAGGTTGCGGGACGCCAGATGCAGGTTGGCCTCGAAGGACTCCGTGACGATCAGGACCTCTGCGAGGCCCAACGCCGAGAGCCGCACCACCAACCCTTTGGTCCTCGGCTCGGACACGGCAAGCGCATCGACCACCGTGAGCCGCCCTTGCCGGACCAGCTCCGAGAGGATCGAGCGTATGGCCGCACCGTACATCTTGCGGTTCACCTTTTGCGCGTAGTTCCGGGGCCGCGCGGCAAACGTGACCCCTCCGGACCGCCACAAGGGTCCGCGGGTGGTACCGGCGCGCGCGCGCCCGGTGCTCTTCTGACGCCACGGCTTGGCGCCGCCACCGCGCACGTCGGCGCGGGTCTTCTGGGCCTTGGTCCCGGCGCGACCGCCCGCGAGATAGGCGGTCACGACCTGGTGCACGAGGGGCTCGTTGTAAGGAGCGGCGAACACGGCGTCGGACACGGACAAGCTGCCCGCATCGGCCCCGGAGTCGCCGCTACGCAGCGCTATCTGCATCTCACTCCCCCGTGCCAATCGCCCTGTGCCGGGCGTTGGGCCGTATGATCAGATCGGCGCCCTTGCCCCCGGGCACCGCGCCCCTGATCAACAACAGGTTGCGTTCGATGTCGATGCGCACGACCTCGAGGTTCTGTGCCGTGCGCCGCGCGTTTCCGAGATGCCCGGCCATGCGCTTGCCCTTGAATACGCGGCCCGGCGTCTGGCGCTGCCCGGTCGATCCAGGCGTACGGTGCGACAGCGAATTGCCATGCGTGGCATCGCCCGAGCTGAAGTGGTGGCGCTTGATGGTGCCCGCGAACCCCTTACCGTGGGTCCTCCCGGCGACATCGACCTTCTGTCCGACCCGAAACAAATCGACCGTCACGACCGCCCCGGGGACCAGCGACTCGCCCTCCCCGTCTCCCAGGCGGAATTCCCAGAAACCCGTCCCCGTCTCCGCGCCCGCGCACTTTAGGATCCCCGTCGAAGGTTTGTCGATGCGACCCCGGTTCTGCCGGCCGGTCGTCACCTGAACGGCCCGATAGCCGTCGCGAGCACCGGTCTTGACCTGCGTGACGAGATTGGGCAGGACTTCGATGACCGTCACCGGCACCGTCGCGCCCGCCTCGGTGAAAAGACGGGTCATCCCACACTTGCGCCCTACGAGTCCCAAGGCCATGGTATTTTACTCAGCTCAACCGGATCTGCACTTCGACCCCGGCGGCGAGGTCCAGCTTCATGAGGGCATCGACGGTCTTATCCGTTGGATTGACGATGTCCAGGAGCCGTTTATGGGTACGGATCTCATACTGGTCGCGCGCGTCCTTGTCGGCGTGCGGGGAGACCAGGATCGTGAAGCGTTCCTTTCTCACCGGCAGCGGAATGGGGCCTTTGACCTGGGCGCCCGTGCGCCGCGCGGTATCGACGATCTCGCGCGTCGATTGGTCGATCAAGCGATGATCGAAGGCCTTGAGCCGAATGCGAATGATCTGGTCAGCCATGGGGCGCGCTTCATCTTTCTGTAAGTTTCATCACTGGACGACTTTTACCGGGCGGTCGGCATCCCGTCACTCGATCACCTTGGCGACGACCCCGGCCCCGACGGTCCGGCCACCTTCCCGGATCGCGAACCGTAACCCTTCCTCCATCGCGATCGGCGCGATCAACTTCACCGTGATCTTCACGTTGTCACCCGGCATCACCATCTCGACACCGACAGGCAGCTCCACCGCGCCCGTCACGTCCGTGGTCCGAAAATAAAACTGCGGCCGGTAATTGGCGAAGAACGGCGTGTGACGACCCCCCTCCTCCTTCGACAACACGTACACCTCGGCCTCGAAGTGCGTGTGCGGCGTCAGACTCCCGGGCTTGCACAACACCTGACCACGCTCCACGTCCTCGCGCTTGGTGCCCCGCAAGAGGACCCCGATGTTGTCCCCGGCCTGCCCCTCGTCCAACAGCTTCCGAAACATCTCGACCCCCGTGCAGATGGTCTTCTGGGTGTCCTTGATCCCGACGATCGCCACCTCCTCCCCGACCTTCACCTTCCCGCGCTCCACCCGACCCGTCACCACCGTGCCACGACCCGAGATCGAAAACACATCCTCGATGGGCATCAAAAACGGCTTGTCCACCTCACGCTCCGGCACCGGGATATACTCGTCCATGGCCGCGATCAAACGCTCGATCGAGGGCACCCCGATCTCCGATCCGTCCCCCTCCAGGGCCTTCAACGCGCTCCCCACCACCACCGGCGTCTTCTCCCCGGGGAACTTGTAACTGTCCAGCAACTCCCTCACCTCCATCTCCACCAACTCCAACAACTCCGCATCGTCCACCATGTCGGCCTTGTTCATGTACACGACCATGTACGGGACCCCCACCTGACGCGCCAAGAGGATGTGCTCGCGGGTCTGCGGCATCGGACCGTCCGCCGCCGATACCACCAGGATCGCCCCGTCCATCTGCGCCGCACCCGTGATCATGTTCTTCACATAGTCCGCATGACCCGGACAGTCCACGTGCGCATAGTGCCGCGCAACACTCTGGTACTCGACGTGCGCCGTCGCAATGGTGATCCCGCGCGCCTTCTCCTCCGGCGCGTTGTCGATCTGATCATAGGACCTGAACTCGCCCCCGAACTTCTTCGACATCACCAAGGTCATCGCCGCCGTCAAGGTCGTCTTCCCATGATCCACATGACCGATGGTCCCGACATTCACATGGGGCTTGGTCCGCTCGAATTTGCTCTTGGCCACGATGCACCTCGTGCTGGCTACTTGTTCTGTTTGATGACTGCTTCGGCGATGCTGGCCGGCGCTTCCGAATACCGGCCGAACTCCATGGTATAGGTGGCCCGTCCCTGCGTCGCGGAGCGCAGATCGGTGGCATAACCGAACATCTCCGAGAGCGGTACCTCGGCGCGGATGATGCGCCCCCCGGGCGAGTCCTCCGTGCCGTGCAATACCCCACGGCGGCGATTGAGGTCCCCGGTCACGCTCCCGAGATAGTCCTCCGGGGTCACCACCTCGACTTTCATCACGGGCTCCAAGAGCACCGGCTTGCCGCGCGAGGCCCCGTCCTTGAAGGCCATCGAGCCTGCGATCTTGAACGCTATCTCGTTGGAATCGACCTCGTGGAACGAGCCGTCGTAAACGGCCACTCGCACATCCACGACCGGATAGCCCGCGAGCACGCCGTTGCCGAGCTGTTCCCGGACCCCCTTCTCGATGGCGGGGATGTATTCCCTGGGGATCACCCCGCCCACGATGTCGTTCACGAACTCGAATCCCGCCCCGGCCTCCATGGGCTCGACTCTTAGGATCACGTGACCGTATTGCCCGCGCCCGCCGGACTGCCTGACGAAGCGGCCTTCGGCCTTTTCCACCACCTTGCGGATGGTCTCGCGGTACGCCACCCGGGGTTTACCGACATTCGCCTCGACCTTGAACTCGCGCCGCATCCGTTCGACGATGATCTCGAGGTGCAACTCGCCCATCCCGGAGATGATGGTCTGGCCCGACTCCGGATCGGAGGCGACACGGAACGAGGGGTCTTCGCTCGCGAGCTTCGAGAGCGCGAGCCCCATCTTCTCCTGATCGGCCTTGGTCTTGGGCTCCACGGCGACGGCGATCACGGGCTCGGGGAACTCCATGCGCTCGAGCGTGATGAGATCATTGGGGGTGCACAGGGTATCTCCCGTGGTCACGTCCTTGAGCCCCACCGCGGCCGCGATATCACCGGCGCGCACCTCCTTGATCTCCTCGCGCGAGTTGGCGTGCATCTGAAGCAGGCGTCCGATGCGCTCCTTCCTGCTCTTGACGGGGTTGAACACCGTATCGCCACTCTGCAGGACCCCGGAATACACGCGGAAAAAGGTCAGGGTGCCGACGAACGGGTCACTCATGATCTTGAAGGCCAGCGCCGCATAGGGGGCGTCATCCGTCGCCGGTCTCGTGGCTTCGGTCTCACCGTCGTCGAGGACACCCTTGATGGGCGGAATATCCACGGGGGCCGGCAGGAACTCGATCACCGCATCGAGGAGCGATTGGACCCCCTTGTTCTTGAAAGCCGATCCGCACACCACCGGTACGACCTCGTTGCTCAAGGTGCGGGCCCGGAGACCGCCCCGGATCTCTTCGGGCGACAGGGTCCCTTCCTCCAGATACTTCTCGGTGAGGGTCTCGCTGGCCTCGGCGGCCGCTTCCAGTAGCCGCTCCCGCCACTCCGCGCACAGCCCCGCCATGGCGCTCGGGATCTCGCGCTCCTCGGTGCGCATCCCGAGCGATGCCCGATCCCAGGTGATGGCCTTCATGCGTATGAGATCGACCGCCCCCTCGAACTTCTCCTCCGCCCCGATGGGGAGCTGCACGGGGATCGCGCGGCTGCCCAGCCGCTCTCGGATCTGCTTGACGACCCGCAGGTAGTCGGCGCCGGCCCGATCCATCTTGTTCACGAAGGCAAGGCGCGGCACCCGGTATTTATTGGCCTGCCTCCAGACGGTCTCGGACTGCGGCTCGACGCCACCCACCGCACAGAACACCCCCACCGCGCCGTCCAGCACCCGCAGGGAACGTTCAACCTCGATGGTGAAGTCCACGTGCCCCGGCGTATCGATAATGTTGATGCGATGCTCGGGATACTGGCCCGCCATGCCGCTCCAGAAACAGGTGGTGGCGGCGGCCGTGATGGTGATCCCGCGCTCCTGCTCCTGTTCCATCCAATCCATGGTGGCGGCCCCGTCATGGACCTCACCGAGCTTGTGGGACACACCCGTGTAATACAGGATGCGCTCGGTGGTCGTGGTCTTGCCGGCATCGATATGGGCCATGATACCGATGTTCCGGTAACGTTCGATGGGCGTTGCGCGTGGCACGATTCGATTCCCGCGAACAGGGGGTGTCTTCCGATCACCAGCGGTAATGCGCGAAGGCCCGGTTGGCCTCGGCCATACGGTGCGTGTCTTCACGCTTTTTCACCGCGGCACCCTTGTTCTCGGCGGCATCCGCGACCTCCAGCGCGAGCCGGAGACCCATGGTCTTTTCCCCACGTTTGTGCGCGATATCGACCAACCAGCGCATGGCCAGCGTGTTCCTGCGCTTGGCACGCACCTCGACCGGCACCTGATAGGTGGCGCCGCCCACGCGCCGCGACTTGACCTCGACCCGCGGGCGGATATTGTCCAGGGCCTGCTTGAACGCCGCCAGGGGATCGCTGTGCCCCTTGGTCGTCAGGTGATCGAGCGCCCCGTAGACGATCTTCTCGGCCAGCGATTTCTTTCCGGAAGACATGACCATGTTGATGAATTTGGCGATGGTGTCGTCGCCGTACTTGGGGTCCGGCAACACCACCCTTTTCGCGGCGATTCGGCGTCTCGACATCGTGCTGGCTCCTGAAGTACCGGGCGCGAGCGTGTCAGGACTTGGGCCGCTTGGCCCCGTACTTGGAGCGACCTTGCCGGCGATCCGAGACGCCCGAGGTGTCCAAGGTGCCGCGCACCGTATGGTAGCGGACCCCGGGCAGGTCCTTGACGCGACCACCGCGGATCAGGATCACGGAATGCTCCTGGAGGTTATGGCCTTCCCCGCCAATATAGGTCGTGACCTCGAAGCCATTGGTCAGACGCACCCTGGCCACCTTACGTAAGGCCGAGTTGGGCTTCTTGGGCGTCGTGGTGTAGACACGTGTGCACACCCCGCGCTTCTGAGGACAGCTGGCCAAAGCGGGGACCGCGCTCTTGTCGCGCTGCCGCTTGCGCGGTTTTCTCACCAGTTGATTGATCGTCGCCATGCGTGCTGAACGATAGTGATGTTTCCCGCCGGATCATTCCCAACGAATCATTCTACTCCGACAAAAAAAGAGGCGGGATCACTCCAGCCTGTCGGAGAAGTGCCAGTCCGTCGGAGAAAAGCCAGTTCGTCGGAGAAAAGCCAGCTCCTCGAAGAAAAGCCGGTTCGTCGGAGAAAAGCCATTCTAGTAACCTTTCCTACCGCCTGTCAAGGAGCACCGGGTTATTCCCTCCCCCTGGCAGTCCCTGGCAGGGGGAGGGGGAGGGTGGGGGTTGCGTCGCATAGTTCTGAGAGACTCGACCCCCATCCTATCCTTCCCCCTTCCAGGGGGAAGGGATGACAGGCATCGACCGCACCGGCAACGACCAAGCCCCCCGGGGGCCATCAAGCGCTCTGGGTACGCCCCTCGCGCGTCTCGGGCACCGGCGGGAGGACGACCGCCTGTTCCGCACCGGCCGCTTGCTCGACGGACAGCGGGGGCGCGGACAGATGCTCGCGCTTTCTGCGCCGTTCGGTGTGATACGAGAACCCCGTACCGCCCGGGATCAAGCGCCCCACGATGACGTTTTCCTTGAGGCCCCGCAACTCGTCGGTCTTCGAGGTCACGGCCGCTTCGGTCAACACCCGGGTCGTTTCCTGGAACGATGCCGCCGAGATGAACGACTCGGTCGCCAGCGAAGCCTTGGTGATCCCGAGCAGGACCGGCACGCCCTTGGCCCCCTCTTTCCCGGCCTGCTGGGCACGCTGGTTCGCTTCCTGGAGACGTTCCCGTTCGACCTGCTCGCCGGTGAGGAAATGCACGTCGCCCGGCTCGCTCACCTCTATTTTGCGCAGCATCTGGCGCACGATGACCTCGATGTGCTTGTCGTTGATCTTGACGCCTTGCAGGCGATAGACATCCTGGACCTCGTTGACGATGTACTGGGTCAGGGCATGCACCCCCTGCAGGCGCAGGATGTCGTGCGGGTCCGGCGCCCCATCGACGATGACCTCCCCGCGCTCTACGTGCTCGCCTTCGAACACCGTGACCTGCCGCCACTTCGGGATCAGGACCTCGACCTGCTCATTATCCGCCGTCAGGATCAGGCGCTGCTTGCCCTTGGTATCCTTCCCGAAGCTGACGGTCCCGGAGATCTCTGCGAGCACCGCCGCCTCTTTGGGACGCCGCGCTTCGAACAGATCGGCGACCCTCGGCAAACCGCCGGTGATGTCGCGCGTCTTGAACGATTCCTGGGGCAGGCGGGCGATGACGTCCCCGACTTTCACGGTGGTCCCGTCTTCCACATTGATCACCGCCTTGGGGGGCAGGAAGTAGTGCGCCGGGATGTCGGTGCCCGGGATCTTCAGGTCATGGCCCCCGACATCGACCAGCTTGACCACCGGTCGCAGGTCCTTGGCGCTCTGGGCGCGCTGTTTGGGATCCATGATGACGATGCTGGTCAGACCGGTGATTTCATCGACGTGGCGCACCACCGTCATGCCGTCGAGGATGTCCGAAAACGCCACCGTCCCCGCCACCTCCGTGATCACCGGGTGGGTGTGGGGGTCCCAGTTGGCGATCACTTGACCCGCCTCGATATGATCGCCGGCCGCCACGCTCAAGACCGCGCCGTACGGGACCTTGTAGCGCTCGCGCTCGCGCCCGACCTCATCGACCACGGCCAGCTCGCCCGAGCGCGAGACGGCCACGAAGGTTCCGCTCTCCTGCCTCAAAACCTTCAGGTTCTGGAGCTTGACCGTACCCCTGGATTTCGCTTCGATGCTGCTGACCGCGGCGTCGCGGGAGGCCGCACCGCCGATATGGAAGGTGCGCATGGTGAGCTGGGTACCGGGTTCACCGATCGATTGGGCGGCAATGACGCCGACCGCCTCACCCACGTTGACCCGATGGCCGCGGGCCAGGTCCCGACCGTAGCAGGCGGCGCAGATCCCGTAGCGGGTCTCGCAGGTGATCGGCGAACGCACCTTGACCTGATCGATGCCGACCGCGTCCAGGCGCTCCACCCACGGCTCGTCGATGAGCGTGCCCGCGGGCACCACCACCTCGCGCGTGCCGATCTGGTGCACGTCTTCCGCGATCACCCGGCCGAGCACCCGGTCACCCAGGGCCTCCATCACGTCCCCGCCTTCGATGACGGCGACCATCAAGAGACCCTGGCGGGTATGGCAATCGTCCTCGGTGACGACCAGGTCCTGCGCGACATCGACGAGCCGCCGGGTGAGATAACCCGAATTGGCGGTTTTGAGCGCGGTGTCGGCCAGGCCCTTGCGCGCGCCGTGCGTCGAGATGAAATACTGCAGGACATTCAGGCCCTCGCGGAAATTGGCCGTGATCGGGGTCTCGATGATCGAACCGTCGGGCTTGGCCATGAGCCCTCGCATACCGGCGAGTTGTCGGATCTGGGCCGCCGAGCCGCGCGCACCCGAATCGGCCATCATGAAGATGGAATTGAACGACGCCTGCCTCACCTCCCTGCCGGCCGCATCGCTCACCGTTTCCGATCCCAGCTTGTCCATCATCGCCTTGGCGACCTGATCGTTGGTGTGCGACCAGATGTCGATGACCTTGTTGTAGCGCTCCCCCTTGGTAACGAGACCCGAGGCATATTGCTGTTCGATCTCCTTCACCCCCTCCTCGGCGCGGCTGATGATCGATCCCTTGTCGTCGGGCACCACCATGTCGTCCACGCCGATGGAGATCCCCGCCCGCGTGGCATGGGAGAAGCCCATATACATGAGGCGGTCCGCGAAGATCACCGTGTCCTTCAGACCGACGCGCCGGTAGCAGGTGTTGATGAGGCCGGAGATCGCCTTCTTGTTCATGTCCCGGTTGATGACATCGAAGGGCAAGGCCTCGGGCAGGACCGTAGACAAGAGCGCCCGGCCTACCGTGGTGTCGCGCAGGCGCGTCTCCTCTACACGCTCACCGCCGGGCCGCTGGACGGTTTCCGTGATGCGGACCCTGACTCTTGCGTGCAGCTCCGCGCCACCCGTTTCATAGGCGCGGTGGACCTCGTCCACATCCCCGAACACCATCCCCTCGCCGCGCACCCCGACGCGTTCGCGGGTCAGATAATACAGCCCCAGGACCACGTCCTGGGTGGGGACGATGATGGGATCGCCGTTGGCCGGGGACAGGATGTTGTTGGTGGACATCATGAGCGTCCTGGCCTCGAGCTGACCCTCGATCGAGAGCGGCACATGCACGGCCATCTGGTCGCCGTCGAAGTCCGCATTGAAGGCCGTGCACACCAAGGGGTGCAGCTGGATGGCCTTGCCCTCGATGAGCACCGGCTCGAAGGCCTGGATCCCGAGACGGTGCAGGGTCGGGGCGCGATTGAGCAGCACCGGGTGCTCGCGGATCACCTCTTCGAGGATGTCCCATACCTCCGCCCCCTCGCGTTCCACCATCTTCTTCGCGGCCTTGATGGTGGTCGCCATGCCGTTGCGCTCGAGCTTGCTGAAGATGAAGGGCTTGAAGAGCTCGAGCGCCATCTTCTTCGGCAATCCGCACTGGTGGAGCTTCAAGGTCGAGCCCACGACGATCACCGAGCGCCCGGAATAATCGAC
>JBOIDT010000043.1:0-20644 GCA_050740755.1 Gammaproteobacteria bacterium
GTTGTCCACAGATCCCCAGCTTGGCCTGTGGGCCCTGTGGGTAACAGGGATGTTATCCACAAGTCCACAGGCACCCATGCCCTCAAAGGCTCGCAACCACCCACAAATTGTCCTGAAGAGCCAAAAACAAAAACCCGAGGGCCCCGCCGGGGATCGCGTGTTGGCGACTTGGGAGGCGTCCGGCGCCCAGGCGTGTTTATGCGGCTTCGCGGATCTTGGTCCGCCTCAGGATCCGCAATGCGAGGTTTCGGCCGGCGCGTAGGACCGGGTAGAGCCAGCGCGACACGAGCGGCGACTTGAAGATCAAGGCGCTGATGCGGTTGAACGGGGTCGCCGGGCTGCTCAGACACGCCAGCACGTGGATGCAATCGGCGCCATGATAGTAGCGTCCACCGAGCTTGAGCACCATGCCCTCGTCCAAGTCGAGCTTGGCGCGGCGCAGCTCCTCGACCAACGCTCCGCCTTCCCGGGCGTTGACGAGGTGCACCGGACCGATGGCATCGCGCAGGCGCAGGTAGCGGACATAAGTGCTGCAAAACGGGCACTCTCCGTCATAGACCAGCCAGGCGCCGCTCGCCGGATCTTCGCTGGTGTGCATTTCAAGCTGCGTCCAAGGCCCGGGAGCGGCACGGCTTGCCAAACGCGATCATGCGTACTCCGCCGTGCGCTCTCGACTCCTCTGCGATAACCTCCGGAAGAGCTCCGTCCATGGGATGAAGACCACGTATAAGGCCATCCACTGGTAGAAATCCGCCTTCATGGTGAGCAGGATAAAGATGTGCATGCCGAGCCCCAAGGGCACGTACACCCAGCGCGTGACGGGAAAGAGCACCGCGACCCAGAACGTGGCTTGGAAGATGATGACGACCCATTGCGAGAACTTGATGAGCTCATGGAACTGGGCGAACCACAGACCGAAGGCGCTATCGAAGCGCAATCCGTCCCTCATTAAATAGTACTGTAGGGTGTAGCCATTGATCCATTCGGGACCGTTCATGATGATCTTGCTGACGAAGGCCGAGAAGTACATCAGGACGAAAAACCATTGCAGCAGCAAGATCGGCCAGCGTGCAAACTCATCCCGAGCGCCGAGCAGGCCGGATGGAGCCGTGCCCACCGTGGCGGGGTTGCGGGCGGCCCACCATGCATCCACCGATAATACGCGCCCGGCCGGGCTCAGGGCCAATACCGCGAGCGCCATGAGCATGACCGCCTGCCGATGATGGAGGTCGCCGAATGAATATATATAGGCGTTGATGACAAAGGAGCCGATGGCGAAGACCACCAGGTTCGCGTTGCTCCTAAAGCCGATGAACGCGAGCACCCCACAGACCAGGGTGAGCCACCAGAGGGCGACCAACACGTCCTCCGGTGGGCGGTATCCCCATCCGAACGGCAACAACACCAACCGGAGCGAGATCAAGGGCCAATAGGTGCTGTCCGGCATGCCTGCGTTTCTTTTCACGTCGTCCAAACCGATCGTCTCGCTGCTGACCATGAGCCAGAGCTGTAGACCCACGGCCGTGATCCGAAGAACGGCCAGATCGAGCAGCGGCGCAGGACGGAACCAGTACGATTTCCACCAGTGCATGGCGACGTTACCTCATCCAAGGTCCAAGACTTCGAGCGTTTTTACAGGGGCCTTTGCGGGGCCGTCTCTGGTAAAGATCAGCGGGTAATCCTCGACGCGCAGCCTGACGATACGCTGACCGGCACGAGCTTCGTAGGTCATCAACATGTCCTTCACCCGAGGCATCTCGCCTTCTTTGCACCTGCGCTTGGCATACGCACTCGGCTTGTCCCCGTGCACGGCACAAAATATCGCCGCTACAAACACCTTCTGAAACTTGAACATGTTGATGCCCAAGTCGCTGGGAACGATTTGCTTTTCGCTCGCGTCTTCGAAGGTGGCGAACACGGGGTAGTAGACGTCCAATCGGTCGCCTTCCCGGTGGATCCCGCTGTACATCGGATAATTGATGAACGGCCAGTAACGGCTGTATGTGTTGAATGCGATGACCCACGTCTGTATGCCCAGAATCGCGATGATGACGAGAGACACCAGCACATAGTGCATCGATCGGCTTCCGGTCTTGGTTACAAACTGCATGATATCGATTCCTGGTGCTGATAAGTATTAAGATCAGTTCGAGATCTACACCTTCTAGTATAGCGGATACCGGGTGGGTTACGGCCCGCGGCCGGGATCGAGTGACTGGAGCCGCGGGCTAGGAGGTCCGCCGGACGCCGGCTGGCGCGGGGGCGTCGGTCACGGCTTCGCCGGCAGCGTGGCGGGCGGTCATTCTCAGGTGGCAGCTCGCGCTGAAGCCGGCGCCCGGTTGCGCGAGCGCAGCCAGGCAGGCCTTGCGCACCCACGGATCGAGCCGTCCGATAGCGCGGGCCAGGCCGTAAAACGTTGCAAAGCGCCCGTCCACTGCATCGAACAGGTTCTCGAGGGCCTGAACGTGCTCCTTGTAGGTGACCAGCGAGGACAGTTTGGCGTTGTTGAGCCCGTGGCTCATCCAGGCGTCATAACCATCGTAGCCTCCCCAGGTTGCGCGCAACGCCGTATAAGCTTCCTTCAACTCCCTGAAGATCCTGGCCTTGTCCGCTCGCTTTTCGAAGGCATTTCGATTCGACGCGTAAAGTCGCTGCAGTTTCCTGCGCGTCGCGAGGACCAAGGTGGCAAACTCGTCTTTGCGCCTCTGCTCGGCCTCGAAGGCCTCCAGTGCCTTGCGCCTTCCGCCGCGTTTCAGCCAGTGGCGCACGCCCTCGAAGGCCACCGTGGTAGCGAACGCCTCATTGAAGGCCGTGTCGCCGGGGGCGTAAACCGCCTGGTGGGCGAGCTCGTGGAACATGAGCTCGGCGAGCCCCAGATCGCTCCAACGCAGCATGGCGCTGGTTACCGGATCCTCGAACCAGCCCAGGGTGGAATAGGCCGCCACCCCCCCGACGTATACATCGTGGCCTTCATTCGAGAGAAACGCCGCGGAGTATCGGGCCCGCCCCTCGGAGAAGTAGCCATGGTAGCTCAGGCATCCGGCCACCGGGAAACACCAGTTCAAGGGCTCCAGCGAGAACTCCGGGGTGGCGAATACGTTCCAGGCCACGTAGCGGCGATCGACGTGCACATAGGTCGAATAGCTGCCGTTGTGCGGGAGGCCGAGCGCCTGGCTCGCGAACCGGCGTAGCGCCAGTATCAATGCCAATTTATCCCGGACCGCCCTGGGGGTGCGGGGATCCCCAACCACGTCGTCGATCGACGTCCGGCTCGCCAGGAGCGCGAGTTGCCCGGTCACGGACTGGGCGTAGTAGTCGGAGCACGATGACAAGGTCGCCGTCCCGATCAGGCCCGCTACCAGGCAAGACCTAAGAAACCGCCGCATGGACCATTCCCGCCTCGCCCCGGAGGGCTCGCGCTTCATCAAGGATGTAAGTGTCAGGCATCAAGGCAATGAGACGAGCGTTATAATGACCCAGTGGTCATACACAAAGGTTGCGTGCAATAAGCGTGCACCGAGGCCATATCGCGGCTCTACAGGCTGACAGTAACGGCAGATGAAATTCTTGGTCTGTGCGCCAGCACACATAGTTCTCTTCCGGTGACACGCTGACCATGGATCGTTCGCCCGCTCCATACCCGTCTATCGTCACCTGCGAAACCTTGTCACGGCATGTGGGCGATCCCGCCTGGGTGGTCGTCGATTGCCGCTTCGACCTCGCCGATCCCGGAGCAGGGGGGCGCGCTTATCGCCGCCGCCACATCGCGGGGGCGGCCTACGCACACCTCGACCGCGACCTCTGCGGACCGCCGGTGATCACCGGGGGACGCCACCCGCTGCCCACCGCCGAGGCCCTGCAGGCGACCCTGGGGCGGCTCGGTATCGACGAATCGCGGCAGGTCGTGGCCTACGATGGTGCGGGGGGGGCGATGGCGGCGCGGCTCTGGTGGTTGTTGCGTTATATGGGGCACGGGGCGGTGGCGCTCCTGGACGGCGGTTGGGACGCCTGGGAGGCGGCGGGCTCGCCTACCGCCACCGGTGAGGAGCGCGCGGTAGCGCGTGTGTTTCTAGGGGCAGCCCGTAAGGAGTGGCTGGTGCGCATCGAGCACGTCTCCGATGCTCCCGTTCTGATCGACTCGCGAGACCCTGCCCGGTATCGGGGCGAGGTCGAGCCCTTGGACCCGGTTGCCGGTCATATCCCCGGCGCGGTCAACTACTGCTGGAAGGAGAACCTCGATGCGCAGGGGCGGTTTCTGGCTCCCGCGGCATTGCGGGCCCGGATCGAGCCACTGCTCGCAGGGACCCCGTCTCGGGAGGCCGTGTTCTACTGCGGCTCCGGGGTCACGGCCTGCCATAACCTCGTCGCGGTCGTGCATGCCGGGCTGCCCGCAGCAAGGCTCTACGCAGGCTCTTGGAGCGAGTGGTGCACCGATCCGGGGCGTCCCGTGGCGCGCGGTCCGGGACCGGAGGGCACGCCGGGCCGATAGCCACCGGCAGACCCGCTATGGGGCTGGACGAAGACGTACCAAACGTGCTGTTCCGGCTGCTCGGCCAGGGCCGCCCTGCTTCCCCGCTGCCGGACCTGGCCCAGCGGCTGTCGGTGTCGACGGCAGTCATCGCGGACCTCTTGACGCGCTGGCGGATCGAGGGTCTGCCGCTCGCAGGGGCCGGTCACGACTCGCCGCGGCTGGCGCCGGGGTTCGAGCGCCTCGACGCCGAGCGCATCCGCGCGGAGCTGGACCCGCGCACACGAGCCTGGCACCGTCGTCTCGACTGTCACGCCGAGGTCACCTCGACCAACCAGGTGCTCCTGGACCGGGCCCGCGAACAAGCGATCGACGGCCATCTGTGCCTGGCCGAGCATCAGCGTGCCGGCCGGGGACGCCGGGGTCGACCTTGGTCGATGCCGTGGGGGGCGGGGCTGTGTCTGTCCCTGGGCTTTCGTATGGGTCCGATGTCCATGCTGCCTGCCTGCCTCGGGATCGCCGCCGGTATCGGGGCGGTGCGCGCGATCCGACGTACTGGCCTCGCCACCGCCGGCCTCAAGTGGCCCAATGACATCCTATGCCACGACCGCAAGCTCGGCGGGATCCTGGTGGAGACACGGGTGACCCCGTCCGGTGGCGGGATCGCAGTCGTCGGGATAGGCATCAACGTGGCGTGGCCACCTTTTTTATCTACTTTTGGGGATTCTCCGGTCGATCCTGGCCAACCGCGCATCGATATCAGAACCGCCCTGGGGCGAGACGTATCGCGCAACGCGCTTGCGGCCGGCGTGATCTCCGAGGTCTGTGAGGTCTTGCACGCGATCGAGGACCACGGGTTCGAAACGCTGCGAGCGGAATGGGCGGCCTACGACCTGGTCGTCGGCAGACCGGTCCGCGTGCTGTCATCGGAGGGGGTGGTTACCGGTGAAGCGCGCCGACTCGATCCCGGCGGCGCCCTGATCGTCGCGGTGGGACGGACCCTGCGGCGTTTCCATTCCGGGGAGGTGAGCCTGAGGCTTGGGCCGTGATGCTGCTCGTCGATATCGGGAACAGCCGCATCAAGTGGTGCCCATACGATGATCGGCTGGCGACCCTCGGCCCGGTCCAGAGCGCCGGAATCGACGACCTGGATGCGGTCCTGGCGGCGCATTGGGCGCTTGTCCCGCGACCCGAGCGGGTGCTGATCGCGAATGTCGGCAGCCCGATCCTCGGCGTCCGCGCCGCGCGCTGGGTCCAGGAGACCTGGGGCCTGGTCCCGACTTTCGCTGCGTGCGGGAACGAGGCCTTCGGGGTCGAAAACGGCTACGAGCGGCCGCGCCAGCTCGGGGTGGACCGGTGGCTCGCGATGCTGGCCGGGTGGCGCAGATCCCGGGGTTCGGTGTGCATCGCCGACTGTGGGACGGCGGTCACGGTGGATGCCTTGTCCGACAGGGGTCGGCATCTCGGCGGGCTCATCCTCCCGGGCCTCGCACTCATGCGGCGTTCGCTCGCGCACGCCGCGGCGGGGCTCGCCACCGTGCAGGGAGGCCGCATCGTGCCGCTGGCGCGCAGTACCGAGGATGGCATCGCCTCGGGCAGCGCCTGCGCCATCGCGGCCTGCATCGACCGGGTTGCAGCGGCGCTCCAGGAGCGCTACGGTCAGGTATCGTGCGTCCTGACCGGCGGGACGGCCCGAGAGATCGCAGCGCTCGTGCAGCACACCCCGGCGCTCATGCCGGACATGGTGCTGCAGGGACTCGCGATCTGGGGAGGAGGCGAACGATGAAGTGGTGGTGCGTGGGTCTTTTGGTCATCAACGTGGTGTATTTCGGCTTCGAGTACAATCATCACCTGAGGGAGGCCGTCCTCGCAGGGCGATCGCCCGACGTCGCGTTCCCGGCCGGGAACGCGACCCTCACCCTGGTGCAAGAACGTCCCGAGCCGCCGCCCTTGCGCGCCGCACCGGGTGCCCCCCTGAGCTCGCCCTCGCAACCGGACACTGCACCGGCGGCCCCGCCGCCCCCAGCCACAGGCGGCGGGCACACCGAGCCGGCGCCACCGGCACAGGCGGCCGAACCGAAGGGTCCACAGACGGAAACCCCGGCGCCGCAGGCCCAGGAGTCGAATGCCAAAGCGTCGCAGGCCCCAGAGTCGAATACCCCAGAGTCAAATACCCTAGCGTCGAATGTAGTATCACCCGAGGCGCTACCTCGGGCCTGTGCCTCGATAGGGACGTTTGCGAGCGCCGAAGAGGCGGATACGGCCCGCCGGCGAATCGAAGGCCCCGGCACGCAGATCCGTCGGCGCACCGAGCAGCAGGTGGTCGCCAGGCGTTACTGGGTGTATCTCGACAACCAGGGCTCCGCGGAGGTGGCCAGAACCCGGCTCGCGGAGCTGACCGCCAAGGGCGTGGAGGATTTTCTGCTGAACCGTACCGGCGACCCGAAAAACGCCATCTCGCTCGGACTCTACAGTACCCCGAGCTCGGTCCAGGCGCGCGTATCGGCATTGGAGCGGCAGGGGTTTCGTCCCGCGGTCCAAGAACGCCACCGGACCCGTGAGGTGTACTGGCTCGACGTCGCCGCTCGCCAAGAGGTCCTGAACCGGACCAGGGCAGCGCTTTCGAACGGGCCCAAGGTGGTCTCGGTCGGCTGCGACACGATTGCCCTCGGGGGCACCCCACCCTAGAATGGCCGGCGTCCAGCAGCCCCGATAGTTAAACGGCATAACCGCTGATTTGTAATCAGCCATTGGGGGTTCGATTCCCTCTCGGGGCTCCAGGACAAAATTGCCTACAGGCCGCATCCGTCCTTTTAAGCAACCGTTCGGGACACTGGCGGGACACTAAACCCCAAGAAACCCTAACACTGCGCACCATCTGAGCGAGTCCCTACCCGAGTATGAGGTCGATCAGCGGGTGAACTGCGTAGGCGTTTTCCCTCCTGTTCCTGCCGGTCCCCGCACCCCGCCTCGCACAGGCGCACTCGCGTCTACTGTGGGCCGGTCACGCCGAAGCGTACCGATCGCTTTGCGGGCGTCCCTCAAGTCTGGCGCGTAGGGACTTTCGAGGTGCGGAACATGAAGAAGAATGCAACCTCGGCGAATCACACCGCCGCCACCATCGGCTACGAAGCACGGCTCTGGCAGATGGCCGACGCCCTGCGGGGCAGCATGGACGCCGCCGAGTACAAGCACGTCGTCCTCGGCTTGATCTTCCTCAAGTACATCTCCGACGCCTTCGAGGAGCAGCATGCGAAGCTCGAGGCCGAGAAGGCGCAGGGGGCGGACCCCGAGGATCCTGACGAGTACCGGGCGCTCAACATCTTCTGGGTGCCACCCGAGGCGCGCTGGGCACACCTCAAGGCGCAGGCGAGGCAGCCCACCATCGGGCGGCTCGTGGACGACGCCATGACCGGCATCGAGCGCGACAACCCGGCGCTCAAAGGCGTGCTGCCGAAGGATTACGCCCGTCCCTCGCTCGACAAGCAGCGGCTCGGCCAGCTGGTCGATCTCGTCAGCAACATTCGGGTTGGCGACGCGGCGAGCCGCTCGCGGGACGTGCTCGGGCGCGTCTATGAGTATTTCCTTTCCCAGTTCGCGAGCGCCGAGGGCAAGAAGGGCGGGGAGTTCTACACCCCGCGCTGTGTGGTCAAGCTCCTAGTCGAGATGCTCGAGCCCTACAAGGGCCGGGTCTACGACCCGTGCTGCGGTTCCTCGGGCATGTTCGTGCAATCGGTCGAGTTCATCCGCCACCACGCGAACGGCAACGGCAATGGCGGCAAGGCGAAGGGCGATATCAGCATCTACGGCCAGGAGTCGAACTATACGACCTGGCGCCTGGCGAAGATGAACCTCGCTATCCGCGGCATCGAAGGCAACATCGCCCACGGCGATACGTTCCACAACGACCGCCATCCCGACCTCAAGGCCGACTTCATCCTCGCCAATCCGCCCTTCAACGTCAGCGACTGGGGCGGCGAGCGCCTGCGCGAGGACAAGCGCTGGCGTTACGGTACCCCGCCCGCGGGCAATGCCAACTTTGCCTGGGTGCAGCACATGGTGCACCACCTGTCGCCGAGGGGGCTCGCGGGCTTCGTGCTCGCCAACGGCTCGATGTCGTCCAACCAGTCCGGCGAGGGCGGGATCCGCAAGAACCTGATCGAAGCCGACCTCGTGGACTGTATGGTGGCGCTGCCGGGCCAGCTCTTTTACTCGACACAGATCCCCGCGTGCCTATGGTTCCTCGCGCGCGCCAAGAAGAACCAGCGTTTTCGCGATCAGCGCGGGCACGTCCTCTTCATCGATGCTCGCAAGCTCGGCCGCATGGTCGATCGCACGCACCGCGAGCTGACCAACGAAGACATCGCGCGGATCGCGAATACCTACCACGCCTGGCGCGGCGAGAAGAAGGCGGGCGAGTACGCGGACATTCCCGGCTTCTGCAAGAGCGCGACGCTGGAGGAGGTCCGCAAGCACGACCATGTGCTCACGCCGGGCCGCTACGTCGGAGCGGAAGCGCAGGAGGACGACGGCGAGCCGTTCGAGGAGAAGATGCAGTGCCTTACGACACAGTTGAAGCTACAGATGGCCGAGAGCGCCAAGCTCGATGAAGCCATCCGCACCAACTTAGCGGTTCTTGGGTTCACACTGGAGGACAAGTCATGACATTGGACCTCACCCCGCTTGCCGACGCCATTGCTTCGTTTGAGGAGGGACTTGCCGTGGTGAGCAACGACAATTGGTTTAACTCCCAAACCGAAGCCGTGCGGAACACACTGATTGCCGGGGTTATTCAGAACTTCGAATTTGTTTATGAAATCGGCATCAAGATGATTCGCCGCCGTATCGAGCTAGATGCCGCCACGCCGGCAGAAGCCGACTTCGCCGATTTCCGGGATTTGCTGCGCACGGCCGCCGAGCGCGGCTTGGTCGGAGATGTGGAAGCATGGTTCGAGTATCGAAAGCTGAGAAACATCACCTCGCATACCTACGATCACGAAAAAGCGCGTCACGTCTATCGCGGCACCGTCGCGTTCCTCAGCGACGCAAAAGCTCTGCTGAGAAACTTGGAAGCCCGCAATGTCTGAACCTCTGATCGATATTCGGCCTGATCACTGGGCCATCGTCGCCGACGTCCTTCGACGGCATGTGCCCGATCGCGAAGTATGGGCCGTCGGTTCGCGCGCCAAATGGAGCGCCAAAGAATACTCGGATCTCGACCTTGCGGTCATCGGGGAACCTCCGCTGAGCCTATCCGCCAGTGCCGCTTTGGCCGACGACTTCTCTGAATCCGACCTGCCGTTCAAGGTAGACGTCGTGGATTGGGCGACGACCAGCGAGTCGTTTCGCAAGATCATCGAGCGTGACAAGGTGGTGGTTCAGCGGGCGGCGAAGGGATTGGGTATGGAGGATAAGTGGGACGCTGTTCCCTTCGAGCAACTACTTACCGAACCCGTTCGCAATGGGGTCTACAAGCCGAAGGCGTTCCACGGTCGCGGCGCCAAGATCGTGAACATGGGAGAGCTGTTTGCCCATCCTCGACTGCGCGCAGTCCCGATGAAGAGGGTCGAGCTCTCTGGACCCGAGAGCGAGCGATTCACCCTCGCGAAGGGCGACTTGCTTTTCGCGCGCCGTTCCCTAGTTGCTGAAGGCGCCGGGAAGTGCAGCGTAGTGCTGGACATCGATGAACCTACCACCTTCGAGTCCTCGATCATCCGTGCTCGGCCCGATACGGCCAAGGCCGAGCCGCTCTTCCTCTATTACTTCTTCAACTCAACGGCTGGCCTTCACTTCCTCGATACCATTCGTCGTCAGGTAGCAGTCGCGGGAATCACTGGAAGCGATTTGTCTCGGCTTGAAATCCCTGTACCTCCGCTCCTTGAACAACGCGCCATCGCCCACATCCTCGGCTCGCTGGACGACAAGATCGATCTGAAACGGAGGATGAACCAGACGCTGGAGGCGATGGCGCGGGCGCTCTTCAAGTCGTGGTTCGTGGACTTCGACCCCGTCCGCGCCAAGGCCGAAGGCCGCGACCCCGGCCTGCCGAAGCCTTTCGCCGACCTCTTCCCCGACCGCTTCGAAGACTCCGCTCTGGGCGAAATTCCGGCGGGGTGGCAGGTGGGAACGCTAGGCGACGTTGCGGAGCATCCACGTCGAGGCGTACAACCAGACGAGATTGAGCCGGACTCGCCATACCTCGCGCTTGAGCACATGCCGAAGCGATGCATCGCTTTATCCGCCTGGGGCACCGCGGACGGGCTGGAAAGCAACAAGTTCAGGTTCAAGACCGGCGAGATTTTGTTTGGGAAGCTTCGGCCTTATTTCCATAAGGTCGGTGTCGCGCCCGTGGATGGCGTCTGCTCGACAGACATCGTAGTGGTTGCCCCGAAGTCCCAGCACTGGTTCGGTTTCGTCCTTGGGCACATATCGAGCGATGCGTTTGTGGAGCATACAAACGCTGGCTCCACGGGAACGAAGATGCCTCGGACAAACTGGGGCGACATGGCACGTTACGAAATCGTGATTCCGCCGCGGCCGGTAGCCGAAAAGCTTGGGACCTACATGCGACTAACCGTCGAACGGATCAACGCCGCGATATACGAATCCCGCACCCTCGCGTCCCTGCGCGACACACTGCTGCCCAAGCTCATCTCCGGCGAGCTGCGGGTGAACGACGGCGTGCGGCCGATCACCAATGCTATTTGAGCATGGATCCACGTGTGACCGAGCTGCACTGCAACATGCCGACGGCCAACGTTGCGTCCGTGATGACCCACGGCATCCTGTCGCACGAGCGTGCGGCAAAGCTGCCGCATCGCTCGGTGGCTATGCAGCCGATACAGGACCGTAGAGACCATAAGCACGTGCCGGGCGGCCTGAAGCTGCACCAGTATGCGAACCTGTATTTCCACGCCCGCAACCCGATGCTGTTCAAGCGCCTCAACGAAGCGGCCGGGCTTTGCGTACTGCGGGTTTCCACGCAGGTGTTGGCCCTGGACGGCACGGTGATCTCCGACCAGAACGCGGCCAGCGACTACGTGCGCTTTCTGCACCCTTCGCAGTGGAAACTGCTCGCCTTCGACGACATCTACGCGATGGATTGGCGCCACCCGGATGACCCGATCGCGGGCTGGCGGCACAAGGCACGAAAGTGTGCCGAGGTACTGGTTCCGCACCGGGTGGAAAGCCGCTATCTAACAGGCGCTTACGCCGCCGATGCGGCTACCGCCTCGCGTCTGGCCGACCTAGGATTCGCCTTGCCAATCACGGTGAACCCGGTGTTATTTTTTCGCTGAGAGGCACACACTATGACTATGTTCAAAGCACTCATCGGCGACCTTTTCGCAAGCCGGGCAGAGACCCTCGTGAACACGGTGAACTGCGTCGGCGTGATGGGCAAAGGTGTAGCGCTTGAGTTCAAGAAGCGCTTCCCGGCCATGTTCGACGACTACAAAGTCCGCTGCGAGCGCAACGCGGTGCGTCTGGCAGAGCCGTACCTTTACCGGGACGCGTCTGGTACGTCGATCGTCAACTTTCCGACCAAGGGGCATTGGCGTTCGCCGGCAAGGTTGAAGGACATTGAGCGGGGGCTCGAACATTTTGTCGCACGCATTGGCGAATGGGGAATCACGACGGTGGCGATGCCCCCCCTCGGTTGCGGAAATGGTGGACTGGAATGGTCCGAAGTCGGACCGCTGATCTACCGCAAGCTGTACGGGCTGCCCATCGACGTGGAGGTCTACGCGCCCTACGGAACGCCCAAGCACGAGCTAACAGAGGACTTCCTAGCCAGGCCAGCACAGATGACGCTTTCGGGAGAGGGACGCAGGCCCCACAAGCTGAACCCGAATTGGGTCGCTTTGATGGAGGTGCTGCGAGAACTAGAAGCTCAGCCCTATGCGACCCCAGTGGGCAGGACGATCTTCCAGAAGATGTGCTATGTCGTCACCGAGATGGGCGTACCGACCGGCTTCGAGTTCGGCAAGGGCAGCTACGGCCCGTTCTCGGCGGACGTGAAGTTGGTGCTGCATGACTTAGCCAATCGCAACTGGCTCCATGAAGAGCAGCTTGGACGGATGATGGCGCTTCGGATCGGTGAACAGTATGAGAAGAACCGAAGCAAGTTCGCGGATCAGATTGAGCGCCACCAGAAGAAAGTCGCAAAGGCCGTCGATCTATTCAGCCGAATCAAGAACACCGAGCAGGCCGAGGAAGTTATGACGGTGCTGTACGCCAGCCGGGAGCTCAAGCAGGCCAAGCCCGGCGAGGAAGTGTCGGAACAGCAGCTTTACGACCACATCCTCGGATGGAAGAAGTCCTGGAGCAGCGAAGACAAGAAGCACGCCGTCGCGAGCGCTATCCGCAGCCTCGTCCTGCTGGGATGGATGCGGGTACAGATCAGTGAGTCATTGATCGAGGCTGCGTGACCGGATGGCGGCATTCGATGAGTCGGTAATCGAACAAGCTGCAATCGCCTGGCTCGAAGGCATCGGCTGGTCGGTAAGGATCGGCGCCGAGATCGCCCCCGGTGAGCCCGCCGCCGAGCGCGATGACTACGGCCAGGTGGTATTGGCCCAGCGGCTGCGCGATGCGCTGGCGCGGCTCAACCCGGCCTTTCCCCCCGAGGCGCTGGAGGATGCCTTCCGCAAAGTGACGCGGCCCGAGGGCGCGGAGCCGATCGCGCGCAACCGGGCGGTGCATCGTCTGCTGGTCGACGGGGTGACGGTCGAGTACCGCACCGCCGACGGGGAGATCCGCGGCGCGCAGGCGCGGGTGATCGATTTCGACGATCCGGTGGGCAATGACTGGCTGGCGGTGAGCCAGTTCAGCGTGACGGAAAACAAGCACACGCGGCGGCCGGACTTGGTCCTCTTCGTCAACGGGCTGCCGCTCGCGATCATCGAGCTGAAAAACGCCGCCGACGAGAACGCGACAATCTGGACGGCCTTCCGGCAACTCCAGACCTACAAGGCCGCGTTGCCGACGCTCTTCGCCTACAATGCGCTGCTCGTCGTCTCCGACGGCCTCGAGGCGCGCATCGGCACGCTCACCGCCGGGTGCGAGTGGTTCAAGCCCTGGCGGACGATCCATGGGGATGTGCTGGCGGCGGCCACGACGCCCGAGCTCCAAGTGGTGATCGAAGGGATTTTCGCGCCGCGGCGCTTTCTCGCCCTCGTGCGCGACTTCATCGTCTTCGAGGACGACGGTGGCGGCCGCCTCATGAAGAAGATGGCGGGCTACCACCAGTTCCACGCGGTGCAGGTGGCCGTGGGCGAGACGCTGCGGGCGGCCGAGCTGCGCCGCCGAGTGGCCGATCAGATCGCGGAGGCGCCCGGGCGCTACGAGGCGGGTCTAAAACCAGGCGGCAAGCCGGGCGATCGGCGTGTCGGTGTGGTGTGGCATACGCAGGGTTCCGGCAAGAGCCTGACGATGGCCTTTTACGCGGGCCGGATCATCCGCGAGCCGGCGATGGCGAACCCGACCCTCGTGGTCCTCACCGACCGCAACGACCTCGATGACCAGCTTTTCGGCACCTTCTCGCGCTGTCGGGACTTGCTGCGCCAGCCGCCCGTGCAGGCCGAGAGCCGCGCCCACCTGCGGGAGCTGCTCAGCGTGGCGGCCGGCGGCGTGGTGTTCACCACCATCCAAAAGTTTTTTCCCGAGGAGAAGAGCGACCGCCATCCGGTTCTCTCGGATCGCCCCAACATCGTGGTCATCGCCGACGAGGCCCACCGCAGCCAGTACGACTTCATCGACGGATTCGCGCGCCACATGCGCGATGCGCTGCCGCACGCCTCGTTCATCGGATTCACCGGCACGCCGATCGAGCTGACCGACAAGAACACCCGCGCCGTCTTCGGCGACTACATCAGCGTCTACGACATCCAGCGCGCGGTCGAGGACGGGGCGACCGTGCCCATCTACTACGAAAGCCGGCTCGCGAAGCTCGCGCTCGATCCGGCGGAGCGGCCGAAGATCGACCCCGACTTTGAGGAAGCCACCGAAAGCGAAGAGGTCGAGCGCAAGGAGAAGCTCAAGAGCAAGTGGGCGCAGCTCGAAGCGATCGTGGGCGCTGAGAGGCGGCGGAAGCTCATCGCCCGAGACATCGTCGAGCACTTCGAGAGGCGACTCGAAGCGATGGACGGCAAGGCAATGGTCGTGTGCATGAGCCGGCGCATTTGTGTCGAGCTCTACGGAGAGATCGTGACGCTGCGACCCGCCTGGCATTCCCAGGATGACAACCAGGGCGCGATCAAGGTGGTGATGACCGGTTCGGCTACCGATCCGCTCGACTGGCAACCGCACATCCGCAATAAACCACGTCGCGAGGCGCTCGCCCACCGCTTCCGCGACGCCCACGATGGGCTGAAGCTCGTGCTGGTGCGCGACATGTGGCTCACGGGCTTCGACGCGCCGTGCCTGCACACGATGTACGTGGATAAGCCGATGCGCGGCCACGGGCTGATGCAAGCCATCGCGCGGGTAAATCGCGTCTTCAAGGACAAGCCCGGCGGCCTCGTGGTCGACTACCTCGGTCTCGCGCACGAGCTCAAGGCCGCACTCGCTACTTACACCGAGAGCGGGGGGACGGGGCGCACCGCGCTCGATCAGGAGGAAGCGGTCGCCGTGATGCTGGATAAAGTAGGAAGTGTGCCGCGGCCTATTCCATGGCTTCGACTGGTCACGATGGCTGACGGGCACGCCCGCCGAGCGCCTATGCCTTCTTCCCGCTGCGCAGGAGCACGTCCTCATGCAGGGGGACGGCAAGGACCGCGTGCTGCGGGCGGTGCAGGAGCTGTCGCAGGCATTCGCACTCGCGGTGCCGCACGAGGAGGCGCTCCGCATCCGCGACGATGTCGCCTTCTTCCAGGCGGTGCGCGCGAGCCTGGCCAAGCGGGCACCGGGCGAGGCCAAGACCGAAGAGGAGCTCGACTTCGCGGTCCGGCAGATCGTCTCGCGCGCGGTGGCCTCCGAGGGCGTGCTCGACATCTTCTCCGCGGCGGGCTTAGCCAAGCCCGACATCGCGATCCTGTCCGAGGAGTTCCTGGCCGAAGTGCAGGGCATGCCGCAGCGCAACCTGGCCGTCGAGCTCCTGCGCAAGCTCCAGATCCTGAGGCGACGGCGCAAGAACGTCGTGCAGGCCCGCTCCTTCTCCGAGATGCTGGAGCAAACCGTCCGCCGCTACCAGAATCGCGCGGTTGAAGCGGCTCAGGTGATCGAGGAGCTGATCGCACTGGCCAGGGACATGCGCGACGCGAATGCGCGCGGCGAGGCGCTCGGGCTGACAGACGACGAGATTGCCTTCTACGATGCCCTCGAGACCAACGACAGCGCGGTGAAGGTGCTGGGGGATGAGACCCTGCGAATGATCGCGCGTGAGCTGGTGAAGACCGTCCGCGCCAACGTCACCATCGACTGGACGGTGCGCGAGAACGTCCGGGCGCAGCTCCGGGTGCTGGTGAAGCGGATCCTACGGAAGCGCGGCTACCCGCCGGACAAGCAGGAGAAGGGCGACGCAGACGGTGTTGGAACAGGCGGAAGCGCTCTCCCAACAATGGGCGGTTGCATGAAGGGGCAAGGGGATGTCGGGGTCTCAGTCGCGGCGGGCTTGTCGGGCATGCGCGGCTACTGGAGAAGTGGCGCGAGCGACTTTTCCGAGGCCGGCAGCTTTGGGGGGCGCGCCGTCCAATGACAAGCACCCGCGACGGGAAGCCCTGGGCATCCTTCCCGTGGCGGTGGACGCCAAGGCGACGGCGAGACCCCTGCGACCCGGGTGCGGGTAGCGCTGTTTGGCGATACCGTGGGCATCTGGGCCCCGAGACTCACCAAAGGGCGCTGAGGTTTTACTGCAAGGGGCGGCTGGGCCTGGGGACGTGGACCGGCCGCGACGGTGAGGTCAAGGCGGGGCTGAACATCGCGGCTTGGGAGGTCCAACCCATGGGGAAGGCGGAAGCCCAAGGCCGGCCGCGCGATCAATACGGCCGGGTGCAGGACACGATCCGATGGTGCAGGTAATTGCTGAAGGAGGCAGAGGCACAGGGATCACGGACGGATGTAGAACTTCCAGTGAGGCCAGGAAGATGCCAGGTTCGGGAGACATAGTGTTGACGAAGCACGCAGCGCGTGTGTAATGTGAAGCGCGGGGCGCTCCTACCGACACTCCATGGGTCGCTCTTCCTTGATACCAGTGGCACGCTCCGCGAGCATGGTGGGTCGCGCATCCTCGCCTCGGTGGGCGATCCCGTGGAACCGTTTGCGCGTGTCCAGGGGGTCGATGCACCAGCGGGCATGCTCTCAATCGTCTGGGACCGGTCGTTGGGGGACCTTGTGGAAGGTGCTGCGCAGACGCCGCTTCCAGTTGAATCCTATGACATCAAGCTCAATTGGGTCCTCCTGGGACTGTGCCCGGGCTCCTACGAGGTCTCTATCGAGGCTATCGCCGGGTCGCTCGTACAGATCTCCGTGATCCCAATCACCATCAACACAAAAGGTCAGGATCTATGAAATCTTCGGCCAGTGTCAGTTACCGCGAATCTGGGGTGCTCACGAACGACGAGCTCGGGTTGGTCAGGCTTTTGGAGTGGGTAAGGCAGACGGATGCCTTCCGGCGTGACAAGGCGACGGGGAACAGCGACGTTGGCATCGGCTACTTCGCTAATGTCATCGATCTGGGGCGCGGGATGGGCCTTGCCCTCACGACGGACGGCGTAGGAACGAAGGTCCTCATAGCACAGATGCTCGGGCGCTATGACACGATCGGAATCGACTGCGTGGCCATGAACGTCAACGACCTCATCTGCGTCGGGGCGGAACCGGTCTCGATGCTCGATTACATCGCGATCGAGCGTGCAAGCCCCGATATCCTAGAAGCGATCGGCCAGGGGCTGCACGAGGGCGCGCGCCGAGCGGGCGTCAACATCGTTGGCGGGGAGATCTCCCAACTCCCCGAGCTCATCCGCGGTCACGCGTCGGGGGGCGGCCTCGACCTGGTCGGGATGTGCGTAGGGGTCGTCCCACTTGAAAAGGTCAACGTAGGTCAGGCGGTCCAGCCCGGCGATGTGATCGTGGGCCTACAGAGCAGCGGGATCCACAGCAACGGCCTCACGCTCGCACGCAAGGCCCTTTTCGATAGCGCGGGCTTTACGCCCGACACGCACAGGGAGGAACTGGGACGCACGATTGGCGAGGAGCTGCTTGAGCCTACACTTATCTACGTGCCACAGATCCTTGAACTCCAGGCCCACGACTTGCCGCTTAAGGCGCTGGTGAACATCACGAGCGATGGCTTCTTGAACTTGACCCGGATCCGCCCAGCGGTGGGCTTCCGGCTTCGTGACCTTCCTAAACCGCAGCCGATATTTCAACTCATCCAGGCCTCCGGCCGGGTTTCATTGAACGAGATGTTCCGGGTCTTCAACATGGGGATCGGTTTCTGCGTCATCGTGCCGCCCGATCGCGACGTGATAGAGCGGTTCCGTGACGTCGTCCACTCCCACGGGATCGAGAGCTTTGAAATCGGCGAGGTCATCGAAGACCTCCAACGGCGTGTACACCTAGAGGACTTCGGTCTGGTGGGACACAACGGTCGCTTCTTCGAGGTCTAGCCCCAGCAACCGAAACCGCCGGACGCGCGCTCGGGTGACGACCCCACGCCCGCCGAGGTCCGGGCCGCCCGCCCGCACAGCAAGCAGCGGGGATCACGCAGACTCAGGCCGCCACCGTCATCTATCTGCACCACGCGAGGGATTGACCGGTCACCCCGTCAACCTCACGGGTCCGGCCGCTACTTTCTCTGCCCTCGTGGCGATGAGGGCAGGAGGCAGTCGATCTTGCTGGACTTGGCACCCGAGCCGTAGGTGCCGGGCCGACGGCCCGATCGGCGCCATGGAGTTCCTCCGTGCCCGCAGGGACGGGTCCTCCGGCGGCGTCGGCGCCGGCAGACGCAGTATCTGATACGATCCCTGACGCTCGGGCCTGGATCGCCGTGCAGCCCTATTAGAGCCATTCCGATACGTACCACCCGCGTGGCTATGACGGCGCAACGGTGCAAATCGGGCTGCCGAGATAACGGATGGGGGTATGTCGGGGCGTTCCGATCGAGATCGGTTGCGAGTTCGTCGGGATGGCCGGGCGACGCGCCGTTGGGGTTTGCAATGGGCGGATTGGGAAGTGGGAAGATGCATCGGTGGCAGGTACTGAATCCCTAGCCCGAGTGCTGGATCTCTTGATGGCGGGGGCGTGGCAAGAGGCCCACGAGATCGTACAGGACGAAAACGCCCCGCTGGCCGCATGGCTGCATGGGATCGTGCATACCCTCGAAGGCGATCTGGACAACGCACGCTACTGGTACCGAAAGGCCGGCCGCGCCTTCCCCGGGCCGGACGCCGTCCAGGCAGAGCTTGCGGCTGCGCGCAGGACGGTGCAGGCGAAGATGGCTCGTCATGAACAATGAGCTGCGCGAGCGCTTCTGCCGTGCATGGTCGCGAGCTAGTCCGAGGTCGGATCCGCGCTGGTAGGGGTGGCGGCTGCGCAACGGCCTGCCCATACTGAGAGCCTATTCGACTGTCTGGATACCCCCCGCTTGGGGACGGCCGTGCGTGCCCTTGTAATTCGATCCTGTTGCTCGTCCAGATCACGGCGGGGGCGGCGGACGATCCCCGGACCGGAGTGACCGCCTTGGTAGGCGCGACCGTTATCGACGGCACGGGGAGCAAGCCGTTCCGCCACGCCGTCGTGCTCGTCTCCGGGGAGCGCATCAGCGCAGTGGGGCCTCGCCCTGAGGTCATCATCCCCGAAGGGGCCCTGGTAGTCGACCTGACCGGAAAATGGATCATCCCGGACCTTGTTGAAATCGGCGTGACGGCGGTGCCCGACGTCGGGGGGATATCAAGAATACACGACGCATTCATCGCGTGGTCCGGGGAGGCGTGGTCCTGAACCCCGAAACCGCTCGCCAAGGCACCCAGCGGGCAACCCCCCGACAGCGAGACGGAGCGGCGTTACGGAGCAATCAATGCCCTCAGCACCCTGCACCGGGACAGCGCGCAGGGGTGGCCCGGGTGCCGATATCACGCGAGGTGCGAGCGAGCTTCCGGGCGCTACCTGGAGCTCCTCTCGCCATGCATGACAGTGTCGCGACGGCTTCTTCTGCGAAGGCGGCCGATCCCGGCCCCACAGGAAGACCCATCGTATAATGATAGATAGGTCGCCGCAGCGTAAGCGAGGACGTCTTGATGGCAAAGCTGACATTGAAGGTATCGGAGCTTCTTGAGGGCCAGCCAACGCGGGTGGACCTAGAGGGCAAGGGCGTCCTCGTAGCGAGGGTGGGTGAAGCGTTTTATGCGGTCGGGGACAGATGCACCCATTTGGGATGCTCGCTCAGCAAAGGCAGTCTCGAGGCCACGATCATCACCTGTCCCTGCCACGGTTCGAAGTTTGACATCAGGACCGGTAAAGTAGTGGCCTGGGTCGACAAGCACCCGATCCTGGGCGGGCTGACCTCGTTCATGAAGAGGGATGTGCCCGTCTATGAGGTTGCAGTCGTGGAAGATGAGGTCAGCATAGGCGGTGAGTAGATACCTTCTGGCGACGACGGAACCCCACCTCTTCGTTGCGGCTGCCGCCGACGATGCCGCCGCCTGCGCCCTAACACCGGCCCCTTGATGGTTCGACGCGTTCCGCGGCTCGCCCCCGAGGTCCCGTTGCCCCCTTACGCCTATGTGCATGGCAAACACCCGCATCCTACCCGCGACCGGGCCGGGCATCGCTTTGGTACGCCGCCGGAGCTCCGGATCGGACCCGACCCCGATCGGTGGAAGGACTACCGACCCTATCTGTACGGCATCGACCTCTTAAATCATGGGTATTATTGGGAGGCGCACGAGGCTTGGGAGGGGCTTTGGCACGCCTGCGGCCGAAGCGGGAGGATGGCCGATTTTCTCAAGGGGCTCATCGCCTTGGCCGCCGCTGGGGTGAAGCTCCGGGAAGGCCGCGAGCGCGGCGTGCGCCAGCATGCGGCACGCGCGCAGGCGCTGTTCGACCAAATGCAGACCTCCTGATCTCATCGATAATGCGATGAGACCAGTTCGTAGACGAGGCGCAGCTCGGTGCCTGGAAAGAGCAGCTCGGTACGGTTGAGCTCGGCGCATAGATGGCGGACGGCGTCATCGGAGC
>JBOIDT010000044.1:0-20587 GCA_050740755.1 Gammaproteobacteria bacterium
CACAAGGGGCGCCCCTACGGGGGGTGACGGATGTAGAGGTAGGGGCGCCCCTTGTGGGCGCCCAGTAGAGTGGGTGACGATGGAATGAGTGCCGTTATCAATCTTCTGGGATTCGACCGGGACGCACTGGAGGGCTTCTTCACCGGGATCGGTGAGCGGCCCTTTCGTGCCGCCCAGGTCATGAAATGGCTGCACCAGCAGGGCGTCGTTGAGTTCCAGGCGATGAGCAATGTAGCCAAGACCCTGCGCGCGCGGCTCGCGGAGATCGCCACGGTCGCCCCCCCGGTGGTCAGGGCCGATCGCGCGTCGCGCGATGGGACGCGCAAGTGGCTCCTGGGCCTCGCGCGGGGCGACGCGGTCGAGACGGTGTTCATCCCGGAGCCCGGGCGCGGCACCCTGTGCGTGTCCTCGCAGGTCGGCTGCGCCCTCGATTGCAGCTTCTGCGCGACCGGCAAGCAGGGCTTCGGGCGCAACCTCGAGACGGCCGAGATCATCGGCCAGGTGTGGCTCGCGGCGCGCTGTCTCGGGCAGGTACCGCGCGGGGAACCAGCCATTACCCATCGGGCCATCACCAATGTGGTGTTGATGGGCATGGGCGAACCGCTCCTGAACCTCGACAACGTGGTGCCGGCCATGAGGCTCATGCTGGATGACGACGCCTACGGCCTGTCGCGGCGGCGCGTGACCTTGAGCACCGCCGGCGTCGTGCCCCAGATCGAGCGCCTGCGCGAGCGCTGCCCGGTGAGCCTGGCCGTGTCGCTGCACGCACCGGTGGATGCGCTGCGCGACGAGTTGGTGCCGATCAACAAGCGCTATCCGATCGCCGAGCTCCTGGCCGCCTGCCGGCGCTACGCCGAGGCCACCGACAGCCGCATCACCTTCGAATATGTCATGCTCGATGGGGTCAACGACGACCTCGACTGCGCGCGCGAGCTGGTGAGGCGCCTGCGCGGGGTCCCGGCCAAGGTCAATCTGATCCCCTTCAACCCGATCTCGCAGAGCCCCTATCGCCGCTCGCCGCCCGAGGTCATCGAGCGTTTCCGGGAGGTGCTGCGGTCGGGGGGCATCATGAGCATCACCCGCAGGACCCGCGGCGAGGATATCGACGCCGCCTGCGGCCAGTTGGTGGGCAAGGTCATGGCGCGCGCCGCCCGCCACCGGCCCGCCGTCGCAGCGGGGGCCCCGCGATGAGATCAGGCCGTATGAAATGGGGCCGCGTGCCATTCCTGGCGCTCGCGCTCGAGGGCTGTGCCACGATCGAGGAGGTGCCGGATCCGAGCTACATCCCCAGCGACACGGCCGCGATCAATACCCAGCTCGGCGTCGAGTACCTGAAGTCGGGCAATTACGACACCGCCATCGTCAAGCTCAAGAAGGCCCTGGAGGACGATCCCAATTATTCGAGCGCCTACAGCATGCTGGGCGAGGTGTACCGCCGCACCGGCCAGATGGACGAGGCCGAGGAGTTTTTCCGCAAGGCGGTCGATCTGGACCCCAAGGACTCGGGCGCCTGGAACAACTACGGCCAATACCTGTGCCAGGTGGGCCGCGATGCGGAGGCCGACACGATGTTCGAGAAGGCCCTGGCAAACCCGCTGTACACGACTCCCGAGATCGCGCTCACCAATCAGGGGGTGTGCGCCGCCCGCCAGGGCGAGCTCGGCCGCGCGGAAGAAAAGCTGCGCGCGGCGCTCGATCGCAACCCGAACGTACCGGCCGCGCTCCTGGAGATGGGCGAGGTGAGTTATCGCCAGGGCCAGTATCTCAAGGCCCGCGGCTATCTCGCGCGTTACTCGGAGGTCGCGAAGCACAGCGCGCGCAGTCTCTGGCTCGGCGTACGCGTGGAGCGCCAGCTCGGGGATGCGGATGCGGTGGGGAGCTATTCCGTGGCCCTCAAGGGGCGTTTCCCGGAATCGGAAGAGACCCGTCTGATGATCGAATCGGAGCGTCGCGGTGGCCATGGCCAAACGGTCGGACAATAAATCGATGGACAATAGAGCAGCGTCCGACGGCGCGAGCCCGCCCCCGTCCCTGGGCGCGCGCCTCCGCCAGGCGCGCGAGGCGCGCGGCATCCCCATCGAGGGCGTCGCACAGCGGATCCGGGTGCCGGTGGCGGTGTTGCGTGCCATCGAAGAGGATCGGCTGGAGGGCTTGGCACCGATCTACCTCAGGGGCTATGTGCGGGCCTATGCCCGCATCGTGGGACTCGGCGAGGACAGCGTGCTCGCGGAGCTGCCGAGCGCCGAGACGCCGGTGGTCGTGACCGCCCGCAGCGGCCGGGTGATGCGCCAGAATGTGACGCCCGGCGGCGGGCTCAAGGTCGCCACCCTGGCCGTCGTCGTGGTGCTGGTCGGACTCATGGCGGCATCTTTTCGCACCCCCGTGGTCGATGATGTCGCCATTGATGCAAGGCTCGATGCGGAACTCCCCGAACCCGAGGCACCCGCCGTGGCCGGCGCGCCGATCGCGCCCGAGGTCCGCACCGCGCCGGCCACGGCGACCTCGGCCGGTGTGCCGTATACCTACGAGGTCGTACCCCACCCCGAGACCTCGCCCGCCGGTCCGCCGGCGACGGCGCCCGAGCCGGCCGCCACGCCGCCCGAGCCGGGTACGGTCGCCGGCGCGGGCGCGTCTTCCGCTCCGGCGGGTGCGGAAGCGCCGGTCGAACTGTCGCCGACCGAGTTGTCGCAGCGCGATGCCCTTCTTGCGGCGGGCCACCACCTGGTGCTGGAGCTCGACCGTGAGTCGTGGACCGAGGTTCAGGACGCGCGCGGCGCCAAGCTCTATTACGCCCTGGCGACCGCCGGTCAGATCATCAAAGTAGCCGGCGAGCCGCCGTTTCGCGTGGTGCTCGGCAATGCCCCCGATGTCGAGGTTTTCTACAACGGCAAGCCGTTCGACTTCACCCCCTGGTCGCACGGCCGGGTGGCGCGCTTCACGGTCGGTGATCCGTCCCCGGCCGACGGGCGTCACTAAGCCCGTCCCCCCGGCACCCGCAGAACCCGACTTGGAAGGGCAGATCAAAGCCGTGCGCGGCATGAAGGACATCCTGCCCGAGGACAGCGGGCGCTGGCGGTGGATGGAGGACACCGTGCGTGCGGTGCTCCTCGGCTACGGCTATCGCGAGATCCGCCTGCCGATCGTCGAGCACACGGGCCTCTACGCGCGCTCGCTCGGGGTCAACACGGACATCGTCGAGAAGGAGATGTACACCTTCCCGGACCGCAACGGCGACAGCTTGACCTTGCGCCCGGAGGGGACCGCCGGCTGTGTCCGAGCCGGGCTCGAGAGCGGGCTCCTGTACCACCAGATCCAGAGGCTCTGGTACACCGGCCCCATGTTTCGCCACGAGCGGCCGCAGCAGGGCCGCTATCGGCAGTTCCACCAGGTCGGGGCCGAGGCCTTCGGCATGACCGGACCCGATATCGATGCGGAGATCATCGCCCTGACGGCGCGGCTTTGGCGGGCGCTCGGCCTCGGCGCGCCGCGGCTCGAGATCAATTCCCTCGGCGACGGGCCGGGACGGGCTGCTTATCGCGGGGCGCTGCGGGACTATTTCGGTCGTTACGAATCGAGCCTGGACGAAGACAGCCGCCGGCGTCTCGACCGCAACCCGCTCCGGATCCTGGACAGCAAGGCGCCCGGCATGCAGCCGCTCATCGCCGGCGCGCCCCGGCTCGCCGAGTACCGGGACCCCGGATCGGCCGAGCATTTCCGGGTGCTCCGGGACCTCTTGGACGGGGCCGGGATCGCCTATGTGATCAACCCGACCTTGGTGCGGGGCCTCGATTACTATAACCGCACGGTGTTCGAATGGATCACCGACCGGCTCGGGGCCCAGGGGACCCTCTGCGCCGGCGGGCGTTACGATGGCCTGGTCGAGTGTTTCGGCGGGGCGCCGACCCCGGCGGTCGGTTTCGCCATGGGGCTGGAACGCATCGTCGCGCTCCTCGAAGCCGGTGAGGACGGGGGAGGGGAGGGGGCCTGCGACGTCTTTATGATCGCGGTCGGCGAGGAGGCGGTGCGCGCGGCCCTGCCGCTCGGCGAGTCCCTGCGCGATGCTCTCCCCGGCCTCCGGCTCTCGATGAACTGTGGCGGTGGCGGGATCAAGGCTCAGTTCCGGCGGGCGGACAAGAGTGGGGCGCGGATCGCGGTGATCCTCGGCGCCGACGAGGCGCGGCAGGGGGTCGCGAGTGTGAAGCTGATGTCCCAGACGAGCGCGCAGCAGAGCGTGGGGCAAGGAGATCTCGCCGGACACATCGGACGGGTGCTTGGGCGCCCCCTGAAAGCAGAGGCGTAAATTTTCTATCCGTTTAGGCTGGAGTCGGCATGGATCCCTATTCATCGGACCGAGAACAAGTCGAGGTACTAAAGACCTGGTGGCGGAAGAACGGCTGGCCGATCCTCGCCGGGGTGTGCATCGGTCTCGGAGGGCTGTTTGCGTGGCGGGCCTGGCAGGCGGAGGCACAGGTGGATGCCGAGCAGGCCTCCAGCCGCTTCGAGCAACTCGTGACGGCGCTGGCCGAGAACAAGACCGGCACCCTGGCGGGGCAGGCCGAGCAGATCCTCGATGAGCACGACGACACGGTGTACGCGTCGTTCGCGACCCTGGCCCTGGCGCGGCTCGCGGTCGAGGCCGGCGATCTACAGAAGGCCCGGGAACATCTGCAATGGGTTTTGGACCACACCCGCCACGTACCGCTCAAGCGCCTCGCCAAGCTGCGTCTCGCGCGCGTCGTCCTGTCCGCGGGTGACACCGACAAGTCCTGGTCCCTGGTCGAGGAGTTGAAGGACGGTCCCGAGTCCGCGAGCTATCAAGAGCTAAAGGGCGATGTCCTGCGCGCGCAGGGCCGGTTACCCGAGGCGCGCCGCGCCTACGACGAGGCATTGAAACTGGCCGCCGGGGCCGGCGAGTCCGGCCCGTCAAGTCAAACCAGTCTGCAGCTCAAAATGGACGCCCTCGGGATCGCCGATCCGGCACCCTGACCCCATGGGTCAACGAGGAGCAGGGCGTCAACGATGGGCAGGGCGTGAGCGATGGGCAGGGCCCCTCTGGAATTTTCTTTATACTACCGTGTCGGCCCTCCTGGCGGTCCTGCCGGGTTGCGGGATCCCGGAGTACATGAGCGATCTGCTGGAGGACGAAGAGCCGGCACAGGTTCTCACCCCACTCCACGACTTCGAGCCGAGTATCGCGATCCAGGAGCTTTGGACCGATGCCGTGGGCGAGGGCACCGACTCGCTGTTCCTGAAGCTCGCGCCGGCGGCTGCCGAGGGCACCGTGTATGTGGCCGATCGGGAGGGGGCCGTCAGCGCCATCGGCATCGAGAGCGGCGACGCCCTGTGGGAACGCGACACCGACATGCCCATCTCCGGGGGGCCGGGCCTCGGCGAGGGCCTGGTCCTGGTCGGCACCTCGGATGGCGAGGTGCTGGCGCTGTCCCAGGCGGATGGCTCTTTGGTCTGGACCGCCGCGGTGAGCAGCGAGGTGCTCGCGCCGCCGCGGATCGAGGACGGCGTCGCCGTGGTGCGGACCGGGGACGGCAAGGTCTTCGGCATCGATGCCAGCGCCGGGACACGGGTCTGGGTCTACGACAAGCAGGTGCCGGTCTTGACCCTGCGCGGGACCAGCGCGCCGGTCTTGTCCGAGGACCTCGCGATCGTGGGTTTCGACAGCGGGGCGCTCGTGGCCCTGGAGGTCAAGACCGGCAAACCGGCCTGGGAGGTCGGCATCGCCCAGCCGCGCGGCCGCTCGGACCTCGAACGCATGGTGGACATCGACGCCGAACCGGTCCTCTACGGCGACCACCTGTATGTCGCCACCTTCCAGGGCAGAGTCGCGGCGCTCGACCGTCAGGACGGCGAGTCGGTATGGGACAAGACCTTATCGTCGTATGCCGGCCTCGGGGTGGACGAGGACAACGTCTATGTGACCGACGATCGGAGTCACCTCTGGTCTTTGGATCGCCTGGCGGGCAGCGCCAACTGGGAACAGGAGCAGCTGGCCGGCCGTGCCCTCACCGCCCCGGCCCGCGCCGGCGACTACGTGGTGGTCGGCGACGTGGAGGGCTATCTGCACTGGCTCGCCCGTGAAGACGGCCAGATTGCCGCGCGCGTGCGGCTGGACGACGAGCGCATCATCGCCGCGCCGCTGGTCGTCGACGACGTGGTGATGGCCTACAGCAGCGGCGGTACCCTGGGCGCCTATCGGGTCGCCCCATGACACGAGTGCTTGCCATCATCGGGCGGGCGAACGTGGGCAAATCGACCCTGTTCAACCAGCTCACCCGGAGCCGCGATGCCCTGGTCGCGGATACTCCCGGGATTACGCGCGACCGGATTGTGGGGCACGGGACGTTCGGCGAACGCCGTTACCTCTGCGTCGATACCGGTGGTCTCGGGGATGACCCCGAGGGGCTCGGGGCGCTGGTCAGAGACCAGGCCCTGCGCGCCGCGGCCGAGGCCGATGTGGTGCTCTTTGTGGTCGATGGTCGCGCGGGGATGGCGGCCGGGGATCGGGACATCGCGCGCCGTCTGCGGCGCCTCGGGAAGCCGGTCCGGATCGCGGTCAACAAGACCGAGGGGCTCGATCCGGAGACCGCCGTCGCGGAGTTCTTCGATCTGGGGCTCGGCACCCCGATCGCCATCTCCAGCGCCCACCGGGAGGGGCTCGTGGCGCTTTTGGAGAGCGCGCTCGGCCACACCCCTGCGGATCCGGCCCAAGGGGATCCGAACCAGGCGGACCCGATCCCCGATGCCGGCACGCGGGTCGCCGTCGTCGGCCGGCCCAATGTGGGCAAGTCCACGCTCGTCAACCGCATGCTCGGGGAAGAGCGCGTGGTGGTCTACGATCGGCCCGGAACCACGCGCGACAGCGTCGCGGTGCCGTTCGTGCGCCATGGCAGGCCCTATGTCCTCATCGACACGGCAGGCATGCGGCGCCGCGCCCGGGTTCACGAGGCCGTCGAGCACTTCAGCGTCGTCAAGACCCAGCAGGCGATCGATCGCGCCCATGTAGTGGTCGTGGTCCTCGATGCCGGCGAGTCGATCAGCGAGCAGGATGCCGCGTTGCTCGGCATGGTCATCGAGGCGGGGCGAGCGCTCGTGGTCGCCGTGAACAAATGGGATGGGCTCCACCCCGAGCAGCGCGACCATGTACACAAGGAGGTGGACCGGCGGCTAACGTTCCTGGACTTTGCCCGGGTCCATTACCTCTCGGCCCTGCACGGCAGCGGCGTCGGGGGACTCTACGCTTCCATCGATCGGGCGCATGCCTCGGCATTCGTAGAGGTCCAGACCGGGGCACTGACCCGTATCCTGGAGCGCGCCGTCCTAGACCATCCCCCGCCGCTCGTCGCGGGCCGGCGCATCAAGCTTCGTTACGCGCATCTCGGCGGCCACAACCCGCCGCGCGTCGTGGTGCACGGACATCGCAGTGCGAGCCTGCCCGAGCCCTACCGGCGTTATCTCGAGCGCGCGCTGCGCGAGGCCCTGGGGATCGAGGGCACCCCGTTGCGTGTCGAGCTCCGCCAGGACGCCAATCCGTATATTAATAGACCTTCTGGCAATAGACCCTCTGGCAATAAACCCTCTGGGAATAGACCCGCCGGCCAGACGCCCCCTGTGAACAAACCGCGGCCGGCGCCGCGGCGCAAACGCATGCCCGACCATGCCGTCTGATCCCTGCGTCGCGCTCACGGCCGAGATCATCGAGCGGGCGCGAGGGATCCGGCTCCTGGTGAGTGATTGCGATGGGGTCTTGACGGACGGTGGCGTCTATTACTCCGGTGCCGGTGAGGTCTCGAAGCGCTTCCATATCCGCGACGGCATGGGTGTCGAGCGCCTCCGCAAGCTCGCGGGGATCGACACGGCGCTCGTCTCCGGCGAGGGATCGCCGGCGCTGAAAAAGCGCGCCGAAAAGCTCTCTATTACCGAATGCCATCTCGGCATCGAGGACAAGGCCGCGGTGTTACAGGCCATCGCCGCGCGTCGCGGCCTCCCCCTAGAGGCCCTCGCCTACATCGGCGACGACGTCAACGACCTCGAGGCCATGGCGCTGGCGGGCCTGTCCGCCTGTCCCGGCGATGCCTTCGCGGAGGTTCGGGAGAAAGCCCACCTCGTGTGCGCCGCCCACGGCGGCCACGGGGCGTTCCGGGAATTCGCGGAGATCCTCATCGCCGCCAAGACGCCGCGGCGCGCTTGATCCGCCGCGGCGCGTCGCGCGCGATAGGCCCGGTTTCGCTCCTGTTTCCGTGTCATGCCTTCACCTCCGCTGCAGGCCCTGCGGCAGGGTGAGGGGTAGCCGAGTTAGGTGGACATCGCCCACGTTGTGCACCGAACAAGACCGTAAACGGTGGGCGATGCTCACCCTGCCTGACTCTTACCGTGTGGTAAAATGGGCGAGTCTTAAAGGGGGTACCCATCATGTCCGTTTCTGCCGAAAAGGTACTTCGTCAAGCTATGCAGCTCTCCTCCTTGGATCGAGCCGCGCTGGTCGAGGGTCTCATCGCCAGTCTAGACAAGCCTGACCCGGCTCTTGATGCACTATGGCTCAAGGAAGCTGAAGATCGCATTGCGGCCTACCAGGCTGGAGAGCTTGCGGCAATCGATGTTGAAGAGGCGTTTGCTGAGCTCGGACGATAGGGTTGAAGGTTCGCCTTCTCTTGCCGGCCCGCCGTGAGCTTGACGTGGCGGTTCGCTACTACAACCTGCAGCGAGTCCACCTCGGCAATGAGTTCAGGGACGAGGCTTGGCAAACCATTCAGCGCATCAAAGACTTTCCGTTGGCCTGGCATCCTCTAGGCGGAACAATCCGCCGGTGCCAGATGCGGCGTTTCCCGTATGGAATCATTTACGAGCCTTTGGGATCGGAGATAGTCGTCATAGCTGTGGCGTGTCTCCATCAAGAGCCGGAATATTGGCGGTCGAGGGTGTGAAATCTAACGGGTCCAGGATCGAAACGGCATGGGCGTCGAGCGCCTCCGCAAGCTCGCGGGGATCGACACGGCGCTCGTCTCCGGCGAGGGACCGCCGGCGCTGAAAAAAGCGCGCTGAAAAGCTCTCTATCACCGAATGCCATCTCGGCATCGAGGACAAGGCCGCGGTGTTACAGGCCATCGGGGCAAGGGGTTACGGGCCGCAGTGCAGAAGGCCTTCGGGCCTCAGGCGGCCGTGCAGCCAGCCCACCGCTGATCCAGGCAAAGCTCACCGTCAACGCCCCCGGGGATGAGCACGAGCGGGAGGCAGATCGGGTGGCGGATCAGGTGATGCGCATGCCTGCGGTGCAGCGCAACGACCTCGACGAGGACCAGATGCCCGAGCTCATGATCAAGCGCGAACCGGCGCAAGCGGCCGACGGCGCCTTTGAGGCGGGCGACGAGTTTGCGCGGCAGTTGCGTGCGACGCGGGGACAGGGCCAACCGCTACCGGCGCGCCTACGCGCGGAATTCGAGGCCAAGGTCGGGGCGGATTTTGGCACGGTAAGCATCTGTACAGGCGATCAGGCAGTGCACTTGACTCACGAGATCCAGGCCCAGGCGTTTACCAAAGGTTCGGATGTTTTTTTCGGAGCCGGCAAATATGACCCTGATACGACGGCAGGCAAGTGGCTGTTGGCCCACGAACTTACCCATGTGGTCCAGCAAGGCGCGGCGCCGCTAAAACACGTACGAGCACACCAGCAAGCGTTGGGCGCGTGTCCGCGCCAATCATTGGCGATATGATACTTGCGCCTGATGATCGTCGCATCCTTGTTCCCGGTAGCATCTCTTTCTCCACCGCCAAAACCGATTGGTCCCCAACGTTTCTCACGTATGCCGATGTGCGGCTGCCCCGCGAGACGCGATCGGAACACTTCGTTTCACCCATCGGTCTTTGATAGAGGCATCGCCGCCTGCTAGGACGAATGATTCGGCGCGGACACGCGCCCTACGCCCGCTCTTGAGACCCTCGCAAATCGAACAAACCCGCTATCTATGTGGAAAAGGTGCGGTGCGCGATCAGGCGAGCGTTTCAACAGGGTCGTGAGCGCGCAGCGGGTTTGCCGCAGGCATCGGCGTCATTCGCGGGTTTGTCACCGTGCCCCGTCACCGCACGAACGTGCCTAATTTATCCGCGTCGTAATACTCGAGCGTCACGCGATCGGCGGCAAACGTGGCCTTCGAAATCGTCCCCGGCGCGGCGTTCTCGTTGCGCAGCGTGAACGTGAACGCCTCCCCGTCCCAGTGCGCGAGCGGATGTTTCATTGGCCCGGGGCCGATCGCGAGCACCAGTGATCCGCCCTCCTCGGCAATCTGCAGCGGCCCGTAGTAATCATTGCGGTACGTGCCGGTGTAGCTCGCGAGCGCGTGCGAAGGCTGCGGGTGGGCCGGGCGCGGCACGCCGACGAGCGATCCTTCCGGGGCGTTGAGCGGCGCAAACTGTTCTGCGTAGAGCGCCGCCCAGTCCCGCTGGATGGCCCCGAACTGCACCAGGTCGAAGAACTGCGCGCTCAATGTCTCCGGGACACCGAACGGGTAGCCGTTGGTTAGCACCACGAACGCGAGCCCGGTCGAAGGCACCACGGTGAAGTTGGTCGCCGCGCCGACACCGAACGCGCCCGAGTGGTTATACGTGACACGGCCCGCAGCCGTGGTGCCGACATTGAAGCCGAAGCCGTAATAGCTGGCCGCGCGGCCATCGTGAGCCGGACCGGATTGCATGTGCGGCGAAATGGCGGCCGTGAGCGCGGTCGCATCGACGATACGGCGCCCGGCGAACACGCCATGGCCGAGCATCATCGCGAGCCACTTCGCCATCTCGTTGACCGACGAGCTGACGCCACCGGCCGGCGCCTGCGCATCCGGCATGGTTCCGGGGCCGACGACCCACTGGCCGTTCACCTTGACGTGCCCGAGCGCGCGGTTGGCGCGCGCGGCGAAGTCGGCATGGCGCGAGCTGGTGCTGCTCATCCCCAGCGGCCGATAGATCGCCACCTCTGACAGCGTCGCCCAGTCGAGGCCCGCGGACGCCGCCACCGACTCCGCCGCCGCAGTCAGTCCGAAATTCGTATACCGATAGGTTTTCCTGAACGGCTCGAGCGGCAGGTAGCGCAAACGGTCGAGGATCTGCCGCTGGCCATAGCCCATGTCCTCCAGCCGGTCGCCTGCGTGATCCGGCAGGCCCGAGCGGTGCGAGTACAGGTCCGCGATCGTGAGCGCCTCGCTGACTGCGGGATCGGAAAGCGTGAACCATGGCAGATGCGCACGCACCCGCGTGTCCCACGCGATGCCGCCCTGGCCGATCTGCCGCGCCACCACGGTCGCGCCGATCGACTTCGATACCGAAGCGAGCGGGAACACGGTGTCGGCATCCACCGCGGCCGACGACCCGATGGCACGAATGCCGAAGCCTTTCGCATAGACCGTCTGATTGCCGCGCACCACGGCCACCGCCATGCCGGGGATGCCGGAACTCGTCATCAGGTCGCCTGCGAGCTTGTCGAGCTGGCCGATCGCGTCGTTGACCTGCTTGTCGGGCACCAGGCCGGGCTCCGAACCCGTGTCCGTGCTGCCTGAGTCGCACGCGGCGAGCGCGCCGCACAGCGCCGCACCCAGAAAACGACGGCGCTCCTGCAATCGTGTCATGACGGCTCTCCCGATGACGCCGAAGTCGCGCCCGGAGGTGCATCGCCGCCACGACGCTGCGGCCCGCTTGAAGCGCTTCGGCGCGCCTCCACGCGATAAGGGCTATTTTGCTTCATCTTCGGCGTCACTCCTTCAAACGTGTCTCAGGATCCACGGTGCGATGCAGCATCGCCTCGGATGGATCCGGCGCGCCGTCTGCCCGAGCGGCGTCGTGGTCGAGCAACTCCTCGATCACCTGGATGGCGCCGCTGATGCGCAGCAGTGTGCCGCGGAGCTGCGCGAGCTTCCCCTCGAGCTCGGCCTCCATCTCTTGGCCCGATTTGAGCTCGGACTTGAGCTCTTCGAGGCGTTGTGTCAGCCTTTCTTTCATGATAGCGTCGCGCCGGGCACGTCTGTTTTCCACGGGACTTCGAGATCGTGCGCCCCGCTCTCCCTCATGAATATATCGTACGTCGCTTCTATCGTTACCATAAACGCTTTTTTGCGCAGGTCTTCCCATGGTTTCGCCACCGCACACCGGGTTTGAAACTCATTATCGTTATTCCCCGATCAATGCTAACGCACGGTCGATGGTGCGCCCGGACAGGTACATTCCATGGGACTTCAGTACTTCAACCACTGGCCGCGCTGCACGGATGAGGCCACGCTTCTTGGCCGTCATGACCAGCCCCAATGTGCCACTGAGTGGAATGCCAAACGTTTCGGCGCAGCGCCGCCCCGAACCGTCATCGATAACGGCGATAGCGCCAGGATGCTCCCGCGCGTAAGCCAATACGGCAGACTCGCCCGGCCCCAGATCCCAGTGCTCGATGACCGAAGGAATCGCGGGGTTGGGAATGACCCGGAGCCAAGGCGTTTCCAACAGCGCCCTGGCCGTGACATCGGTCGGACCACGCCGGCTGATTTCCCGTGCCACGGATGCCGGAACGAGCACCTCCTTCGCCGCCAGTTGCAGAAAATCGAGCAGACCGGTCTTGGACAGAAAGATCAGGGGTGAGCTGTTGACGATCGCCGGATCAGGCACGATCCAATTCTCGCTTCAGGCTTTGTAGGTCCACCTCGAACACGTCGACTTCCTCTGCCGCCAGTGCCGCCAGAAAATCGGCGCGGTCAAGCCCCGCGATCAGCGCGGCCTTTTCCTGGGAAATCTCAACGCGCGAATACCAATGAATCGCAGCGGCAAGCCGCATTTTGTTGCCGAATTCCGTCGGAGTACGCCGCAAGGCCGAAAAAACATCTTCCGGCAAATCAATTGCGACCATCGTCATGGCAAACCTCCTGCATCAATCAATCGAATATAACCAAGCAAGCCGGCACCTTGTGGTGGAACCTTTCGTCCAGGGGACGTCAGGCGTCTTGCCGCGAGCCCCCTGGGACGGCGCAAGAGGCGGGATCACGGGCCTCCGCGTATCGGGGTGGACGACGCTTATTCGAGCAGAAGGCTACCATTTGGTCCAGCATTGTAGGTCGGAACCGGCTCCATCGGGTTCCGACAAAACAGCATCTCAACACCCCAGCGCCTACGGATCCCACATGCCCTGTCGATGTCTCGAAGCCGTTCAACCGGCCCCCATGCGTCGGAACCCCAAAAAACGGGTTCCGACCTACGCGGGCTTGTTCAGGCGATACCCCCGGAAGATGTACTCGAGTACCCACGATCTCATGCGCAGTATCACTTTACGACCTGACCGCAAGACTATCCTTTTTCTTTTTCCCGTTCCTCCTCTCTTGCCGACTCGGAAATCTCGGCGAGCTCCTGCGCTAGCAACATCAGATGCTCCACGACGGCCGGAGGCATCGGGGAAAAGCTGCCTCCGGTTGCCGCTATGTCGGTTGAGGGGTAGCTAGGCAACGGGGTTGTTGCCGGTGCGGTGGCCGTCGTAGTCGTTGTGGCGCTGGCGTCTTGGTCGGATGGGCCCACGCGCCCCCTCCTTCCTGGACCCACTATGCGGGTTCCACTCTGCACGCCTCCTAGCGTCGCGACCTTCCATAGTTGACCTCCTTGCGCACCTTTCTCCTCCTCTTGCGACTTGGAAGGCTCGGGCGCCTGTGCCATACCCGAGTATTGCGAAACGAACGGGTTAAAGGTGCCTCCGATCGCCGGTATGCCCGTGCGGGTGGGTTTGTGCAACGGGGATTGGGCGGCGTTTGCGGTCGGTGTCGGTACGGTGGGCATCGTCGTCGTCGTAGTTGTGGTCGTCGTAGTCGTTGCGGTGCTGGTGTCTGTCGGGGATGTGGTCATGGACCCCGACGCGCGACCCGGAAGCTGGAGGGTTCCGGTCGGCACGACTTCTGACTTCGTGAGCGTCGCTATCGGTAATTGTTGCCCGCTTTCAACTTCCTTCGCCAGGTGTTTACGGACGTCGTCATCGCCGTGGCCTGCGGCGATCAACTGCGCATACCGATCCTTGAGCGCGAAGACCCCGACATCCAGATACAGCATCTCGTCCGGCCCAAGCTCAAACTTCGTCTTGACGTCCTCGACCTTTTTCGCCCAGTACCCCTGCGTCTGCGACGTGTAGAACTCGATGGCATCGCTAACGCCTTGTCGGAATTGCTTCTCCACCGCCAGATCGTCGATGGCCACGTTCAATTGTGGGTTCCTTATTGTATCTTTGAATGTTTTCCAGACGTTACCGATCCCTTTGCCGAGCACGGCCAGGCGAAAGTCCGGCGTAAAGAAGGCGGCACCGCGCCTGCCGTGCTTCGTTGTTGTCGGCGTTTTTTTGCCGCGGACCTGCCTGTTTTCTTCGAAACTGCCGGTGATGGTCAAGTTGACCCAGTCTTCGGCCCCGCGACCTTGTACGGAAGCAGGCAGAGGGTTTCTTTCCTTCGTTGACACGAATCCCTTGGTCGCTCTATCCTGACCCACGGCGACCAGACCCAAGTCAATGGGCAGCAATTTACCGGTGACTTCGTTCACGAAGATGTTCTTGATGGCCGTACGCGCGTCTTGCAGGCGGTCTTCGTTGCCCATATACATGTCTGCGCCATGAATTCTCCCCAGGTCATAGAAGAAGTTGGATCCCTTCATGCTCTCGACCAGCGTGTCGAAGTCCGGCCTGGAAGGGTCCTGCGGGTCGTCCAAGCGGGCCAGGTTGGTAAGATCTTGCGCAAACTCCATGACCATGAAGGCACCGTAGGTCTCGTCGAGTTCGGGCTTATTTTCGATCTCCTTTTTGGGCTTCTTCTCCGTAGGCTTCTTCTCCTTGGTCTTCTTGTCGATACCCTTTTTTAGTATCTTGTTTAGTTTCTGGCCGCTCGTGCTCTTATACGGCACCACCTTCGTCTTGACCGCCCCCGACATCTTGAGTTCGGCCATCATCTCGGCGGCTACGCTACCTCCTCGTAGAGCCGCGTTACGGGGTAGCGCCAGACCCCCCCACGGCATCGAGCTCGTGCTCCATCCAAAATGGCGACACGATAGAAGATCCCGTCTTGCGTTTCACAATGATCGATCAGCGCGTTTTGCGTAGCATTGTCCGTTTTCCCGGGCGCCGCCACCAAAGCGATTTCGTCTATCGTCGCAAGCTCGGCGAGTGCATTGTTCACGGTATCCGCGCAAATGACATAGCAACGACCGCCACCGTTGTTGAAAAACCCGTATACGCCATGGGCCAAGTGGGTCCACACTCCCGTATCCTTGACCTCATCGGGGAACTTGATCTTGAACTCACCAAAGCTCGTGCAAAGAACTGCGTTTGGAGCAGGAGCAGGACCCGGAACCTCGTACTCGACTGTGATCGTTTCACCCGTGGCTGGCGCCTGCGCCTCTGTCAACTCGAGCGTATACTTGCCCCCGCTCTCTGTGATGGTCGCTGCCTTACTATCGGCTCCCACCTTGACCGTATAAGAACCCGGGGCGGTTTTAGCGGGCGCCTTGGTAAGTTCGAAGCTCTTCCTTGTGCCATCGCCCGTGAATGTATCCGTTTGCTTCTGTGTTCCTGGGGTGATCGATGGGCTCGTTGAAAGACCGATAAATCCGGCGGTGCTGGTACTAACCCCGGCAATTGCCTTGACTAGAGACTCGACCTCTTTCACATAAACGCCGGGCGACTGAAAGTTTGCTAGATTGACTGCGGCCATACCGCTATCCTCCTCGTGTTAGCGAAAGTCTGTGTCGAGCTTGACGTCCAGCGCAGTGCGCGGAAATTCAGGTTCTGTTCCTGGAGATCTCGCCGTATTCTTACGAAGTTGATCAAGCGCTGGCAGTTTCAAAGCCGTCTCTTCTACAGTACTGCCCGCTTGCACCCTCAACGTGTAGGCGCCGGCGCCGATCAGACCGAGTGTGTAACGCCCGTGCGCATCCGTCCATGCCGTGATCCCTGGCTCGAGCACCGTGACCCTGGCATTGTGCACGGGGTTTCCGTCCTTATCCATCACTCGCCCGGCGATGCGATAGTGATCCAGCGCAATTGCCGGTTTCAGTGCCTGTTCCAAGCGCGAGATACGCTCGCCCAGCCGGATATCGTGGATATGTACCAACGGCGCTTCCTCGGGCTGGGGTTCGGTGATCTCCATCCCGATCGTTACGGTCGCCGTGATCGAGGGACGCAGCTTGTTGCCGATGGCGCTCCAGAACTCGTGCGGCGCCTTGAGCCCATCGGCCTGGGCGACCAGCATGGGCAGGGGCGGCGCTTGCCCTTGGAGGCCGCCTAGCAGCAAACTCGAAGGGATCGTCGGGTAGCGCAGGAGCAGGGCGAGCACCTGGCCGAGCAGCCGATGCTCTTGCAGGGGCGGCTCCGCCCCGCCGACCGCCCAGGCGGTGATGAGGTACGAGCAGGCGACGCGGAAGGCGGGCCGGTGAATCGCCACCCTACCCGCGGCGCGCGGCTCGATGCGCGGTTCGTTGCTGCGCAGTTCCAGGTTCTCGCGGATGTCGTAGAGGAACACGTTCAAGGTGGTCTGCGAGGGCTTGAAGGCCTCCGAGGGCTGGTCGAACACGATCTGGGCTTGATCCATCGCCGGCCTCAAGAGCGACGACAAGGCCTTGCTCAGGTCGTCGATCATGACAGCGCCCCGTTCCCGCCATTCCACGTCCGGCCCAGCTTCTGGTGCTCGCGATAGACCGCACGCAATAGGTGCGGCATGTGGATCACCCCGCCGTCGCTGGCCGCATAGAACGCCGAGGCGAGCCCGATGTTCTTGATGTTGCCCCCCGCCAGCCGGACCTCGCGGGCCAGGAGGTCGAGATCCACGTCCTCTCCGATCGGGGCCTCGCGCGGGAACACCCCCTTCCAGATGCGGTGCCGGTAAACCTCGTCGGGGAACGGGAGCTCGACGATGGCCTGCATGCGCCGGACGAAGGCCTCGTCGAGATGGCCGCGGAGGTTGGTCGCGAGGATCGCGATGCCCTGGTACTCCTCCATCTTCTGCAAGAGATACCCGACCTCGATGTTTGCATAGCGATCGTGCGCATCCTTGACCTCGGAGCGCTTGCCGAAGAGGGCATCGGCCTCGTCGAAGAACAGGATCGCGTTGGCGTCCTCGGCGGCCGCGAAGATCCGGTCGAGGTTCTTCTCGGTGTCCCCGATGTACTTGCTCACCACCTGCGAGAGATCGATCTTGTAGAGGTCGAGCCCGAGCGCATTGGCGATGACCTCCGCGGCCATGGTCTTGCCGGTCCCGGGCGGGCCCGAGAACAGCACGTTCAACCCCTTGCCCAGGGACAGCTTGCGATCGAAGCCCCAGTCCCCGTAGACCGTGGTCCGGTACGTGTACTGGAGGCAGATCTCCTGGAGCTGCGCGCGTTGATCGTCGGGCAGGATGAGGTCCGCCCACCGGTATTTCGGCGCGAGCTTGCGTGCGACCCTCGCCAGGGCGTGTCCCGATTCCGCGCGGGCGGCGTGCATGAGGTGATCTAGGGTGGGCTCGATGCCCTCCGGTGTCTGGGCCTCGCCATTCGTCACGGCGTGCCATCGTGCGCGTGACCGCGCCACGTCGCAGGCATCAGCGATCTGGCCCGGCGTGAGTCGGAAACGCTGGGCGATGGTGTCGAGATCGGCACTCGGGAGCGAAGCGGCCGCCGGGCCTAGGTGCGTCTGCCACAAGGCGCGCCGATCGGCAAAGTCCGGCATGCCGAACGATAACTCGATGACGCCGGGCAGGCCCGAGCGCACGGCCCAGTCCGGGTCGCTCCCCGTCAGGATGAGCGGCCCCGTGGAGCCCACGACCAGCTCGCAGAGGAGCCTGGTCTGATCCTCGTGCCCGTCCGCGGCCAAGGCGTCGACGCCTTCGATCAACAGCAGCGCCTGCTGCAACCAGGCCTCTCGCCGCAAGCGCCTGCAGAACGGCTCGAAGCCCTCACCCCCCCGCAAGACGCTCCGAATGTCTGTGCAGAGGAGCCGCGACGCGCACGCCTGCGCCAGCGCCTCGGCGGTGCTCCGCTTGCCCGTACCGGCCGGCCCATGGAAATAGAGCTTGAGGGGCTCGCCGCCCGTGTCTGCCTGTCGAACCAGGGCGGAGAGGCCGCGCTTCCGGTTCTCGCCCATCCGTATCCGGTCCAAGCTCAGTCGTGCCTCGATGCACCGGCAGAAGGGCGCGAGCAGCGGGTCCGCACCCTCCTGGCCGAGCAGCCAGGAGGCGATCGGGTCGTCGAGCTTGAGGAAGTGCGCCAGGAGCGGTGGCTGGGCGTTCTGGGGATCGGGCACGAGATGCAATAGCCCGCTGCGGCAGAGCGGCGCGTCGGCCGCAAAGCGCGCGCGCCGCACGAGCCTCGCCTCGACCGTCTCGCACAGGAGGTTCAGCACGAGATCGACGCTCGGCCGTCGGCGGGTCACATCGTCCTGGAGAAACGCATAGAGGCGCTCGTAACGCAGGTCGAATTCGGGGGCCAGGGCGATGACGAGGACATCGAGGTCGAAGGGATCGAGGTCGAACGCGGTTGCGAGCGCGGCGAGGCGCGAGCCCTCGGCCCCGACGGAGGATAGCCGTGGGTCTTGCGCGGCAAAGAGCAGCAGCGGCTGCCCCGGCGGCTGTGACAAGAGGCGGGCGACCTCCTCGGGACGGAGGTGCAGGCCGCGGTAGGGATCGGTGGCGGCGCCATCAGCGCTTTGGGCAAGCGCAACCGCCCGCGCCAGAAGGCCATCCAGACGCTGGAGCGCCGCGCAGATCTCAGCCGCCGACGATGCCTGCGTAGACAAGTTCCCCCTCACGCCACCGGCTCGTCATCGTCATGATCAGGTGCCTCCGGCCGCTCACCGCGGTTCACGCTTGGGTATACTGGCCCACGGTCATAAATCGCCTCCTTCGGATCCCCTCTCCCTCCGGGAGAAGGCTAGAGCCTGCCCCAGCGAAAGCTGGGGGTGAGGGGGTCAATCTTGTGACCGGGCGTGGTATAGCCGTTGCCGGGACCCTGAACGGGTTCTTATGGGTTCTTATCGCGTTCGAGTAGACAATGAGAGCATGGCATTGTCAAGCGCGGTCGAACCGAGCGCGGTCGAACCGAGCCGCGGGCGTGACGGTGCCCAACGGGGTGTGAGCGACCTCGGATCCTTACCGGGCGCCGGGTGTTCTATACTGAGGTCATCGGTTCCCGAGGGGGAGGTAAGCGCGGGGTCGCGTCATCTTCGTGATCAGCTACCTGCGGCCGCTCACCGCGAGATCCGTTGGCCCCCCAGTGAGCGACCACTCCAGACCAGGAGCATGCCCATGTCTATACGTGCAGGTACGTTACGCGAGCACAGCCACAAGACGGTAAGCAAAAGACCGCGCGAGGTCACGCCCGCGACCGCGCGCGACCCTCGACCCCTTGCCCTCGGCGCCATCCTGCAACGGGCGGCGCTCGGCTTGGCCCTGGATGATGTGGAAGTCCATTACAACTCCTCCAAGCCCGCCCGGTTACAGGCACTGGCATACACGCAAGGAACGGATATCCATGTCGGTCCGGGTCAGGAAAAGCACTTGGCGCATGAGGCTTGGCATGTGGTGCAGCAGAAGCAGGGGCGTGTACAGCCGACGTTACAGATGGAAGGTGGAGTCGCTATAAATGATGATGCCGGATTGGAAAAAGAAGCGGATGTGATGAGTAAGAAAGCCTTGCAGATGGGACGTCCCGACCACATCGCGACCGATTCAGCCGCTCGAACGGCGATAACGGTGCAACGGGCGGGGGAGACGAGGGATGCATCGGAGGTCGCCGGTGCGGCTAGCGGGAGGTCTGAGGAAAAAGTGCGTTTGAATTTCCTATAATAAATGAAGAGAAGTACAGAGATCTAATTGAAGCTAGTATTTCGGGGGGAACGGGATTAGAGTCAGCGGCTCTCAAAGTCGCAATCTCTGCATACATACAAGAGTATGGTGATTCGTTTCGTGAGGAAAGTACGTAGTACGGTCCGACCCTGCTTGAAGCTTAGGCGGGACTTTGAGTCAGTCGATTCAGGGGCAGGCGTTTACCACAGGGCAGGATGTATTTTTTCGGCAACACGTAACGCGCGCACATGGCCTAGAGACTCCGGTCCGAAAATACAAAAGCCGTAAGAGCATTTACGGCAGGATCGGCACGACCTCCTGCTCCCGAGAAACCTGTAGCAAAGAAAAAGCGAAGAAACCGAGGACCAGCAGTGGACATCGCTGCTGCAAGACCCCTGGAAATCCTAAATACTGCTGCCGGGGCAGGCAACATCTCTTATGATGGCCCAGTGGAATCTTACCAGTACAATGGCCATAACCTTAATCATACCTATCGATACACCGATCTGCCAGTAGAAATCCATGTTCATAGGAATCAGAGGACAGGGCAGGCGACAAAGGCCCATGCGAAACTCTCTAGGCTGGGCCATGTAGCCGGTACACTCACAACAGGGGCTAGTCGACATCGCCGTCTCTCGTCTTTGGAGGTATGGTATTCCGAGAAGGGTATGACAGCGAACCGCAGGCCCCGGGATGTTGTTTCACTCCATCCATGCTGCTTCGCTACCTGGCTTGCTTGGCTATGATTGCAGCGAGAGGATCTAAAGATTATT
>JBOIDT010000045.1:0-20403 GCA_050740755.1 Gammaproteobacteria bacterium
GCCAATATCGCATAGACGCAGAGCGACATCCAGGCGCTCGGGACGTGTACGAACATGATCCGGTAGCTGTCGCCCTGCTGGTAATCGGGCGGGGCGACGACAAGCCCGAGATAGAGCCCGGCGAGCAGGAGGATCGCCGTGACGGATCCGATGCGCCGCGACCAGCGCAGGGAGAAGGCATAGAACTCCCTGGGGCTTGCGAGGTGGACCATATAATCAAATCATCCGCGCACGCGCAGTGCCGCCGCGGCGGCCAGGGGCGCGAGCGTGAGGGCGAGCACGAGGAGCGCGGTGAGCATGTTCAAATGGGCGCTCGGTGCCAGGCCGCGCTCTACGGCGCCGCCAGCGCCGGTCGCGAAGATCAGGATCGGCAGGTAGAGCGGCAGGAGCAGGAGCGCGAGCAGGAGCCCCGCGCCGCGCAGCCCGACCGTGAGCGCCACCCCCACCGCGCCGAGCAGGCTCAACGCCGGCGTGCCGAGCACGAGGGAGAGGAGCAAGGTCCCGGTCGCCTCCACGCCGAGACCGAATTGCAGGGCCAGGAGCGGGGCGAGCAGGAGGAGCGGCAAGCCGGTCGCGAGCCAGTGGGCACACACCTTGGCGGTGACCAGGACGGCCAGGGGATGGGGGCTCAGCAGGAGTTGCTCGATGCTGCCGTCCTCCAGATCCGGGCGGAACATGCCCTCCAGCGACACCAGGGTGGAGAGCAGCGCCGAGGCCCAGATGGCGCCGGGGCCGATGGCCGCGAGCACCTTGGGATCGGGCCCGAGCGCGATCGGAAAGAGGGTCGCGACCATGGCGAAGAACAAGAGCGGGTTGGCGGCCTCCGCGCGGTGGCGTGAAACACACAGCAGATCGCGCCTGACGAGCGCAAGACACGCGCGCCACAGGCCGGAGCGGCGCCTCATGCGGCGAGGCGAAACACGCGTGCATGATCGATAGGCAGGGGATGGTGGCTCGTGACGATGACGAGCCCGCCGCGCTCGGCGTGTTGTTCCAGGAGACGCCCCACGGTCGTGATCGCGGCCTCGTCGAGCGCGGTGAAGGGCTCATCGAGGAGCCACAGCCGGGCGCCGCTCGTGAGGATCCGGCAGAGCGCCAGCCGCCGGCGCTGGCCCGCGGACAGATACCGGCCGAGGGTATCGCGGAGCTCCGTGAGGCCGAAGCGATCGAGCGCATCGGGTATCCTCAAACCCCCGCCGCGCAGGGCTTCCGCCACCTCCAGGTCCTCCCACGCCGTCAGCTCCGCCTTGACGCCGTCGGCATGGCCGAGATAGGCGAGGTCGCGCAGGAACTCGACTCTCCCCTCGTCGATACGCCGCCCGCACCAGCGCACCTCGCCCGCCGTGGGCGGCGTCAACCCCGCGATGGCCCGCAAGAGCGTGGTCTTGCCGGACCCGTTCGGCCCCGCGATCTGCAACACCTCGCCGGCTTCGAGATCGAGTTCGAGGTTCGAGAAGACCAGTCGTTCGCCGCGCCGGCATTCGAGCCCCGAGACAGAGAGGGACGGCTCCGTGATGCCCGTGGCTCGTTCCGGGGACATGGTGAGATAATACCGGAAACGAGGCGCATCAGGGTTCGGTCGCCCGCTCGGGGAAGTGGTCTCATGCTCACGCTCTACCAGTTCCAGTGCTCCCATTACTGCGAGAAGGCCCGCTGGGCGCTCGATTACAAGGGGCTCGCCTATGAGACGCGCAATCTCATCCCGGGCCCCCACCGGCGCACCACAGAGCGCCTCGCGGCCGCAAGCCACGTACCCATACTGGTCGACGGGGGCCTGGTCGATGAGGCCAAGGTGATCCAGGGCTCGGACAAGATCATCGACTACCTCGATCAGCGCTGGCCCGAACGCCGCCTGACCCCCCTCGATGGGCTGTCCGCGTCCCTGGCCGTGGAATGGGAGCATTATCTCGATGCCGAGATCGGCGTCTCGATCCGATGTTGGTTTTATTACCACTCCTTGCCGGAGCGCGCGCTCGCGACGCGCTTCCTGTTGCAGGGGGCACCTTGGTATGGACGGCCGCTCTACGCGCTCATCTTCCCGGCGGTGCGTCACGCCATGGGGAAGATGATGCACCTCGACGCCGACCACGCCGCGCGCTCCGAGGCGCGGCTGCGCGCGGCCCTGGAGCGCCTGAACGGGGCCCTGCGCGGGCAGCGTTATCTGGTGGCAGGTGCCTTTTCGCGCGCCGATCTGACGGCCTGCGCCCTGCTCGCCCCCCTGTGTCTGCCCGGGCTCGCCGCGCCCGCCGTGGCGGATGCCCTCCCGGCCGCCGTCGCCCGGTTTCGCGCCGACCAAGAGGACGCGCCGTTCTTCGTCTGGGTAACCGAGACGTACCGGAGACATCGCGGTACGCCGGCGGGTTGATCCTACCTCGCCGCCGCCGGTTTCAAGATCAGGACCCCCTCCACGGGCTTTCCCATGAGGGGCAGCGCCCGCCCTTCCAGCCAATCGCGGTACTGGTCGCGATAGTGCGGTGACAAGGGGTGCCCGGATTGCCCGCCCGGGAGGTGCAGGATGGCGTCGGCCGCATGGCCGGGATTTACCACCATGCGCTCGCTCTGGCCGTGCTGGACCTGGCGGTCGTAGACCACGCGTATGCACTGGGGACAGCCGGGCAGGGGCTCGCGCGGCATATCGAGGAGATCGGCCCACCAGGGCAGGCGGGCGGAAAACGGGTGGGGGATCCGCGCTCGGCTCACCTCGCCCCAACTCAGACGGTCGAGCGGTGCCTCGGGATGCCCCTCGCGCCGGCTCGCGGCGCCATGGCCGATTCGGAACGCTGCTCGGCGGGTTTGTTCGCGTGCGCCAGATTGAAGGCCGTGCCGACCAGCGACAGATGCGAGAAGCCTTGCGGGAAATTTCCGACCATGCGGTGTGCGGCCGGATCGTATTCCTCCGCGAGCAGCCCCAGGTTGTTGGACAGTGAGAGTAGTCGCTCGAACAGCGCCTCTGCTTCCGCAACACGGCCGCACATGGCATATGCGTCCGCCAGCCAGAAGCTGCAGGCGAGAAAGACGCCCTCGCCGGGGGGCAAACCGTCGTCCGAAGCGGCTGTGTCGTAACGCAGCACCAGGCCATCGCGCATCAGATGCGATTCGATTGCGCGGATGGTGCCGTCGACGCGCGCATCGTGCGGGGGCAGAAATCCGAGTTCGCCGATCAGCAGCAGGCTCGCATCGAGCTGATCCGATCCGTACGACTGCACGAAACAATTGCGCTTCGCGTCGTAGCCGCGTTCACAAACCTGGCGATGAATCCGTTCGCGCAAAGCCCGCCACTCGTCGATCGGAGCGCTGAGCCGGTAGCGTTCCGCGTCCTTGATGGCGCGGTCGAACGCGACCCACGCCATGATCTTAGAATACGTGAAGTGCCGCGGCGGTCCGCGCACCTCCCAGATGCCGTAGTCCGGCTGCTCCCACGCCGTCGTGAGATGTGCGAGAAGTTCGCACTGCAACGACCAGCCGGTCTCGGACGTTGCAAGCCCGCCCTGCCGCGCCTGATGCAACGCATCCATCACTTCGCCGAACACATCGAGCTGCAGTTGTGCGCAGGCTTCGTTGCCGATCCGCACCGGCGCTGCGCCCTCGTAGCCGGGCAGCCATGGCACTTCCCATTCCGTGAGTCGCCGTTCGCCGGCCACTCCGTACATGATCTGCAGCTGTGCCGGGCTCCCCGCGATCGCACGCAACAGCCAGTGTCGCCATGCATCTGCTTCTTCGTAGTAGCCCGCGTTCATGAAGGCGAGCAATGTCAGCGTGGCATCGCGCAACCAGCAATACCGGTAGTCCCAATTGCGGGTACCGCCAAGTTGCTCCGGCAGCGAGGTCGTCGGCGCTGCGATGATGCCGCCCGTGGGAGCGTAGATCAAGGCGCGCAGCGTGATCAGTGAGCGGGTCACTGCCTGCGACCAGCGACTGGTTTTGCGACTCTTTGCGACCCACTGGCGCCAGAATTTCTCCGTTTCCGCCAGCGCCAGATCGACATCTGGCGATTCCGGCGGCGGCAGGTGCGACGGCGAGTATGCGAGAACGAATGAGATCGTCTGACCTGCCTCCACGGCAAAGTCGGCAACCAGCTTGAGGTCCTCTCCATGCATCGGAGCGTGGGTGTGCAACATCACCATGTCGGGCCCGGCGATTGCCTGCCACGCACCCTCTGCTGCACGCGTCACCCAGGGGACGGATGCGCCGTACCCGAACCGAATCACCAGTTCCGTGCGCAGCTTCACCGCGCCGTGCGCGCCGACGACGAGGCGGATGACGTCCGATGCCTTGCCGTGCGGCGGCATGAAGTCGATGACGATGACGGCGCCGGACTGCGTTTCGAAGCGCGTTTCGAGAATCAGCGTATCTTCGCGATAGCGCCGGCTCACTTTCGCCGTGGCATCTTCCGGGGCGAGCAGCCAGCGGCCATGCCGCGAATCCCCGAGCAGCGCGGCGAAGCAGGCATCCGAGTCAAAGCGCGGCCAGCACAGCCAGTCGATCGAGCCGTCGTGACCGACGAGCGCAGCGGTCTCGAGGTCACCGATGAGCGCGTAGTCTTCGATGCGGCCGGACATGTTCCTGCGTTCGTCGCTGCGCGTCAGCGATCAAAGGGTGAAGTCGATGACGACTTTGATGTCGCCGGCCCGCCGCTCGATGGCCTGCCGCCAGTCGGCAAGCGCAACGCGCCGCGAAATCAGCGACCGCAACCATCCCGCATCCGCCTGCGCGAGCGCTGCCGCCGCGAGCTCATAGTGACGCCGGTTCGCATTCACGGTGCCGAATACGACGTCGTTCTCCAGGACCATGGTCCGATTCAGGCCGGTGAAATCGTAGCTTACGTGGTGCGCGCCGGAGGACAGGCCGGCCAGGCACACGATGCCGCCGGGAGCGTTGCGACCGATGACTTTCGCGATCACTTCCGAGGCGCCGGTGCACTCAAGCGTCACATCCGCAGCGAGCGCGCAGGCAGCTTCGATCGAATCACAGTGGTACTGGCCGGCGATGCGCGCAACGAGATCGCACTTCCCCGCGCCGCGATCCCGATCGTATACATGAAGCTCGCATCCGCGCTGGCGTGCCATCAACGCCGCGAGCAATCCGATCGAACCGGCGCCGGTCACGAGCACCTTGCGCGGACGCCAGGACCGCGTGCGCTGGCCGATGCGCTCGATGTGGTCCCAGGCTTTCGCCACCACGCTGGCGGGTTCGAGCAGCACTCCGGTGTCGCGCAGTTGCCCATCGATGGGGACCACGAAGCGCGCATCGATGCGAAAGCGCTCGGCGCAGAATCCGTCGAGTTCCTTGATCCCGTGTTCGGTGTACCGACCGTTGCGGCACATATCCCACTCGCCGGTACGGCATGCGCTGCACGGCTCAGGGTCCGGATGGCGCACGATCCCGACGACGAGATCGCCGCGGTTCAGCCCGCAATCCTGCGGCGCTTCTTCGACCGCGCCGAGCGATTCGTGACCAAGAATCAGTTGCGCGCGACCGGGCGCGGGCCAGCCGTAGTGTCCCGCCAGGATTTCGCGATCCGTCCCGCAGACGCCGACCGCGAGCGTCCTGACGAGAACCGCGCCCTCGCGCACGTCCGGTTCTGCGATCTCGCGCAATGAACCCGAGCCGGACTGCTGTGGTACCACCGTCAGTGCGCGCATCTCGGAAGGTCTATGATTGCGGTCAAAGTACCTGAGGAATTCACGAGCCGGCGTTTCACCTCAGGCCACCGAAGTTCATAAGATCGGCACGCCGCTCTGTGCCATGGCCTAAAGCTGCGAACCTAGCAGCGACGCGGCGAAATCGAGCAATTTGTCCAGCCACGGGCGGTTCTGCCATTCCTCCAGCGTGATGCGCCGCGATCGCTTGAGGTCGTCTTCGAAAACTTCGATCTGGCGCCGGACAAATGCAGCGTCATAGACGTTAAGGTTGGCCTCGTCGTTGATGCTGAACGAGCGATTACAGTTCGTCGAACCGACCGAAACCCACAGGCCGTCGGCGATCATGACCTTGACGTGGTACATGGTCGGCTGGTACTCGTAGATTTCGGCGCCGGCGGCAAGAAGCTTTCCCCACCCCGCGCGCGACGCCCGGCGCACGATCTGCTTATCCATATGCGGACGGGCCGTTGAGCAGCGCCTGCACCCGGTTTCCGGGAACCAGCGCGGGGCCGAGAATGACGCCCATGGCGCGCGGGAACTGCTCGTCGGCGACGGAGTAAAGCTGCGTCAGCCGCGTGTCGATCGGTTTGTCGCCGAGACTGAGATTCAGCGCCAGCCAGACGGCGGCCAGGGTCGCGACCACCGTGACGGCGACGATCAGCATTTTGCCGTTGAGCGCCAGTCGAGGCTCTGAGCGATTGAACGATGCCGTTTGACCATCCCCTGCCATTCCGCCGGAACACTTCCGCGCCCACCCCGAACGCTACCGCTTCGGCAAGCAAGCGACGCGCATCGACCGGAAGCTATCGGACACCTGCATCCGATTATCCAGGTCTCCGATTTCTTCGTGCGGTAACACGATTGCGCTACGCTTCGCGAAATGTTGACTGTCAAAGATCGTGACGGTGGCTTTGGGGCCGGCCCTGATGCTTTCCACCTCGTTTTCCCAGTCCGCTCCGAACGGTCCGCGCATCCTAGCCATATCCAGCGGACCCACAAGCGTCAAGCGATCCCCGCGGAAGCTTTTCTTGGTATATAACTCGACCCAACAGCCCTTGGCTTGAGGCTCGACTTTGAACTCCAGGGGAACCATCGCTGTTACAGGCACCCCCACGGTGATGGTGCTCGCGTCGGTTTGATTTTCGGAAGCGCTGCGGTCTCGTGGGGTGGTAGCGATTTTCGTGGCGGCGCCGCCGCCGCCGTTTTCCTTGTCTTCATGTGTCGTAGCAAGGACTTCCGTGCACACGAAAGCATACGAGGCCGCGAGAATTGCAGCGATTTTGAGTTTACGTCTGTTCATGGTCATCTCTATTCAACGTCAACATCTAGTGGCTTACGCAGCCTGACCGGCTGCTGAAAAAGCCCTGGTAATGCATCCCGTATTGTCGATTGTCAGGAAAGCTTTTGCAGCAAACGGCGTCACAAGCACTCCCCTCTCGCCTCCGGGACAGGGGGGCAGAGTGAGAGGCTCTCCGCGGGTACGTAAGGCGCGGCCATGCACGCCTCTGCGCGGACTCATGCGACCGGTGTCCGTTTCGGCGACGCCGCCCAAGGGCTAGAGTGATCAGCAAGTCCCGAAAAGGGATCGAATAGGCACCGATGATCCATAAAACGGGCGAGCGCGCCGGGTGCCGGGGAACCCCACGAGGAGTACGCCGAATCGGCATAGTAGCGCGCCGCCGCAACCGCCTATTCCTCCTGTCCTTCCCGGCAGGCAATCGGTGCTCGGAGAGCTCGGGGGCGACATCCCTGTCGCTTGGATACCGGGCGATCCCATGCCGGCATGACGGTTTAAGTCAACGGCCTAGAACTACCCCGGGCCCAACCGGCCTCCCACGAGGAGGCATGAGGCGTACCCGCTACCGATCAGCAATCGATGCGCATCGACCTAAAGCTATCGAACAACTCCATCCGGTCATCCAGGTCTGCGATTTGTTTGCCCGGTACCACGATTTCGCTGTGCTCCGCGAAACTTTCATTGTCGAAGATCGTGACGGTGGCTTTGGGACCGGTCCTGATGCTTTCCACCTCGTTTTTCCAGTCCGCTCCGAACGGTCCGCGCATCTTGGCCATGTCCAGCGGTCCCACGAGCGTCAAGCGATCCCCGCTGAAGCCGTCCTTGCTATATAACTCAACCCAACAGCCCTTGGCTTGCGGCTCGACTTTGAACTCCATGGGGACCATTATCGTTACGGGCACTCCCACCGTGACGGTGCTCGCGTCGGTTTTACTTTCGGAAGCGCTGCGGTCTTGTGGGGTAGCGTCGCTTTTCGTGTCGGCGGCACCCTTGTCCTTGTCTTCATGCGTCGTAGCAAGCACTTCCGTGCAAGCGAAAGCATACGAGGCCGCGAGAATTGCAGCAATACTGACTGTACGTTTCTTCATGGTCATCTCCTATTCACAGTTGACATCGAAACTAGTGGGTTACGCAGCCTGACCGGCTGCTGAGCCCTGCTGATGCACCGCGGATTGTCGACTGTCAGCGAAGCTCTTTCAGCAGACGGCCGTCATAAACACCCTCTCTCCCTGCGGGAGAGGGGGCAGAGTGTGAGGCTCTCCGCGGGCACGTAAGAGGCGGCCATTCACACCTCTCTTGCGCGGACCTCATGTGACCGGTGTCCGTTTCGGTGGCGCAGCCGAAAGGCCAAAGCCATCAACAAGATCCCGAAAAGCATCGAATAGGCACCGATGATCCATACAACGGCGAGCGCGCCGGTGCCGGGGAACCCCACGAGGAGTACGCCGAATACCACCGAAGCGATGCCGCCCAATCCCAGCAGCCATTCTCCTTGGATCTCCTTACGGAGCTGCACGGCGGCGACGATCTCGAAGATGCCGGTGACGATGGCCCACGCTGCAATGAGATACACCAGGGCCAAGGCGGTGATCCCGGGCCAGACGAACGCCATCATCCCGACGATGGTCCCGGCGACCCCCTGCAAGAGAAACAGCCACCAGCGCTTCTCTCGCTTGTCCGAGCGCACCGTCGAGACTATGCTGAAAACTCCGTCAAGCAGCGTATAAACGCCGAACATGAGCACCAGGACGAATAGAGAAATCCCGGGCCAGACGAACATCGCGAGACCGAAGAGCAGCGCGCACAGACCTCGGAGGCCCAAGGCCCACCAATTACGCGCCAGTGTATCTGTCATAGTAATCATGTTCATTTCCTCCTATTCAGGGCCTTGCCACGCGCGACGCGAGTTCTTTACAACGCCGCGAAGTGCGCTCGTGAGCCACTTCACTTCGCCACCATGTAAACCCAGACGCGGCCACGCAGCACATGCAAGAGCAGCGCTGATTCCTCCCTGTTCACAAGCTCATAAAAGTCTTTCAGCTCGGGTACCGCTCGTTGGTTCACCGAGGTGATGATGTCTCCCGGCCGCAGTCCATTGGCCCATGCCCGGCTATCGCGTTCCACTGCGCGCACGTTGACCCCTTGCACCTCACCGTAGGCCGGCGCATCCCGGGGTATCCTCTCAAACGTCGCACCGCCGAGCCGGGGATTGGTGATCTCACCTGCACGCGCGGTTGTGGCGGCCTCCGCGGCAAGCTCTGCGGTCACCGTGAGGTGCTCTTTCGAGCCGAGCAAACCGCCCTTGCGCACGATGCCCAGAGAGATCCGTTCGCCGACTTGCATGAGACCAACCGTGTTCCTCAGATCACTGGCGCTGGGTACCGGTCGGCCGTTCACCGAGACGATTACGTCGCCCGCTCGCAATCCCGCCTTTTGCGCGGGCGTATCGGCTAGCACATTCGCGATCACGGCCCCTTGTCGGTCTTCAATATCGAAGGCCTCGGCCAACTCGGCGTCGAGATCTTGCAACTGAATTCCGAGGTAACCGCGTCGCACTTTTCCATGCTTCACCAGTTGCTCCATCACCTGGCGGGCCATGTTGACGGGTATGGCGAACCCGATCCCGATGTTCCCGCCACTGCTGCTGAAGATCGCGGTATTGATGCCGACGAGCCGCCCTTTGAGATCCACCAATGCACCCCCCGAGTTACCGGGGTTGATGGCCGCGTCGGTCTGAATAAAGTCCTCGTAACCTTCAATGCCGAGCCCGCTTCGACCGAGCGCGCTTACGATACCGGAGGTAACGGTTTGCGTCAGGCCGAAGGGGTTGCCGACGGCGACGACGGTATCGCCCACCCGGAGCTGACTGGAGTCCGCCATCGGTACATCGGTCAACCGCTCCGCGGTGATTTTGACGACCCCGATATCGGTCTCCGCATCGGTGCCGACGAGCTCGGCCTCATAACTGCGGCCATCGCCCAATTTCACCGTGATCTGATCGGCGTTGGCGATGACGTGAGCATTGGTGAGGATGAGGCCACGCTCGGCGTCGATGATAACGCCCGATCCGAGGCTTTGGGTCTTGCGTTCGAGCGGCTGACCCGGGACGCCGAAGAAATCCCGAAAAAATGGATCATTGAAGAGCGGGTTCTGCTCGGCGGGAACGCGTCCGGCGGTAGCGATATTCACTACCGCTGGGGTCACCCGTTCTAACATCGGCGCAAGGGTCGGCATGCCTTGCATGTCCGAAGCGCTCTGGGCAACCGCTGCCCCCGAATACGAGGCGTACAGAACAGAAAGGATCACGAGGTTCGCGATCGCCCGCTTCCATTGTGATTCCAGAGCTACGTTTCGGGCCGCGCTAGCCGTTACCATTTCATATGCTCGCTACTCGACTGGAGTCTTCGACACTGCGAGGCATGCCTTCCTTGGCGTGTTCTCAGGATAGAAAAATATCTATGGCGCAATCGGCGTGGGTGCGACGAGGGGTGTTCGCGGGGTGCCTGTTGGCGCAGCATATTTGCCTATCTTGTAGATATAAGGAGCAAGGCCTGAAACGACTCCCTTAGATCCTTAGGTTCGATCAACGATTCGGTCCATTGGCCCGCACGGGCTGGGGATAAGGTTAGGCTAGAGCCTTCCTGCTTAACCTAAGGCACGAAGGGTGCCTAGCTAGCTAGTGACCAACAACACTATAAGAATCATATGGATACTAATGTTCAGTCGTCAATACGGTATGTAAATATTGCAGAGCGGACGTAAAGATTACCCGATAGCTCAACTCTGTTGGGCTTTTTTGTGTCCTGGCGCTTCCTCGGTCTCTTGCCTGGAGGTGAAGCATTACTTTGGCCGATCTGATCCGCGGGAGACGGAAAAGTGAATCTGTATGGGTTGCTGCTGCTACAGTTGCCATTCCTGCTACTCAACAGAGCGTCTCAATGTCTCTGGGCAGCGCCGAACGCGGTGCGCCGCGCCGCGGCCAGCACGGCCTCGACGGGTTCGCCTTCTTCATGGCTGACATCCAGACCGGTTGGGGACCGTTCGTTGCGGCCTACCTGACGGCTGTCGCCTGGACGCAATTCGATATCGGTTTAATCCTCACGATCGGGACACTGGCCGCACTGGTGCTGCAAATCCCCGCCGGCGCTGTCGATCGCGTGCCTGCCAAACGTCTCCTGGCCGCCATCGCGGCACAACAGGCGGAACCGGCGTCGCGCCACGCGCGCTCGGTTCTCCGGCCGCCGGTTTCAAGATGAGGACCCCCTCCACGGGCTTACCCATGAGGGGCAGCGCCCGCCCTTCCAACCAATCGCGGTACTGATCGCGATAGTGCGGTGACAAGGGGTGCCCGGATTGCCCGCCCGGGAGGTGCAGGATGGCGTCGGCCTCGTGGCCGGGGCTGACCACCATGCGCTCGCTCTGGCCGTGCTGGACCTGGCGGTCGTAGACCACGCGTATGCACTGGGGACAGCCGGGCAGGGGCTCGCGCGGCATATCGAGGAGGCCGGCCAGCCAGGGCAGGCGGGCGGAAAACGGGTGGGGGATCCGCGCTCGGCTCACCTCGCCCCAACTCAGACGGTCGAGCGGTGCCTCGGGATGCCCCTCGCGCAGGCTCGCGGCGCTCTCTTTGAGCACCTCGAGGAGAAACGCCTGCCAATCGGGATAGCGGACCGGATCGGGCAAGGTCTCCGGCAGGCGCGCCGCGAGGAGCTTGCGGAGCGGCACGTCGAGCTTGTGCCAGCGATAGGAGAAGCCGGGATCGAGCGCGCGGCAGGCCCAGAGAAACGGCGCGAACACCTCGCTCGTGAGGCGCCGGCGAAACTCGATGAGGAGGGCGAATCCCAGACTCCGTGCGCCCGCCCGACCGTCCCAGCGTTCCAGCGCCCGCCGCACCGCGCCGGCCTCCGGCCAGTCCCGGGTGGCATTCAGCACCCCGAGGGCGAGGTCCCGATAGAAGGCGTAGAAGCCGCCGTGGGTGTCGAGCTGCAGCGCCAGCATATCGGGCTCGGTGGCGGCCGAGAGCCCCGAGAGGCGCGTGCGGATGCGATGGCCCCGATAGCCGTGGGCATAGTCATGGCCGATGGGGTAGGGGTAGTCGGCCCCCAAGGTGCGGTCGTTGGCGGTGACGAGGAGGCCTTGCGGAGGGTCGAAGACGCGCGGCAATGCACTCTCGGGGAGCAGACCCTCCCAGCCCCGCGACCCATCCGCCCAGGCGGTGGCGGTGGCGCCGTCGAAACCGCGGCGCCGGGGGAACCGCCCCATATAGGTCCAGCCGATCCGGCCGCCGCCATCCGCGAGCAGTGCGTTCTGGGGCGGCCCGCCGGCGCGGTTCATGACGCGCGCCGCATCCTCCACGTTCATCGCCCGATCCAGGTCGAGCAGCGCCAGGTTGGTGCCCTCGGGCTCGAGTGCCGTCCAACGCAACGCCACCGGCGCCCCGAGCAGCGGCCGCTCCAGCACGGGACCCCAGACGCTCTGCTTTACCTCGACCACGACTTCGCCCCCGCCCTTGACCGCGATGCGTTCCGAAGTGCTCGAAAACGCCTGCCAACCCGCGGGCGTGCGGTAGCGGTCCGGGTCCTCCGGGTCGAGATCGAGGCGCACCAGATCGAGCACATCGGCGTTGATGTTGGTGAATCCCCAGGCGACCCGGCCGTTGCTCCCGGCCACCACCACGGGGATGCCCGGCAAGGTGAGGCCCGTAAGGCTGTGCCCGGCGTAGCGCAGGGCGGCGCGATACCAGATCACCGGGACCGCGAGCGGCAGGTGCATGTCGTTCGCGAGGAGGGTGCGTCCGTCGCGCGTCCGGCGGCCGGCGAGCGCCCAACTGTTCGACCCGATCGGCAGCGGATCGGCCCGCACCAGTCCGGCCGATCCGTTCCGGGGCGGGGCGACGCGCAGGGCCGCGAGCGCCTGGGTCGGTATGCCCGTTGGTGGCCGGTGCGAGCGTACACCGCCCAGGAGCGGCTCGGTGTAGCGGTCGGTATCGGGGGTCAGGAACGCCACGACCTCGGGCGGCAGGGCGGCTTGCATGACGCTCAGCATGCGCTCCGGTCCTTCGGTATAGGTCAGTAGCTGGACCATGCCCAGGATCGCCCGCAGGCTGTCGGCCGGGGTCCAGGGCTCGGGGCGGTAACCGGCCAGCAGGAACTCGAAGGGTAGTACGGTGCTGCCGTCGATGGCCGCATTGACGCCGGCCGCGTAGGCCGAGAGCACCGCGCGCTCCGTCTCGGGCAGACGCGCCAGGACCGCCTCGGCCACCCGTCCGAGACCCAAGACGCGCTGCTGGCGGTCGTGGTCGAGGGCGGGTTCGCCGAACACCTCGGCCAGGCGGCCGCCGACCTTGCGCCGCAGGAGATCCATTTGAAACAGGCGCTCCCCTGCCGTGACATAGCCGAGCGCCAGAAAGGCGTCCTCGCGGCCGCCGGCCTCGATGGTGGGGACGCCGATGTGGTCGAAGCGCACCCGGACTTCGGCTCGCAGGCCGGGGATGTCCACCTCGCCCGAGTGCGGGGGGAGCGAGGCGGCGACGAGCGCCCACAAGAGCCCGAGCCCGCACAGGACGAGCGCGGCTGCCGCGATCGCGACCCGGAACAGGCGCCCGGCCCCTGCTCTCTTCAGGGCGAGTGCCGGCCGGTGCCGAGCGTCATGCGGGCGCGCACGAGGTCCACCAGGCGTTTCACGATCAGTGGACAGGCCGCGAGCAGCACCAGCGATGCGATGACCTCGCCGGACAGGAGGTCCGCGAGCGACGTGATGCGGCCGATGTGGGTCCCGGCATTGACCAGCACGATGGTCCCCATGAGCATCCCGAGTTGGCTGACCAGCATATAGGTGGTGGTCGAGATCGAGGTCAGCCCCATCACCAGATTGATCACGAAAAAGGGCGAGATCGGCAGGAGCCTGAGGCTGAAGAGATAATAGGCCCCATTCTTCTCCACGCCGGCATCGATGGTGGCGAGGTGCCGTCCGAACCGCTCTTGCACCGCATCACGCCAGAGATAACGCGCGGCCAGAAACGGGAGGGTCGCGGCCAAGGTGGAGGCCGAAGACACCAGCGCCGAACCGAACACGAGCCCGAACAGGTCCCCGGCGACGACGGTCATGAGCAGGGTGCCGGGCAGGGACAAGGCGGCCAGGCAGAGGTAGATGGCGACGAAGAATACCGCGCTGGGCCACAGATGTGCCCTGCAATAGGCATGGATCACGTCGCGCTTGGTGTTGAAGTACTCGAGCGTGAAATAGGCATCCAGATCGAGCGCGAAAAACAGCAGCAGGCAGGAGGGGACCGCGATCGCGAAGCACAGCTTGGACTTGTTCATCAGAGGCCGTTGGCATAGGCTTGGACCGGGGCTTGGAGTGGCCCTTGCCCCCGTGCAGTTCCGGTGTCCGAACACATCACGAGCATATGAGAGGCAGCGATATGGATGCAACCGCCCTGAGCCCCGGCGTCGCCCCGAGTCCCGAGCACCATGCGCGCTTCGATCCGCCGCCGACCCGACCCTGGTTGCGACATTACCCGGAGGCCGTGCCGAGCGAGATAGATCGTAGCCAGTATTCCTCGCTGGTCGATTTCCTGGACCGCTGCACGGCCCGCTACGCCGATCGCCCCGCGTTCTCCAACATGGGCGCGACCCTGAGCTATCGGACCCTGGCGGACAAGAGTCGCGCCTTCGCCGCCTTCCTGCAAGGTCAATGGCATCTCAGCCAGGGCGACCGCATCGCCATCATGATGCCGAACCTCCTGCAGTACCCGGTGGCCGCCTTCGGGGCCTTGCGGGCCGGCCTCATCCTGGTGAACACCAACCCCCTCTACACCGGCCGCGAGCTGCAGCACCAACTGGTGGACTCGGGGGCCTCGGTCATCGTGATCCTGGAGAACTACGCCCATGTCCTCGCCCAGGTGCTGGCGCACACGCCCATCAAGCACGTGATCGTGACCAGGATAGGGGACATGCTACCGCAGCCGCGCGCCCTCATCGTCAATTGGGTGGTCGCCCATGTGAAGCGCCTGGTGCCGCCGTTCAATATATCCCATGCGGTCGGGTTTCGGGACGCGATCGAACGCGGGGCGCGCCGGCACCCCCGCGCGGTGGCCCTGGGCCACGACGATATCGCCATGCTCCAGTACACCGGAGGCACCACCGGGGTCTCCAAGGGCGCGATGCTGAGCCACGGCAACATCGTGGCCAATGTCCTGCAGGGTGCGGCCTGCCACGGCGCGGTGATCGGCGACCAGGGCGAGGTCGTGATCACGGCATTGCCCCTCTACCATATCTTCGCGTTCACGATCAATTGCCTGAGCTTCATGGAGCTCGGCGGGCGCAATCACCTGATCACCGATCCCCGCAACCTCAAGGGCTTCGTCGCGGAACTGCGCAAGCTGCGGTTCAGTTGCATGACGGGGGTCAACACGCTGTTCCTCCATTTGATGAACACCCCCGGTTTCGCCGACCTCGATTTCTCGACGCTCAAGCTCACGGTCGCGGGGGGAATGGCGGTGCAGCGGCCGGTCGCGGAACGCTGGCAGGCGCTCACCGGCCGACCGATCCTGGAGGGCTACGGCCTAACCGAGTGCTCGCCGCTGGTGTGCTGTAACCCGCTCGATGCGCGCGAGTACAGCGGCTCTGCCGGCATCCCGGTGCCCTCGACCGAGTGCAGCATCCGCGACGAGGCGGGCCGGGCCGTCGCGCACGGCATCTCGGGCGAGCTCTGGATCCGCGGTCCGCAGGTGATGAAGGGCTACTGGCAACGGCCCGAGGAGACCGCAAAGGTGCTGGGGCCGGATGGATGGCTCAGGACCGGGGACATCGCCCAGATGGACGAACGCGGGTACATCAGGCTGGTCGATCGCGTCAAGGACATGATCACGGTGTCGGGCTTCAAGGTGTACCCGGCCGAGGTGGAGGCAGTGGTGAGCTCGCACCCTTCGGTCCTGGAGGCCGCGGTGATCGGTGTGCCGGACCCCGACACCGGTGAGGCGGTCAAGCTGTTCGTGGTGCCACGCCCGGGCAGCAATATCGATCCCGAGGAGTTGCGGGAACACTGCAAGGAGCAACTCGTGGCCTACAAGGTCCCCAGGCAGATCGTGCTGCGCACAGCGCTTCCGAAGTCGAACGTCGGCAAGGTGCTGCGAAGGGCCTTGCGGGGGGACGACTAGGCGCAGCGAGGGCGGCGCGCCCCGTTCGCGGTTTTCGGGAATTCCGCGCAGGCGAGGGGGAAACGTGCACGGCGAGTGGTGGACGCGCGCCCCCGATCTTCTAGGTTCGGGCCCGTGCCGTCTCGTGTCCGCCACGGGCCTTTTGTTCATCGCCGCGCTCCTTGCTACGGCCGGCGCCGCCGCGGCGACCTTGGGACCCAGGACGCCGCTCGAACGGCACCAGTTCCAGCGCATCAGCACCTCCCAAGAGATCTCCGAGTTCCTCGCCGCGCTCGCGGCGCGTTCACGCCTCACGCGCGTCGAGATCCTGGGCCGTTCCGCGGGCGGGCGGCCCGTCGAGGCGCTGTATCTCTCCGCGTATTCACGGCCCTCGCCGGGGCGCCTCACGATCCTCTTGGTGGGCACGCAGCACGGCACCGAGCCTTCGGGCGGCGAGGCGCTGCTTATCGCCGCGCGAGACCTGGTCTCGGGATCTCGGAGACCGGTCCTCGATACGGCCGAGATCATCCTGGTCCCGAACGCCAACCCCGATGGGCGGGACGAACGCCGGCGCGTCAACGGCCACGGCGTGAATCTGAGCACCGATTTCGTCACCCTGTCCCAACCCGAGAGCCGCGCGCTCAACGATCTCGTGATGCGGGAACGGCCGGAGGTGGTGCTGGACGTCCATGAGTCGGCGATCTTGAAGAAGCGATCGCTCGGGCGGCAGGGTTATCTCACCGACTTCGAGGCCCAGTTCGAGATCGCCAACAACCCCAACATCGCCCCCCGGATCCGCGGCCTGAGCCTCACGGTGTTGCTCCCCGAGATCATCGCACGGGTCAAAGGCCGCGGGTTGCCGGCCCAGCGCTACATCGGTGAGATCACGAGCGTCCGCCAACCGCTCACCAACGGCGGTCTGTCCTTGAGAAACCTGCGCAACAAGGCCGGTCTGGCCGGGGCCTTCTCCTTCCTCGTCGAGAACCGGCTGGACCCGCCGGGCTCGGGCTATCCGACTCTTCGCAATATCCGGCTACGGACCGCCAAGCAGCTCTTGAGCGTCTACACCTTCCTCGACACGATCCTCGCTCACCGGAGCGAGATCCTCGCGGCCACCCGAACACCCGACCCCACGCGCTGTGTCATCCTCGACGCGGATTATCGTCTCGACACCGCGCACCCGACCCTCACCCTGCCGCTCCGCCGGCGCGCGGACGGGGTCCTGGAGGCGAGGCGTTTCGCCGACCACCGGGCGGTCGAGGGTAGCGACGAGGTCCCTCTGGCTCGTGCCTATGTGATCACCGGACACGAGGACCGCATGCGCTTAATGCTGGATCGGCACCGGTTCGCCTACCGCAGCCTCGCAAGGCGCGTTTCGACCAAAGCGCGGGCCTTGATCCCCTCGCGGCGCCGCGGGCAGATGGCGGGATCCGTGCCGGCGGCCGATGTCGAACTGCGGGCCGCGCCGCCGGACCTCTGGATCGACCTCGACGTTCGGAACGCTGCGCTTCTCACCCTGCTGCTCGAACCCCGCTCCACGAGCAGCGTGTTCCAGTATCCCGAGTTTGGCGCCCTGCGGATGCCGGGCGGGAACCCCTTTCTGTATCGGGTCGAGCACCGCGGCCGCACGGAGCCACCCTGCGCGGCGGGGACTGCCACCCCCGGCAACCCGCCCTGAGCGCTTGTCGCCCGCCGTTTCCCTGTATCTCGACCTGGTGCGGTTGTGGGCCGCCGTCGCGGTCCTCCTGTCGCATTTCGCGTATTCCCGCTTCACGGCCGGTGAATATCTGATCTTCCGGCGTTTCGGGAGCGACGCCGTGGTCCTGTTTTTCGTGCTGTCGGGCTATGTGATCGCTTATGTCACGGCCGAGCGAGAGCGCGGCCTCGCCGATTACACGCTGAGCCGCCTGGCGCGCCTCTACTCCGTGGCCCTGCCGGCGCTCTGCGTCACGGTGGTGTTGGATCACATCGGGCAAGTACTGGACCCGGGCCTGTACGGCGGCTGGTGGTACCAGGACGACCGCCCCGTCTGGCGGTTTCTGGTGAATGCGCTGTTCGTGAACGAGCTGTGGTTCAATTCGACGCGCCCGTTCACCAACGGACCCTATTGGTCGCTGGGCTACGAATTCTGGTATTACGCGATCTACGGCGTCGCGCGTTTCCTCACGGGCCGCGCGCGCACCGTGCTCATCGCCGCCATCGTCGCAGTGGTCGGTCCGAAGGTCCTGCTGCTCCTCCCCGTGTGGCTCGTCGGGGTATGGACCTACCGCTACAACCGGCGCCGGACCCTGACCCCGGCACTCGCGTGGACATTTTTCATCTTACCCATCCTCGCGTACGCCGGGATCAAATGGACGGGCCTCGACCAGGACCTCCGCGCGCTGACGATGGACCTGCTCGGCAAGGGCTTCGTGCGTGCCCAGCTCCGGTGGTCGGACGAGTTCGCGATCAGCTACCTCTACGCCCTGCTCATCGCGATGAACTTCATCGCCGTCAATTCCCTATCCGCGGTCTTCGAGCGTTGGTTGAGACCGATGGCGAGGCCGATCCGGTACTTTGCCGGCCTGACCTTTTCGATCTATCTGTTCCACTACCCGCTCCTGCAATTCTTCAGCGCGTGCTACGGACGTGAGGCGTCCGACACCCCGAGTCAAGTCCTCTTGCTCGTCTCGACCCTGGTCGCGATCGCTTGCCTCGGCGCGGTCACCGAGCGGAAAAAGCATGTGGCCAGGGCCTGGCTCTCCCCTCTGGTTCGAAAGGCAACCAAGGCCCTGGAAACACGAACCGGCCGCTGAATCATCGTGCCCGGCCGGCGCCCGCGCCGCGATCACCGCCCTCCGGTCCACGGACGGGGCGACACACCCGCACCGCCGGGCAGCACCTCCCTGCGCTCCTGCCGTTCCTTCTCTTCCTTTTGCGCGAGCACCGGACGGAGCTTGAGCAGATTCTTGAGGGCCTCGAACCAGAACGGCCCGCCGAGGCTCATGAGGCAGATGCTGAGCAATATGCCTGGAATGGCGCCCAATAGCCTTCTGCAACCGTCCTCTCCCCGGGCATAGGTCCAGATCCCGCCGGTCGGTACGATCGCGAGGTTCTCGAGCGCGGCGCGCAGCTCCCGGACCCTGGTATAGCCAGGGTCCTGCGACGGCGTCTCTTGCTCGATCGTCTGAGCCGCCTCCACCAGGCGGCTGCGCAGGGCCTCGTCCACCGAAAGCCGAGTGAGCAGATCGAAAGCGTCGAGCGGCAACGCCAGGGTCACCACGGCCGACAGGGCGATCGTGACGGCGCGGGCCCGCTGCGCGAAGTACTGGGTCATGCGGTCCGCGGTCTCGTCGAACCACGACATCAACCCGGAGACGAGGCGCCCGCTCGAGTTCTCGACGATGGCGCGGGCCCGTAGAAAATGGGCCGCCGCGCCCGGGAGCTCGATCTCGAGCTGTACCACCCGCGCTTGAATCGCGTCGAGCATCGCTTGCGGGCCGTCGCCGTCCTTGGGATCGAGGTCCAGCGCTTTACGCAACGCCTCGCCCGGTTCTTTCCCGAGTTTCGTTCTGGTCGTCGCCAGCTCCAGGAGGACGCGCACCAGCCCTTCGCGCTGGATGACCGTACCGTCCTGCTCCTTTCCCTGCCAATTGCGGCCGGCCACGAGCCGGTGGCGGAGGATCGCCTGCACGATCTCATCGGCGTGCCGTTCGAGCTGGCCGTCCACCTGGATCAGGAGCAGCTTCAAGCCCTCGCGAAGCACCACGGCGCGATAGTTTCGCAGGTTCAGGAGCCACTGCGAAAGCACCGTCACGATCGAGCTCGCCAGCAGCATCACCAGGGCGAAACCAATCAGGATGTCGAGATACGTCAGAAAAGAGCCGCTCATGATCTTTCTCCGCCGGACGATCGGAATGTAAGGAGGCAGGTTGGCCTTTACCGCTCGGAAACCTTAACCCCGACCGAAGTGCCAGGCCTCGGAGGCCGGCCGTACGCTCGAGGAATCAGCTTGTAGTAGCTCTCGACCGGCGTGTAGTGCTTGAGCACGTCCAGGATGAAGCCCTCCTGGATCGCCTGCTTCATCGTGTAGCTGTGAAAGGGCCGGTGCCGCACCTTGCCCTCGGCATCGGACGGCAGCGCCTCGCCGAAGATCTCCAGGGTCTTGTTCTTGGGCGTGGCGGTGAAGGCGAAGTAGCTCGCGTTGGGTAGGAGCTTCTTGGCCTCCATGAGCCGGTTTACCTTGTCTTCGGTGGTCTCGTCGTCGTCCTCGGCCCCGGCCGTCGAGAGCACCATGGAGAGCGCGGCCGAGGTGCGTCCGCCCTGGCTCGAATGTGCCTCGTCGA
>JBOIDT010000046.1:0-19686 GCA_050740755.1 Gammaproteobacteria bacterium
ACCTTCCCTCGTTCCTCCGCCAAGGCCGTGTAGTCAGGACGCCCTTCCGGCCTCCGCGTCACTTATCCTCCTATACTCAATGGGTTATTGCACGATTCCGATGACAGCGATGGGGGAAGATCCGCCGAGATCGACCCTGGGTGACTCGGGGCAGGCGCTGCGTTACCAGGACGCCGATCGGGTCAAGGCCCGGCTCGCGCTCGCGGGGCGTCTGGGCCGGATCCAACGGGTGGTGATCAACGGCAGCGATGTTTGGTATCGCGTGCGCGTCGGTCCCTTCAACGACCTCAAGAGCCTCCAGGGCGCTCGCCAGCGCCTCACGGAGGGTCACTTCAACTACATTCTGGTCAAGGTCAAACCCGGCGAGGGGGCCGGCTAGCGCGCGGCGTCGGCGCACCACTGCCCCACCCCCAATTACGAATAATTGCGCCGCAGCGCCTCGATGCGCTCCTCGAGCGGCGGGTGGCTCATGAACAGGCGCATGAGACCGCCGCCACCGGCGATCCCGAAGGCCTGGAACTGGTCGGGCAGGGGCTCCTGCTCGACCGCCGATCCGAGGCGTTGGAGGGCCGCGATCATCTTGTCGCGGCCGGCCAGCTTGGCGCCCCCGGCGTCGGCCCGGAACTCCCGCCAGCGGCTGAACCACATGACGATCATCGACGCGAGCACCCCGAGCACCAGTTGGGCGACGATGGTCGTGATCCAGAACCCGGGCCCGTGGCCGCGCTCGTTCTTGAGCACCAATCGGTCGATCACCTGACCGATCACACGCGACAGGAAGATCACGAAGGTATTCACGACGCCCTGGATCAACGACAGGGTCACCATATCGCCGTTCGCCACGTGCGAGACCTCGTGCCCCAGGACCGCCTCGATCTCGCCCTCGCGCATGCGCTCTAAAAGGCCGGTGCTGACCGCGACCAGCGCCTTGTCACGGCTCGCGCCGGTGGCGAAGGCGTTGGGGGCGGGCGAGTCGAAGATCGCGACCTCCGGCATGCCGATATCGGCATCACGCGCCAGCCTCGCGACCGTGTCGAGCAACCAGGCCTCGCGGGTATCCGCCGGGCGCTCGATCATGTGCAGGCCCATCAGGCGCTTGGCCGACCACTTGGAGATTAGGAGCGAGAGGATGGACCCGCCCATGCCCATGATCCCGGCCATGACGAGGAGCGAAGGGAGATCGATCCCGACGCCCTGCTCGGCCAGCGCCTCTTCGAGGCCCAGGACCTCGACGGCGATGGTCAGGACCACCATCACCGCGACGTTGGTGACTAGAAATAACAATATGCGCAACATGGTTCTCCTCCTCACACCCAACGATTCGATTGGCGCAACACCAATGGCTCAACATGGTTCAATTGGGGTTCTTTCGACCCGCTTCAAGGCCCCCGACCCCCGCAATCCCGTAAAGGATCCCACCCCATCGCCGATAGATTTGCCCGCAGGACGGGCTCCTCCCCCTCCCCGCTCAATACCGTCCTGCATTGGCCGGGCTCACGCCCGGCCATTTTTTTTCCCAACGCCGCTGACGTTTTGGAATCCCCGCGGCAGCATCTGCCCGCGCGTTCCGCGAACGCCCCTATATGCCGCGAGATCCCTGGTGGTAAGCGTCAGGTGGCGCTGCCCGGCAACTACCACGAGCGACCCGCCGTCGGGGACGGAACAAACCCCCGCCACGAACTCCTCGCGCGCGGCCAGCTTGGCGCTCGGTACCTGGATGATCCTCAGGCCCTTGCCCTTCTGCAGGAGTGGCAGCTCGGATACCGGAAAGACCAGGAGCCGCCCGCGCGCGGTGGCGGCCGCGCACAGGTCCGATCCCGGATCCAGGACCATCACGGGCAGGAGCACCCGTGCACCGCTCGGGACGGTCAGGACGACCTTGCCCGCCTTGTTCTTGGCATAGAGGTCCGAAAGGCGCGCCACGAAACCATACCCGGCGTCGGAGGCGATGAGCCACAGCGACTCCGGGGGGCCCAGCATGACGCCCTCGAAGCCGGCGCCGTCCGGGGGTGTCACCCAGCCGGACAGGGGCTCGCCGAGACCCCGGGCCGAGGGCAGCACATGGGCCGGCACGGAATAACACCGCCCGGTCGAATCGAGGAACACGACCGGCTGCTGGCTGCGACCGCAGGCCACGGCCCGGAACTCGTCACCGGAACGGAACGCCAGCTCGGTCGGGTCGATGTCGTGGCCCTTGGCGGCCCGTACCCAGCCCTTCTTCGACAGGATCACCGTGATCGGCTCGCTCTGCACCAGCTCGGCCGCTGCCAGCGCCTGGGCCTCGGCACGCCTCACGATGGGCGACCGGCGCGCGTCCCCATGACGCTCGGCGTCCTCTGCGATCTCCTTTCGTATCAGGGCGTTCAGGGCCTTGTCCGACCCCAGGAGCCGTTCGAGGGCACGTTTCTCCGCAAGGCAATCCCCCTCCTCCCCGCGGATCTTCATCTCCTCGAGGCGCGCGAGGTGCCGTAGTTTCAGGTCCAGGATGGCCTCGGCCTGCACATCGCTCAATCCGAACCGCGCCATGAGCACCGGCTTGGGCGGGTCCTCATGGCGGATGATGTGGATCACCTCGTCGATGTTGAGAAAGGCGATGAGTAAACCGGCCAGGACGTGCAAGCGGCGCTCGACCTCGGCCAGCCGATGTGCGAGGCGCCGCCGCACGGTCTCGGTACGGTAGGCGAGCCACTCGACCAGCAGCGCTTTGAGGTTCTTGACCTGCGGCCGGCCGTTGACCCCGATGACGTTGAGGTTGACCCGGTAGCTGCGCTCCAGATCGGTGGTGGCAAAGAGATGGGCCATGAGCGGCTCGACCTCCACGCGGTTCGAGCGCGGCACGAGCACCAGCCGCACCGGGGTCTCGTGATCGGACTCGTCGCGCAGGTCCTCGATCATGGGCAGCTTCTTGGCCTGCATCTGGAAGGCGATCTGCTCCTGGATGCGGTTCCCGGAGGCCTGATACGGCAGCGCCGTCACCACGATGTTGCCGTCCTCGAGCTCGTAGACCGCCCGCATGCGCACCGAGCCCATGCCGATCTCGTAGAGCTTCAGCAGCTCCTCAGGCGGCGTGATGAGCTCCCCGGAGGTCGGGTAATCCGGTCCCAGGACATGCTCGCACAGCTCCGCGACCGTGGCCCCCGGGTCGTCGAGCAGCCGGATGCAGGCCGCGGCCACCTCGCGGAGGTTGTGCGGCGGGATGTCGGTCGCCATGCCCACCGCGATCCCGGTGCCCCCGTTCAGGAGTACATTGGGCAGGCGGGCGGGAAGCAGGCGCGGCTCTTCCAGGGTGCCGTCGAAGTTCGGGACCCAGTCCACCGTTCCCTGCCCCAGCTCCTTCAGCAACACCTCCGCGTAGCGCGTGAGCCGGGCCTCGGTGTAACGCATGGCCGCGAACGACTTCGGCTCGTCCGCCGAGCCCCAGTTCCCCTGCCCATCGACGATGGGATAGCGATAGCTGAAGGGCTGGGCCATCAGCACCATGGCCTCGTAACAGGCCATGTCCCCGTGGGGGTGGAACTTGCCTATCACGTCGCCCACGGTGCGGGCCGACTTCTTGGGCTTGGCGCCGGCCGCGAGCGCCAGCTCCGACATCGCATAGATAATGCGCCGCTGGACCGGTTTGAGCCCATCGCCCACATGCGGCAGGGCCCGGTCCAGGATCACGTACATCGAGTAATCCAGATAGGCACGCTCGGTAAAGGCGTGCAGGGGTTGGCGCGCGCTGTTGTCGAAATTGAACTCCAGTGACTCGGGCATGGGCGGTGACGCTCTTCCGTTCACAGACCGGGCGGGATTCTAGGGGCAGAAGGCCAGTGGGGAAAGCCGGGCCGGGCGCCTACGAGCCGGCCGCGATGTTACCGTCGGGCAATTGTGCTAACCTATCGGCGCTCGCGCTGGCACCGAGGAGGTGGCCTCGAAGCGGGCGCGACCACCTTTCGGACGAAGATCTAGAGGATTAACGTATGAAGAAGACCTTTTCGACCGCGCTCCTGGCCGGGGCTCTCGCCTTCGGAATGAGCAACGCCTTTGCGCAGGCCGGCATGGAGAAATCGGGCGACTTGAACACCCAGCAGATGAACGACGCGAAGACGCACACCGAGGCCGCCCTGGCAGCCGCCAAGGAGGGACAGGCTGCGGGTGTGCTGGAACACGCCAAGGCCGCGTGGAACCTTTGCAAGGAGATCACCGGCGAGACCGTGATGCCCTACTACGACCCGGCGATGGAAAAGCTGACCACAGCGATCTCGGCAGCCGAAAAAGGGGACGCGGCCGCCGCGGTCGCCCCGCTCGAAGGGGCCGTCGCGGACATGAAGGAGGGAATAGCGGCGGCCGACTACTGAGCGCCGTATCCGGCAAGCGCTTCCGCAACCCCTGACCTCGCGGGGTCAGGGGTCTTCTCTCCCGACCGTGGCCGGGGACCTGCTGCCCATCCTTGAGCCCTGGCCCGCATTTCCCACCACCACCACCCTACCGCGGCCTCCCGGCTGCCGCGCCCGCCGTAACACATCGCTTCCAGCGCCGTGCTAGCATGCGGCGCATGGCGAGCCCCGCCCTGACGATCGCCACCTCTACGCCCGATGTGGCCCAGGCCGCCCCGGCACCGGCCGAGGAGGTGGCGGACCTCCGCCAGCCCGATCTCTACTTCAACCGCGAGCTTTCGCTGCTCGAGTTCAACCGCCGGGTCCTGGAGCAGGCGCGCGACGAGGCGGTGCCGCTCTTGGAGCGCCTCAAGTTTGTGTGCATCGTGAGCAGCAATCTCGATGAGTTCTTCGAGATCCGCGTGGCCGGGCTGAAACAGCAGGTGGCACTGGGCGCGGCGCCGTTCGGCCCGGACAGGCTCGGGCCCAGCGAGCAGCTCAAGCGCATCGCCGAGACCACCCGGGCACTCATCCGTGATCAGTACGCGGTCCTGAACGACACCCTCATCCCGCGCCTCGCCGCCCAGGGGATCCGTTTCCTGAAGCGCTCGGAGTGGTCCACCCGCCAGGAGGGTTGGGTCAAGCGCCACTTCAACCGCGAGCTGCTCCCGGTCTTGAGCCCCATCGGCCTCGACCCGGCCCATCCCTTCCCGAGGATCCTCAACAAGAGCCTGAACTTCATCGTGGCCCTGGAGGGCAAGGATGCCTTCGGTCGCAACAGCGGCATCGCCATCGTCCAGGCGCCGCGCTCGCTGCCCCGGCTCATCCGTATGCCGGAATCCCATTCCGACGGGCCGCACGACTTCGTGTTCCTGTCCTCGGTCATCCATGCCCATGTCGGCGATCTGTTCCCGGGCATGCGCCCGCAGGGCTGCTTCCAGTTTCGGGTGACCCGCAACAGCGATCTGCTGGTCGACGACGAGGAGGTGGATGACCTCCTGCGCGCCCTGGAAGGCGAGCTGCCGGCGCGCCGCTTCTCGGACGCCGTGCGGCTCGAGGTGGCGGACGACTGCCCCGCCGAGATGACCGCCTTCCTGAGCCAGCAGTTCAAGCTCGGCCCACAGGACGTCTATCAGTGCAACGGCCCGGTCAACCTCATGCGCCTCATGGCCATCGGCGATCTGGTCGATCGCCCGGACCTCAAGTACCCCGGCTTCGCGCCCGGCCAGCCACCGCGACTCACCCGCAACACCGATCTCTTCGATACCATCCGCAAGGGCGATGTGCTGCTCCACCACCCCTTCCAGTCCTTCGCCCCGGTCGTGGACTTCGTGCGCCAGGCGGCCGCCGACCCGGATGTCCTCAGCATCAAACAGACCCTCTACCGCACCGGCTCGGATTCGGCCATCGCCGAGACGCTGGTCGCCGCGGCGCGCGCGGGCAAGGAGGTCACGGTGGTCATCGAGCTGCGCGCGCGCTTCGAGGAGGAGGCCAACATAGAGCTCGCGAGCGATCTGCAGGAGGCCGGGGCGCACGTGGTGTACGGGATCGTGGGCCACAAGACCCACGCCAAGATCACGCTCGTGGTGCGGCGCGAGGGCCGGCAGTTGCGCCGTTATGTACACCTCGGCACCGGCAACTATCACGCCCGCACCGCGCGCCTCTACACCGACTATGGCCTCTTGACCTGCGATGCCGCCATCGCCGAGGACTGCCACAAGCTCTTCCAGCAGCTCACCGCGCCGGGCCGTCCGGGCAAGCTCAAACGCCTCCTGCAATCACCCTTCACCCTCCACAAGACCCTGCTCCAGTATATCGAGCGCGAGGCCGCCCTGGCCCGCGCCGGCAAACCCGCGCGCATCATCGCCAAGCTCAACGCGCTCGGCGAGGAACAGGTGATCCGGGCGCTGTACGCCGCCTCTCAGGCCGGGGTCCGCATCGACCTTATCGTGCGCGGGGTTTGCTGCCTGCGCCCGGGCATCAAGGGCGTCTCGGAGAACATCCAGGTGCGCTCCATCATCGGGCGCTTCCTGGAGCACAGCCGCGTCTATTACTTCGGGAACGGCGACGAGGAACAGGTGTTGTTGTCGAGCGCCGACTGGATGGCCCGCAACTTCTTCCGGCGCATCGAGACCGCCTTCCCGATCGACGACAAGCGCCTGCGCCAGCGCATCATCCAGGAGGGGCTCATGAGCTACCTCTCGGACAACACCCAGGCCTGGACCCTGGAGACCAGTGGGACCTACAAGCGCTGCACGGCGGGCGCGCACAAACCGCGCTCGGCGCAGCAGGGGCTGTTGGAGGCGCTCTGCGACTGAAGCCGCTCCGACGCGAGTCGGCAGACCGATCCCCCGCCCGGAAGTCCGGATGGCATATCCAGATGGATCGTGGCACCCTATAGGGATGCACCAGGCCCCGCCCGACGGGTTGATTCTCTCACCACGCCGTCCGCCAAGGCGAGGACCCGGGCCTCCAGCCGCATGACCGAGGCTTGTGTCAGCGCTCCCCGTCGCGCGGGCGGCGAGCGGCTGCTGATCTCCCGATCGACCGGACTCGAACCGTTTCACGCGCAGGACCGATGCGACCCCCTGCTGTGGTCCCTGCTCCCCATGGGGATCTGGACCGCGGCGCTGTCCGGCAGCGTCGCCGTCGACAGCGTTCCGGCCGCGATGGTTCTTTCCATCATCGGCGGCGTGGCGGGCAGCCAGTTGTTCGTCATCGGCCATGACGCCTGCCATGGCAGGCCTCACCAAGAGCCGCCTGCTCAATGCCCTCATCGGCCGCATGGCGTTCGCGCCGAGCGCCCACAGTTTCTCCCTGTGGGCGTACTTCCATAATGGCCTGCACCACAACTTCACCAACCTGCGGGGACACGATTTCGTCTGGACGCCGTTATCGCCCGATGAATTCAGCCGCCTTTCCAAGGTGAGGCAGTTCATGGAATGCATCTACCGCCATCCGACCGGCGCCGGATTCGGGCTCTACTATGCCATCGAGCTGTGGCGCCGGAGGTTGGCGTGGCCGACCCGGGCCGTGCCGAGAAACGTCGCGCCCTCGGCTTACGCGGATGTCGCCACCACGGTTACGATGTGGCTGCTCATCGGCGGAACCACGGCGTTTCTATGCGATCGGGATGTCTTGCGGTGCCTGTGCAGCACTGCGCTCTTCGCCGGCCTTTCGCTCATCATCATCACCTGGGCGATCGGCTTCGTGGTGTACTTCAATCACACACCCGCGCTTGAAGTGGTACGGGTGCCCGGTGAAATGGCGGCAGGAGTTCTCCCAGGAGGCCGGGGCCTGCCACGTCACGTTCAGCGGGATCTGGTGGTATGTGCTGCCCAATGTGGTGATGAACCACACGCTCCACCACCTGGACACGCGCATCCCCGCGCGCCATCTGGCGGACGCCGAGACGCACCTGGAATCCTCCACCGGTACGCACCTCCTGTCCTGGCGCTGGACCCCGATGCGCCATTACGCGGTCGTGAAGCGATGCGGCCTGTATGACTATGCTGAAGGCCGCTGGGTCCGCCTGGACTGGAAGAACATCGGTAAGGGCGGCCGGGGAACGTCACGCTCCACCGTTGCAGGGGCGCCTCTATCGTAGCTTTCGCCCCGTGTTTGGGCAGGTGTTCAACCGGCGCCGCCGGCCGTGGCCAACTTGGCGCGTGCAGGGCGCCGTGGCCGTTCGAGATCGCGCAGCAAGGCGTCCGCAAGACGCGCCGCCTGTCCCCGGATCTCCGGCACGGCGGTGGTTTCCCAGAGCATGCCTTTTTCCGGCGGGCCGAGCGTATACAAGTGGCGGGACACACGGCCGGCGGCGTCTAACAGAGCCCCGTTCGAACCGGTGGCGAGCCCGAGACCCAGGGGGTCCGGACGGACCAGGCCCCGGTCGAGCAGATCGTTGATCAGAGGGCTTTCCAGCTTGCGGTAATCGCTTTCGGAGCCGGAGCAGTTCACCACGGCATCGACGCGGAGCGAAATGACCTCATCGAGGCCGCGCCGCCTGATCACTACATTGACGCCGTTCCCGTCCTCCCGATAACCCATGACGCGGCCGACGTGGCGAACCAATTGCCCGGCCTCGGCCAGTGCCTGCAGGTGGTCGCCCACGAATGGCGCGAGCCGATGCCGGTGACAATCCCAGTAAGGGCGCAGGTGGCGCAGGAAACGCCGTTGCTCCGCGAGTGGCAGGCTCGCCCACAAGGTCGGTGTTGCCGGCCGCAGCGCGTCGATGGCGGCGCGCCAGTCACAGCGCTGGGATCGGATGTAATGACGGATGTGGCGCAGCCAGGCACCGACCGCCCGCGGCCAGGCCTCCGCGGCAATGCTGAAATCGACCGGTGCAGCCGGGCGATGCGCTTGCGGCCACACCCCGCGTCGGGACAGCACGTGCAGGGTCCCGCGGTAACCAGCCTCGCTGAGCGTAATGGCCCAGTCGGCCATGGTGAGGCCGCTGCCGATGGCGAGGCAGGACCGCGTCTCCATCAGGGCCGTCAGCACCTCAGGCCCCCAGGGATCGCCGTGATAACGAGCGCTGTCATAGAACGACCGATCGTCCACGTTCGGATCGCCGGGATGAAAATTACCCAGGGCCAGGACCACCCGCTCGACCTCGAGGCACTCGCCGCCGGCCAGACGGAGGCCGACTCCCCGTGGCACCCACTTGAGACCTACGACCGCGCCGGTCTTGCGTACCAGCCGCACGCCGGCGAGTGCCCCGCGCTCGGCCTCATCGAGCACCCCGCACAGGTAATCGCCGTAGGCGCGCCGTGGCAGGAACGACGCCGAGGTGATCGCGGTGACCCAGGGGGGATTGAGCAATTGATGCTCGCGCGCCCTGGCCCAGCGGAGAAAGTGCTCCGCGTCGTCGGGGAACGCGCTCATCTTGGCGGCGGGCACGTTCAGGAAATGACAATCCCGGACCGTGCTGTAGGCGACCCCGCGACCGATTCGGTCGGGGGCGCGTTCGATGAGTCGCACCGTGAGCGGGCCCGCGGCTTTCCTCAAAAGGTGCGCCGCGACCAGCGTGCCGCTGAATCCAGCGCCGACAATGGCGATCTCCATGGGGAACGACCTATTCGCAGTACCGGCGGCCCGTAATGCAAAGACGGGCCCACTACCCCCGCAGCGGGTCGGCACGCGGCCTAGCGGCACCCTCAGCCCTGGGCGATCGGGTTGATGGCCTCGGACGGAAGCGATCTCGTCGTTGGACGGGGAATGGAGGAAGCGGGCGACCTTGTCCGGTGCCGCCTCGTAGGCGTCGGCGGCGCGCGCCTCGAAGAGCCGTGGCGCCAACCCCGATGCCCCACCCGGCCGGATGCCTACGACGCCCGCGCGGTCTTCGGGACCGCCCGGCGATCGTGACGCCCCAGCCCGCGTACGAACGCCAGGATCCCTTCGCTCGTCAGACCCGCGTCGGCGAGCATCTCCTCGCGCGTGCCGTGCTGGATGAGGCGGTCGGGCAGGCCGTAGTGGACCACCGGGGTGTGGCAGCCGCGGGCCGCCAGGGCCTCCGCGACGCCGCTCCCGGCGCCGCCCGCCACGACGTTTTCCTCGACCGTGACCAGGAGGTCGTGGGATCCCGCGACCCTGAGGAGCATGTCCTCGTCCAGCGGTCTCACGAAGCGCATGTTGACGACCGTGGCATCGAGCATCGCGGCCGCCTCCAACGCCGGGGCCAGCATGGTGCCGAAGCAGAGGAGGGCGATGCCGTGTCCCTCGCGCCGCATCTCCGCTTTGCCGAGGGGGAGGGCCGTCATGGTGTGGTTCACCGGGACCCCGGGTCCTTCGCCGCGCGGGTACCGGACCGCTGCCGGCCCATCGAGCATGAACCCCGTGTACAGCATCTGCCGGCACTCGTTCTCGTCGGCCGGTGCCATCACCACCATATGGGGCAGGCAGCGCAGGAAAGTGAGATCGTAGCTGCCGTTGTGCGTGGGCCCGTCGGCCCCTACCAGCCCGGCCCGGTCGATGGCGAACAAGACCGGCAGCTTCTGGTTGACGACGTCGTGGATGACCTGGTCATAGGCCCGCTGCAGGAAGGTCGAGTAGATCGCCACCACCGGTTTCTGTCCCTCGCAGGCCATGCCGGCCGCGACCGTCACGCTGTGCTGCTCGGCGATCGCGACATCGAAGTAGCGATCCGGGAAGTCCTTCTGGAAGCGTACCAGGCCCGATCCCTCCCGCATCGCCGGGGTGATGGCGACGAGACGCGGGTCCGCGGCCGCCATATCGCAGACCCAATCGCCGAATACCTTGGTGTAGGTCGGCTTGCTCGGCGCCTTGCTCGCGACGATGCCGCGCTCCGGGTCGAATGGGGTCACGCCGTGGTACTTGACCGGATCGGCCTCGGCCGGCGCGTAGCCCTTGCCCTTCTTGGTGATGACGTGCAGCAGCTGCGGCCCCGGCATCTGGCTCACGTTGCGGATGGTGCCGAGGAGGGTCGGCAGATCGTGCCCGTCGATCGGTCCGATGTAGTTGAAGCCCAGCTCCTCGAACAGGGTCCCGGGGATGATCAGGCCCTTGACATGCTCCTCGGCGCGACGTGCCAGCTCCCAGACCGGGGGCATGATCGAGAGCACCTTCTTGCTGCCCTGCTTCACGGAGGTGTACAGCCGGCCCGACAGCACCTGGGCGATGCGGTTCGACAGCGCCCCGACGTTGGGCGAGATGGACATGTCGTTGTCGTTCAGGATTACCATGAGGTCGATGGCGAGGTCCCCGGCGTGGTTCATGGCCTCGAAGGCCAGCCCGGCGGTGATACCGCCGTCGCCGATGACGGCCACGGCCTTGCGGCCCCGGCCCTCGCGCCGGGCCGCGATCGCCATCCCCAGCGCGGCGCTGATGGAAGTGCTCGAATGCCCGACCCCGAAGGTATCGCAGGGGCTCTCGTCGCGCTTGGGAAACGGCGCGAGCCCGCCCCACTGGCGGATGGTCGGCATCCGGTCGCGGCGCCCGGTGAGGATCTTGTGGGGGTAGGCCTGGTGCCCCACGTCCCACACCAGCCGGTCCTCGGGGGTGTTGAAGACATAGTGCAGGGCGATGGTCAGCTCCACCGTCCCGAGCCCCGCGGCGAAGTGGCCGCCGCTCTGGCTCACCGAGTCCAGTAGGAAACCGCGCAACTCCTCGGCGAGCGCCAAGAGCTCCGATTCCGGCAGGCACCGGAGATCCTGGGGGGACTCGATCGTGCTCAGACGGGGGTAGGATTTGTTCATACGCAACAACTCAAACTCGAAAGCCTACATTATCGATACGCCCTCCGACACTTGCAACCAATGCCGCCCGGTGCCGATAGGGTGGCCGCCCCCAAGTCTCACGGGGGCCTTGGGCTGTACATTCCCGAACCGTTACAGTATCGTAATAGAGACCGCGGGCTCGTTCCGCAATTTGTTGATCAAACGCCGAAATCTACCACCAGACTAGGGGAGGATTGGCATGGGCGTTCCCTTGATCCAGCAGTACCGTGTCGCGCGCTATGTGCTCGAGCAGAAGCTCCGGGGCCGGCAGCGCTATGCGCTCGTGTTGATGTTGGAACCGTTGTTTCGCTGCAACCTTGCGTGCGCCGGGTGCGGCAAGATCGACTATCCCGACGAGATCCTCGACAAGCGCTTGTCGGTACCGGAGTGCCTGGCCGCCATCGATGAATGCGGAGCGCCGATCGTCTCGATCGCGGGCGGCGAGCCGTTGATCCACAAGGAGATGCCGCAGATCGTCGAGGGCTTCATCGCACGCAAGAAGTTCGTGTACCTGTGCACCAACGCGCTGCTCCTGGAGCGGCGCATGAAGGACTATCGGCCGTCCCCGTACCTGACCTTCTCCATCCACCTCGATGGGACCCGCCAGCGGCACGACGCCTCGGTGTGCCGCGAGGGGGTCTTCGATACCTGTGTGGCGGTCATCGAGAAGGCGCGCGCAGCCGGGTTTCGGGTGACCGCCAACTGCACGCTCTTTCAAGGTGAGACCGCCCCGGAAGTGGCCGAGTTCATGGATATCGCGATGGCACTCGGGGTCGAGGGCGTGACCATCTCGCCCGGTTATAGCTACGAGCGCGCCCCGCGCCAGGACGTGTTCCTCAAGCGCCGCGCCAGCAAGCAGCTGTTTCGCGATCTGTTCGAGCTCGGCCGGTCACGGCGCGGGAAGCGCAAATGGTACTTCAACCAGTCGCCCTTGTACCTCGATTTCCTCGCCGGTAACCAGGCCTACGAATGTACGCCATGGGGTAATCCCACCCGCAACGTGTTCGGCTGGCAGAAGCCCTGCTACCTCCTGGTGGGGGAGGGCTATGCCAAGACCTATCGGGAGCTCATGGAAGAGACCGAATGGGAACGCTACGGGACCGGGCGCAACCCGAAGTGCAACGATTGCATGGTCCATTGCGGTTACGAGGCGACGGCGGTGAACGATGCGTTCCGCTCGCCGCTCAAGGCCTTGCGGGTCATGCTCGCGGGACCGCGCACCGATGGGGACATGGCGCCGGAACCCGAGATCGTCTATCGGGAGCAACCCTTGCCCCGGCCGCACTTGGTAGGCAAGGGCTCCGGGACCGTAGCGACGATCGCCGCGCCGGTCTCGCGCCGCCGCAAGGCCAGCGGCTAGCGATCCGGCACCGCCGGCGTGTCTTGGTGGTACGTGGTGCTGCCGGCATGCCTCATGTGGCTGGGGGTGCTGGCCGCGCCCTGGCGTCCCTGGGCCACCGACGAGTCGCTGGACGCGCAGGGCGGCGGCGAGGACGTCGATCTCCGTGATGTGACCGTCCTCTGCCCGGCCCGAGACGAGGCGGCGCACATCGGCACGACCCTGGCCGGGCTGGGGCGCCAGGGCCAGGGGCTCCGGATCATCCTCATCGACGATCAATCGATGGACGGCACCGCGGCGGTGGCGCGTGCGTGCCGCATCGAGGGGCTGGAGATCGTGTACGGGACGCCCCTGCCTCCCGGTTGGAGCGGCAAGCTATGGGCCTTGCACCAGGGGCTCGCACACGTGCGCACCGAGCGGGTGCTGCTCCTCGATGCCGATGTCGAGCTGCTCCCTGGCATACTCCCGGCCCTCCGCGCCAAGCTGCTGCAGGACGGTCGCCAGCTGGTGTCCCTCTTGGTCTCGCTGCGCATGGAGAACCTCTGGGAGCGGTTCTTGATGCCGGCCTTCGTGTACTTCTTCAAGCTCCTCTACCCGTTCCGTCTTTCGAACTCGCCGGCGATACCGTTCGTGGCCTGCGCCGCAGGCGGGTGCATCCTCCTGGAGACGCGTGTCCTGCGAGAGATCGGCGGGTTGGACGCGATACGAGACGCGCTCATCGACGACTGCGCCCTGGCCGGGCGCGTCAAGAAGCGGGGGTTCCGCACCTGGATCGGGTTGACCCATTCGGCCCGGAGCTTGAGACCCTATCCCATGCTGTCGAGCATCTGGGACATGGTGGCGAGAACGGCCTTCACGCAGTTGCGCTATTCGCCTCTGTTGCTCGTCCTCTGCACCCTGGTGATGCTGTGCGCGTTCGCGGCGCCCGTCGCGGCGCTGGTCTTTGGGGAGTGGCCGGTGGCGGCGGTCGGCGCCCTGACGATCGCCATGGCCATGATGAGTTACCGGGCCGTTCTCAGGTATTATGGGCTCCCCCTCGCGTGGGTGCTGGGCCTGCCGGGGGCGGGGTGCTTGTTCCTCGGGATGACGTGGAGCTCTGCGATCCGCTACTGGCGGGGTCGGCGATCGCTGTGGAAGGGCAGGCATTACGGTACCGACGAGGCTCTGGCAGGCGCGCTGGAAGACACCCCTGGTTAAAGACACCGGGGTCCCCTGCGATATCTAGTGCTGCTCGCGGAGGGCGGCGTCGCATGAGCGGCGCATTCCGGGGGGCCTCTGGTGGACCGCGATATCTGCTCTGAGACGGGAATGTTTTTTACGATGATGAACGGCTACCGAGCGCTGACGCATGTCCTGATTTTCGCGGCGGCACTCGTTTTGGGTGCCGATCTACAGGCGGAAACGACACAGGCCAAGTCGGTGATCGACAAGCTCCATACGACGCTCCTGGAAGTCATGAAGCGTGCCGATGCCCTGGGATACTCCGGCCGCTATGACACGCTCGCTCCCGTCGTCAGTGCCAGCTTCGATTTCGGCACCATCGGACAGAAGCTCTTGGGCCGCTATTGGGCCGGGCTCGATGCGGATCAGAGAAAGCTGTTCCTCGAGACCTTCGAGCGGCTCAGCACGGCGACCTATGCGGCGCGATTCGACGGCTTCAACAACGAGACGTTTCGCGACATCTCGCAGGAAACCAAGGGGGATTGGACGATCGTCACGGCCGAGTTGGTGAAATCGGACGGCGACACCGTCCAGTTCAAATACATCCTCAAACCCGAGGGTGAGCGCTGGCGGATCTTGAACGTGTTCGCCGATGGGGTCAGCGAGCTGGCGGCGCGCAAGGCCGAGTACTCGACGGTGATGAAGAATCGTGGGTTCGACGCCCTGATCGCCCAGATCAGGATCAAGATCGACCACTATGCAAAAGGGGCGTGACGGACGCGATACCGGCGAGGGTCGAGCCGGGCGAGCCTGGCTGGCGAGAATTTATCGGGAGACGTGTACCATGACCGGCAATAACAACAGATTGGTCTTTGCGATGGCGCTGCTCGTGGCGATCCTGCCCGGCTGCGCGACCCAGTCGACGCTCTCGGAAGACGAATCCGACCCCCTGGAGAGGACCAATCGGGCGATCTACGACTTCAATGAAACCTTGGACGCCTATGTGATGAGGCCGGTCGCGGAGACCTATGTCGATTACACGCCCGAGTTGGTCCGTGAAGGGGTCACGAATTTCTTCACCAACCTCGGCTATATCAACGTCATTTTCAACGAGCTGCTCCAGGGAAAGGTGAAGCAAGGGATCGCCGACATCGGCCGGTTCACGATCAACAGCACCCTCGGGATAGGCGGTTTTATCGATATCGCGAGTGCCGGCAGCGTGCCGAAACACGATGAGGACTTTGGTCAGACCCTGGGCGTGTGGGGTGTGGACGAAGGCGCCTATCTGGTGTTGCCCGTGCTCGGGCCGAGCTCGGCGCGGGACGTGCCGAGATATATCACCGGGACCCTGCTGAACCCCTTGTTTTATATCACCAGCCCCATCATCGGTCCAGCCGGGGTGCTCGGTGCCGTCAACGAGCGCTCCAATTTTCTCGAGGCCACCCGTTTGCGAGACGAGGCGGCACTGGACCCCTATACCTTCACACGAGAAGCCTACCGGCAACGCCGCCTGAACGACATCTACGACGGCGATCCCCCACTCGAAGACTGGGAGGAAGGTGAAGAAGGCGACGAAGGCGAGGAGGCCGCGGACAGCGTGCTCCGCATCGAGTGATCGCCGGGCGCAGCGTGTGAACACATCCCCCGGGACGCCCTGGGCTTGTCGATCCGCGGCGCTCCGCCAGTACCCTCCCGCTTCACCCGCCGGCGCCCCTTTAGCCCCTTTAGTGCTGGGGCTCGAAGACCGGATAGACCACGGCGCCCGATAGCCTGGTTCGCGGTACTCCACCGCTCCGCGGGGCCCGCCGGCCATTACGTAAGACTATGAAGAAGGTCTTCAACATCGTCGGGGCGAGACCCAACTTCATGAAGATCGCCCCCATCCACAAGCGCATGCAGGCCACCGTTGGACTGGTCCCGGTGCTGGTGCACACCGGCCAGCATTATGACGGGGCGATGTCCAAGGTGTTCTTCGAAGAACTGGGTCTCCCCGAGCCCGATATCTATCTCGGCGTCGGCTCCGGCGGCCATGGGGAACAGACCGGTCGGCTCCTGGTCGAGCTCGAAAAGGTCATGGTGGCGGATCGCCCGGACCTCGTGGTCGTCGTGGGCGATGTGAACTCGACCATGGCCGCTGCCATCGACGCGGCCAAGCTCGGCATCCCGGTGGCCCATGTGGAAGCCGGATTGCGCAGCTTCGACCGGGGCATGCCCGAGGAGATCAACCGCATCGTCACCGATGTGCTGTCCGATCTGTTGTTCGTGAGCGAAGACAGCGGCAGGGAAAACCTTCTGCGCGAAGGGGCGCGAGCCGATCGGATCCATTTTGTCGGTAACGTCATGATCGACTCGCTGCTCGGCCACAAGGCGAGGGCACAGGCCTCGACCGCGCTCGCGAGGATCGGCCTCGATCGCAAGCGCTATGCACTCGTCACCTTGCATCGCCCATCGAACGTGGATAGCAGCGACAGCCTGCGGAGTATCCTGGGAGCGCTGGCGCGGATCCAGCGGGAGGTCCCCATCGTGTTCCCGATTCACCCGCGAACCCGCAAGATGATCGATCAATATGGTCTGGGTGAGCTCGTGGAGTCCATGCCGGCCCTCTGCCTCATCGATCCCCAGGGCTATCTCGACTTCTTGCGCTTGATGATGGACGCGAGCGTGGTCCTCACCGATTCCGGCGGCATCCAGGAAGAAACCACCGTGCTGGGCGTGCCGTGCGTCACGTTGCGGGACAACACCGAACGGCCGGTGACGGTGACGCTCGGTACCAACACCCTGGTGGGCATGGACCCCGAGCGGATCGTGGCGGCCGCCTTTGAGGCGCTGAACGGGCACTGTAAGACAGGAAAGGTCCCACCCTTGTGGGACGGGCGCGCCTCCGAGCGCATCGTCGAGCTGATCACGAACCAGGTCTGGCGATAGCGCGAGCGGATCGATGCGGAGTGGGGCTGTAGCTGGGATCCGGCATCGCCTCGGACCGTGCGACGGGGCTACCCGGACATGAGTGCCGGCGGACGGATACCGCCCCATGACGGCTTCCACATGGGCCCCGAGGCGTTCCGCCAGTACGGCCGTGCGGTCGTGGACTGGATCGCGGATTACTACGCGCGCGTCGAGTCCTATCCGGTCCTCTCGCGGATCGCGCCCGGCGAGGTGTATCGTTCGCTGCCGCCCGAGGCCCCGGAGCACGGTGAGGGTTTCGAGACGATCCTCGCAGACATCGATCGGCTGATCCTACCCGGCATCACCCACTGGCAGTCGCCGAACTTCTTCGCCTTTTTCCCGGCGAATACCTCCGGACCATCGATCCTGGGCGAACTGCTCGCCGGAGGGCTCGGCGTGCAGGGCATGCTGTGGGCCACGAGCCCGGCCTGCACGGAACTCGAAACCCGCGTCCTCGACTGGCTCGTCGAGATGCTGGGTCTACCCCCGCGGTTTCGTTCCGACGGGCCGGGCGGCGGTGTGATCCAGGACTCGGCCTCCAGTGCCACGCTGTGCGCGCTCCTCGCCGCGCGCGGGCGGGCCACGGATTTCCGTTGTAACGACGAGGGCAGCGATCGCCGACTCGTGTGCTATGCCTCGACCGAGGCGCACTCGTCGATCGAGAAGGCCGTACGCATCGCGGGGCTCGGGCGCCAGGGGTTGTGCCGGATCGCGGTGGACGAGCGCTTCGCCATGCGCCCCGACGCACTGGCCGAGCGCATCGCTCAGGATCGCGCACAGGGGCGCCTCCCGTTCTTTGTTTGTGCCACGATTGGGACGACCTCCTCGAACGCCATCGATCCGCTCCCGGCGATCGGCGAAGTGTGCCGGGAGGCGGGTCTGTGGCTGCACGTCGATGCGGCCATGTCGGGTACCGCGGCGATCTGCCCCGAGTACCGCCATCTCCACGCGGGGATGGCGCTTGCCCATAGCTATTGCTTCAACCCCCACAAATGGATGTTCACCAATTTCGATTGCGATTGCTTCTATGTCGCGGATCGGAGCGCACTCATCGAGTCGCTCTCGGTGCTGCCCGATTATCTTCGCAACCAGGCGAGCGAGTCCGGCGCGGTGTTCGACTATCGTGATTGGCAGGTGCCGCTCGGACGGCGCTTCCGTGCCCTGAAGCTATGGTTCGTGATCCGCCATTACGGCATCGAGGGTCTGAGGCACCACATCCGACACCATGTGGAGCTCGCGCAGGAATTCGCGCGCTGGGTCGCGGACTCGACGCGCTTCGAGCTTTGCGTCACGCCGCCTCTGAATCTCGTGTGCTTCCGGCATCGGGCGGGCGATGCGTTCAACCGCGAGCTGCTGGATCGGCTGAACGGCGGCGGCCGGCTGTACCTGACCCACGCGACCCTGCGGAACCGCTACACCTTGCGCCTGTGCGTGGGCCAGACGCATACCGAGCACCGGCACGTCCAAGCGGCCTGGCAGACGATCCAGGAGACCGCGGCGCAGCTCCAGCGCGAGGGGCAATGATCGGGACGCGGGTAGCTCTCCTCCACGATATACGCTCGAAAGGGGGCTGCACAAGGCCTTAGATGCCATGTGGCGGCCGAATGGGTGCGTATGTCAGCCTGAGTAAAAATACGACTCATGAAAGCCTATCAACTGCAAAACAGCTTTGGCATCGATACATTGACCCTCAGCGACCGGCCGCAGCCGCGCCCAAGCGCCGGGCAGGTGCTCTTGAAGATGCACGCGTGGTCGCTCAACTACCGCTGCCGGAACACCTCACGGACGAAGAGGCCGCGACCTTGCCTTGTGCCGCCGTGACCGCATGGAACGCACTCGTGACCACGGGCAGCCTCAAGGCCGCCGACACGGTGCTCGTCCAGGGCACGGGTGGGGTGTCGCTGTTCGCCCTTCAGTTCGTGAAGGGAGCCCGCGGCATCGCCACCTCCAGCAGCGACGCGAAGCTTGAGCGGGTGCTGGAGCTGGGCGCGTCGGACGGCATCAACTACAAGACCACGCCCGAGTGGGGCAAGCGCGCGCGAGATCGCCGGCGGCGTCGGTGTCGATCATGTCGTGGAGGTCGGCGGTGCCGGAACGCTGGCGGAATCGCTGCGCGCCGTGCGCATGGGCGGCCCCATCAGCCTGATCGGCGTCCTGTCCGGCGCCGGCCAGGTGGATCCGATGCCGATCCTCATGAAGAACGTGTGCGTGCAAGGGATCTTCGCCGGCAGCCGCGCGATGTTCGAGGCCATGAACGACGCCATCGCACGCCACCGGATGCGGCCCATCGTGGACCGCGTGTTCCCGTTCAGCGAGCTCCCAGAGGCCCTGCGCCAACTGGAACGCGGCGCCCACTTCGGCAAGATCGCCTAAAGGCGCAGTAAGAAAGGTTCAGCATGGTCACACCGAGCAAACGTACCGCGCTCCTCGCCGGCGCGACCGGGCTCGTGGGCGGCCACTGCCTGGCGCTGCTGCTCGACGACGACGACTACGGGCAGGCGGCCGTGCTTGGCCGGCGGGAGGGGACCGATCATAATCACAGTATCTAGCTTTACACAGGCGTGCGAAACTGCCCTTCCTGTTTTCAGGAAGGGACCGCTTTTCGATTGATAAAGGCGTTGAGCCTTTGGGTTTAATGAAGCGT